>FR887200.1:0-15035 GCA_000436735.1 Firmicutes bacterium CAG:170
ACCCAAAGCTCAAACGCGCCGCCCGCGCCGAGCGGCAGCGGCTTGGTGGCGAAATAGCCGGTCTCATAGACTGTGCCGGTGAATGTGACCGAGACCGCGCCGGAGGCGGAGATCGCCGCATAGCCCTCCGCATCACGGCGGAGCAGTTGGAGCGTATAGGTTCGATCCGGCGCGATGTCGAGGGAGACGGGGAAGGTCTGACCGGCGTCTTTGGCGACGGCACGCGTTTCCGAGGTGGCCGCGACCTGACCATTCTCAAGAATATTGACGGCGACCTGCTCGCTCGCGCCGGTAAAATTGCCGATGGTGACGGCACTGACGGAGCCGTAGCCGGAGGGTGTGAAGGAGCAGAGAATGTGCGAGTTTTCCAGCAGCACCGGCGTATCCTCGACCGTGGTGGAGAACGTCTCCGCAACTGACGGAATGAGCATCGGCGTACCGTAGACGTTCTGGAGCTGGTGCAGCGCGCCGAGCTGGCCGGTGCGCTTTGTGAAGTCGGCGGTCAGCAGATTCTTCTGGCGCACCGGCGCGCAGCCGTCGTGCAGGTGCTGGAGCTCCTCATGCGCGAGGTTGTAGCGGAGCGTTGCCGTGGCGTCCTGTGAGCTGCCGCCGGCTGCGTCCAGACGGGTGAAATTCTCGTTGACCTGCTCGAGGCTGACGAAGTCCTCCGGCGCCCAGCGGCAGAGCTGCAAGCGTTCTGTTCGTGTCATAGAAATACCTCCATAGGGCGGACGCCGCCGCCTTTCTGGCCGCCGTCCGCAGATTTTTTGGGGAGTTCCCCTCATCCATGCACGAAAAAAAGCGCACAGTTGCCATTTTCCGTGCAACTGTGCGCAGAGCGGTGCGGCTCAGGGCGTGATCTCGCGGTACATGCCCACGGCGTCGTCCTTGCGGATGTTTTCCGCGACCTGCAGGACCTCGACCGCGACGGTCCGCGCGCCGAACTGGATCTCGATCCGGTCGCCGACCTTCACGTCATAGGAGGCCTTCGCGGGCCTGCCGTTGACGCTCACGCGCGTATTGTCGCAGGCCTCGTTCGCCACGGTGCGGCGCTTGATGAGACGCGAGACTTTCAGGTATTTGTCCAGACGCATTCCGGCTCCTCCTGTTCTCCGGCGGGAGCGTCCGCCGGGCTGTGATAAAAAGCGTGCCGTCTTGCGACGGCACGGCGGTGTGTCCAAAAATTACTTTGCGATCTTGTCCTTGAGCGCCTTGCCGGCCTTGAACACGGGGACGGTCGTCGCGGGGATCTCGATGGACTCCTTGGTCTTGGGGTTGCGGCCCATGCGCGCCTCGCGGGTCTTGGTCTCGAAGCCGCCGAAGCCGACGAGCTGGACCTTCTCGCCGCTGCACAGCGCGTCGGTCACGGTGTCAAATGTAGCGTTGACTGCCTTCTCGGCATCCTTCTTGGACAGGCCGCACTTCTTGGCGACCTCTGCGATCAGTTCCGTTTTATTCATGATAGCTCCTCTTTTCGTATAAATGATGGTTGATCTTATGCTTTTGAATGCTCCGCCTGCTTTTGAAGCGCCCAAAGGGCGAGAAGCTCGTCCCGCGTCAGCTCGGAAAGGGACCTTCCGGCATCCGCCGCGGCCTGCTCCATGGCGCCGAAGCGCCGGATGAATTTTTCGCACGTCCGGTGCAGCGCCTGCTCCGGGTCGGCGTTCAGCCGGATCGCAGCGCTGACCGCCGCGAACAGCACGTCGCCAAGCTCCTCCTCCGCGTCCTGCCCTGTTTCCACGGCACGGCGCAGCTCCGCCGTCTCTTCGTCTAGTTTATCCAGACTTTCTTCAGCGGATTCCCATGAAAAGCCGGTCTTTGCCGCTTTTTTCTGGAGCTTTTCGCTGCGCCAGAGGGCGGGCAGCGAACGCGCCACGCCGTCGAGCGTTTCCGTCACGGTCGTCTGGCCCTTTTCGTGCTGCTTCAGCTCCTCCCAGCTTTCGCCGGTCGCCTCGCCGAAGAGGAACGGGTGCCGGAACACGAGCTTTTTGCACACGCCGTCGCACACGTCGTCCAGCGTGAAGCGCCCGGCGGCGCGCTCGATATCGGTGTGGAACAGGACCTGCAGAAGCACGTCGCCCAGCTCCTCACACATCCGCTTCGGGTCGTCGAGATCGAAGCCCTCACAGGCCTCGTAGGCCTCCTCCAGAAAATTGCGCCGGATGGAAAGATGCGTCTGTGCGCCGTCCCACGGGCAGCCGCCCGGTGCGCGCAGGAGCGCGACCAGCCGGACGAGATCGTCAAAGTCATAGCGGTCTTTGCTAATAAAATCTATCATAGTTCATTCTCTTTCGCAAGGGGGAATTCAATTTTTTTCCCGGATCCGGAGGATTTTTGCGATTTTTTCTCCTTTTGGAAGAAGCATACAGTCCTCATAGGTGATGCAGCGCAGCGCAACGGCCAGAATGAGGTACAGGCACACCGCGAACAGCAGCGCCGCCAGACACGCCAGCCGCCCGGAGGGCAGCAGCGTCCGCAGCACCCGGTAGACCATGAACGTGCCCGCGCCCATGATGGCGGACGCGATCAGAGGCCGGATCAGGTTGCGGAAAATTGGGAGATCGCCCTTGACGCAGCGGCGCAGGGCAAAGTAGTTGAGCACGGTGATCACGACGTAGCAGACAAGCGTCCCGACCGGCGCGCCGACGATGTTGATCTCGGGAATGCCGACGAGAACGTAGTTGACCGCGATCTTGACGATGCCGCCGATGAACATGTTGATGACCGGCGAGGTCACGTCGCCATGCGCCTGCATGAAGGCGTTGAACAGCAGGACGAGGGAGTTGAAGATGACGGCCACGCCGAGGATCATGAGCATTTTGGTCGCCACGGCCAGCTGCTCCGGCGTGTAGGACGTGCACAGCAGCCGGATGACCGGCTCCGCCATGGCAAACAGGCCCGCCGCGCACGGCATGGCGACCAGCGCCATGGTGCGGATGGCGGATTCCTCCGTCGCGCGTACATTGTCAAGCTCCCTGCGCGTCAGGGCGGCGGTGATGGCCGGGATGCAGGCGATGGTGATCGTCGGGATGAACGCGCACGGAAGGGCGAAGATCGTCTGCTGATAGTTGTAGACGCCCTTGAGGTTTTCCGCCATCTCCACGCTCCAGCCGAGGCCAAGCTCCAGACGGCGCATATAGATCATGGTGTCGAAAAGGTTGATGATCTGAAGGCCCGCCGAGCCGAGCGTAATGGGCACGGCGATGGAGAGCAGCTCCTTCATGGTGGCGCGGCCGCTCTTCGGTGTTCCGGCGGCGTCCGCCAGCGCGGAGCCTGCGCCGCGGTATTTGACGTGCAGATAGATCACCGAGATCAGGCAGCCGAGCGTCACGCCGAGGATCGCGCCGCCCGCGGCAAGCGTGATATCGCCGTAATCCGTGACGGACTGGCCCGGCTCGAGGACGATCCCGTTTTTATGGACGAAGCGCTCGCCGGTCAGCTCCATGACGAGCCACGCAAGCCCGAGGCCCACGACCAGACGGGTGATGGATTCAAAGATCTGGCTGACGGAGGTGGGGGTCATGCTGCTCTGGCCCTGGAAGAAGCCCCGGTAGGCCGAGATCAGGCAGATCAGCAGCACGCACGGCGCCAGCGCCGCGATGGCCGCCCAGGAATTTTCGCTGTTCGTGACCATCACCGAGAGCTGGCGGCAGAACACCAGCATCACAAGGCTTCCGGCGATGCCGAGGGCGATAAAGACATAGATGGCCGTCTTGAAGATGCGCTTGATCTGCGCCTCGTTTCCGAGCGCCTGCGCCTCGGAGATCATGCGGCTCATGGCCACGGGCAGACCCGTGGTGGAGATCATGAGCAGGACGTTGTAAACGTCATAGGCGGTGTTGAAATAGCCGAAGCCGGTCGAGCCGATGATATTGTTGAGCGGGGTCTTGAACAGAAAGCCCATGAGCTTGACCAGAATGGTCGCCATGGCGAGAACTGCCGTGCCCTGCAAAAATGTCTGCTTCTGAACCTTCTTTTCGTTCATTCCGCGGCCTCCTCTGCGTCGGGATGCGCGTCGGCAAAGACCGTCGGGACGGCGTAGTCGTGAAGCTCGCGCATCACGGCGTCCATGTCGATCGTGGCGTATTTGCCGGCGGCGTAAAGCACCTTACCGCGCACCATCGTCAGCGCCACGTCATGGCCGGAGGCAGCATAGACGAGGCTGGAGAGCACATTGTGGCACGGAATCAGGTGCGGCTGGTTGAAATCCAGTAGGATCAGGTCGGCGTCCATGCCGGTCTTGAGCATACCGCATTCCTTTTCGCGGCCCTGCGCCCGCGCACCGCAGACCGTCGCCATCATGAGCACGGCCTCGGCCGGAAGCGCGGAGGCGTCGCCGGACACGGCCTTCGCCATGAGCGCCGCCGCCTTCATCTCCTCAAATAGATCGAGGTTATTGTTGGACGCGGAGGAATCCGTTCCGAGGCAGACGTTCATGCCTGCCTTTACCATCCCCAGCACGTCGGCGCAGCCGGAGCCGAGCTTGAGATTGCTCACCGGGCAGTGGACGGCGGAGACCCGCCGCCGCGCCAGAAGGCGCATGTCCTCCTGCGTCAGATGGACGCAGTGCGCGGCCTGTGTGCGCACGTCGAACAGGTGGTGACAGTCGAGCAGCTGCGCGGGCGTCAGCCCGGAGCGCTCCTCGCAGTCCTCCTGTTCCTGCTTCGTCTCGGACAGGTGCAGCTGCATCCCGAGGCCGTTTTCCAGCGCGTATTTCGAGAGCGCCTCCCACGCCGGATAGGTCGAGGTGTATTCCGCGTGGATGCCGCAGTCAACCCGGATGCGGCCGTCGTCATAGCCGTGCCATTTGTCGTGGAGCGCCTCGGCTTCGCGGAAGTCGGGGTCGGTATCGGGGTCAAAATCGTCGGTGCGGTCGGTCGTGACGGCGTGGCAGAGATTGGCTTTGATGCCGGATTCCGCGACGGCCTCGGCGACGGCGTCCGAGCAGAAATACATATCGCTGACGGAGGTCACGCCGAAGCGCAGGCACTCGGCGATGGACAGCAGCGCCGCCGCCTTGACGCTCCGCGCGTCCATGCGCTCCTCCTGCGGGAAGATGCTCCGGCTGAGCCACTCGGAGAGCGGCAGCTCCTCGCCGTAGCCGCGCAGCAGCGACATCGGCAGATGCGTGTGGCAGTTGACAAGGCCCGGCATCAGCACCATGCCCGCGCCGTCGAGAATGCGCTCCGGCTTTTCCTCCGGCGCGTTTTTCCCGATGTAGGCGATCTTGCCGTCCGTGACGCCCAGAAAGGCGTCCACCCAGACGGACATCCGCTCGTCCATCGTCACGATGGAAACATGTGAAAACAGAATATCCATAAAGTCTCCTTCCGCGCCGCAGCAGCCTGCGGCGTGCGCGCTCAGGCGCGCGTCTGCTCCAGAAGGCGGAAGATCTCGTCCTTCTGACGCAGGATATCGTCGATCCGCTGGATGTAATCCTGCGGATATTTGGGGTTGTGGAAGCGCTCCAGCGCACCGGCGGGCAGGTTGATCTTGTTCATCCCGCCGCCGCCGAGAGAAAGGATGCTGTGCAGCTCCTCCATCATGTATATGTTGTAATATCCGGTATAGCCCGCGCGGCACCAGCCGACGTTCTCAAAGCTGCCGGACATGTATTTCTGACGGTAAAGATAGTATGGCTCAAACGCGGCCTCCCGCAGCTGCCGTTCGGAGGCGGAGAGCATTTCGGCCACGTCCGCGCGCGTCGGAAGCGTCACGCGCTTCTGGAACAGGTCCGCGCCCTTCTTGAGCGCCAGCGTGTGGACGGTGACGTTGCTTGGCCCGAGGGCCAGCACCTGATCCACCGAGGCGGCGAAGGACTCCGGCGTGTCGCCGGGCAGGCCCGCGATCAGATCCATGTTGATATCGTCGAAGCCGGCCTCCTGCGCGAGGCGGAACGCCTCCACGGTCTGCGCGGCGGTGTGCCGGCGGCCGATGGCACGCAGAACGCTGTCGGACATGGTCTGAGGATTGATGGACATGCGCGTTGCGCCGCCCGCGCGGATGGCTTTCAGCTTTTCGAGGTCGAGCGTGTCGGGCCGGCCGCCCTCCACGGTGAATTCCAGACAGCGCGAGAGGTCGAAGCTCCCGCGGATCGCGTCCAGCAGCCGCGCCATCTGCGGTGTGGAGAGCGTGGTCGGCGTGCCGCCGCCCATGTAGAGGCTGCGGATGTGCCAGCCGGAGCGGGCCAGCAGCGCCCCGGTGTATTCGATCTCACGGAGAAGACAGTCGAGATACGGCGGCAGAAATTCCCCGAAGCGCTCGACCGATTCGCTCACGAACGAGCAGTACGCGCAGCGCGTGGGGCAGAAAGGAATGCCGATATAGACCGAAAGGTCGTTCGGCTCAAGCAGCCGGGCGGCTTCGAGCGTATGGCGCGAGGCGTCGAGACACAGCCGCCGCCGCTCCGGCGTGACGAAATACACGTCGCGGAGCATCCGCTCCGCGTCCTTCTCGCTGCCGCCGCTCAGGAGCGCCTTTGTGGCGAGCTTCGTCGGCCGCACGCCCGACAGCGCGCCCCATGGCGGCGTCTCGGGCAGAAGCTGCACCGCGGCGAGGTAATAGCTCTGCTGCAAAATGCGCCGCGTCATGCGCACGTCCGCCTGCTCGAGCCGGATGCGGCGCGAGGACGAGGCGGTCTTGCCGTTTAGCGTGATCTTTGCGGTCGCGGTGCGGTAGAGCCTTCCGTCGTGGAGGGTGGAAACGGCGCCGTCCTCACCGGAGAACGGCGTCTCGACAAACTGCGTGGGGCGGTCGCCAAAGAGCTGCATCTGGAGCTGCTCGACGGGATAGCGCTCGTTGTGGCCTTTCAGATACAGCTTCATGGATGCATCGCCTCTCTGAGATACAGATTCTGACGGCGCTCATAGCTCAGCGTGCTGCTCTCGCCGTGGCCGGGATAGACCGAAAGGTCGCCCGGGAGCTGGCCGAGCCGCCGGAGCGAGGCGCGCATCTGTTCGGCGCTGCCGCCGTCGAAGTCCGTCCGCCCACAGGAGCCGGCAAAAAGCGTATCGCCGGTGAAGAGCGCGCCGCCGCAGCGCAGGGTGACGGAGCCGGGCGTATGGCCGGGCGTTTCGAGCACCGTGAATTCCAGCGCTCCGGCGCGGACGGTGTCGCCCTCCTCATAGGTGTCGGTGTAGATGAGATTTCCGTGGCTCATGTTGCGCGTTTCGTCCGTGTCCGCCGGGTGGACGTAGATGGGAACGGCGGGCAGCGCCTCATGCAGCGCGCGGAGCGCGCCCGTGTGGTCAAAATGCGCGTGCGTCAGCAGGATCGCCGCCGGGCGGCAGCCTGCGGCCTGCATCCCGGCAAAAATTTTCTGCGCGGACGCGCCGGGGTCGATCACGGCACAGACGCCGTCCTCACAGACGAGGTAGCAGTTCGTCTCCAGAGGCCCCAGCGGGAGGGTGATGATGTTCATAGGATGCTCCTTTTCAAAGGCTTTTTGCCGCGCGGGCGGCGCGGCTCATTTCAGGTCCTTCGTGTCCACGATCAGCGTGACCGGTCCGTCGTTGACGGACTCCACCTGCATATATGCGCCGAATTCGCCGTGCTGCGGCGGGAAGCCGAGGCGTTCGCACTCGGCAAGGAACTGCTCGTAGAGCGGGATCGCCGTCTCCGGCCGGGCTGCGCCGATGAAGCTGGGGCGGCGGCCGTGGCTCACGTCGCCGTAAAGCGTGAACTGGCTGACGACCAGCACACTTCCGCCGACGTCCGCAAGCGAACGGTTCATTTTGTCGTTTTCATCGCGGAAAATACGAAGTCCGAGGCACTTTTCCGCAAGCTTGCGGCAGCTTTCCGGAGTGTCCTCCGGTGCGATGCCGAGCAGGATCAGAAAGCCCTGCCCAATGGATCCGTGCAGCTCGCCGTCGATGGAGACGGACGCGGAGCGCACGCGGGTGAGAACTGCTTTCATAAAGGGACCTTTCTGCCCACAGAGGGGCGATGATTTAACGGAATGCTTCCGTAGGGGGCGCTTTCAACCCCGCTTTCTTTCCCGCATGGGAAACGGCCTCCGGCGGCATACTTTTTTCTGGCTTGTCAGAAAAAAGTATGCAAAAAAGAGACGCTGGGGACGCGAAAAGCGCCTTCAAAAAAGAGACGCCGGAGAACGAAATAGCGCTTACGCGCCTGAAAAGGCATTTTGATTCTGCGTACCATTCACCGATGGCGCGCCCCGCAAGGAACGCCCTTCGGGCGGGCAGAACAATTTCTGCTAAGATGACTTTTTGTGCGGTCAATATCTGACGTATGGAATTCGGAAGGTGTTACGGCGTTTCATACGTCAAATACTTGCCGCGCCGGGACATTTCCGTATACAAAATCGAATGCGCCGCCCGAAGGGCGTTCAGACGACGGACGGTGTAACGACAGCACGCACAACGTAACGACTTGTTTTCAGGCGCGTAAGCGCTATTTCGCGTTCCCAGCGCCCTTTTCTTCCATATCTTTTCCCGCAAGAGGGAAAAGATATGGCCGCCGGAGGCATCCCGCCGCCATTTTGCGCGTTTTGTTGGGGGCCTCCCGCCGCCATTTGGCGCGTTTAGTTCGACCCGCGGCGGACCTCCACCACGCCGGAGATGCCGCGCAGACGCGCGCGGATATTATCCAGCTCCGTGAGGTTATGCACCGGGAAGGAGACGTTCAGGATGCCGACGCCGCCGGGGAGGCTGCGCGCCGTCATTTCCGTGATGCGCACGCGCAGGCTCGTCAGGACGGTCGCAATATCGAGCATCATGCCGTCGCGGTCCTTCGTTTCCAGCTCCAGAGAGGTGGAGAAGAGCGCGTCCGGCTGCTCGGCCCACGTCACGCGTACCCAGCGTCCGGACTGGGACGGGTCGGCGGCCTGCTTCGCGCTGGGGCAGTCCCTGCGGTGGATGGAGACGCCGTAGCCCTTGGTGATGAAGCCGATGATGTCGTCGCCGGGGACGGGCGTGCAGCAGCGGCTGAATTTGATCATGCACGAGCCGATGTCCTCGACGATCACGCCGGAATTGCTGGACGCCGGGGCGGCGGGCGGCTTGATCTGGAGCTGCGGCTCCTTCTGGGCGCGGGTGGCCTTCGTCAGCTCGTCCTTGATGCGGTTGACGGCCTTGACGGCGGTGATGCCGCCGAAGCCGATTGGGGGCGGTGATGCCGCCGAAGCCGATGGCCGCGTACATATCGTCGAGCGATTCGAACGAGACGCGCTTGAGGACGGCGCTGCGCACGTCGTCATTTTGCAGGATATCGGGATCGACGCTGATCCGGCGCAGCTCCGATTCAAAGCTGGCCTTGCCGCGGATGATATTCTCGTCGCGCTTTTCCTTCTTGAACCACTGCTTGATCTTGATGCGCGCCTGATTGGAGCGGCAGATGTTCAGCCAGTCGCGGCTGGGGCCCTTGGCGGACTTGGAGGTGAGAATTTCAACAATATCGCCGTTGTGGAGCGGCTCGTCATAGCTGGCGATGCGGTTATTGACCTTCGCGCCGATCATGGAGTTGCCGACGGCAGAATGGATGGCATAGGCAAAGTCGATGGCCGTGGAGCCGGAGGGCAGGGAGATGACCTTGCCCTTGGGCGTAAAGACGAACACCTCGTCGTCGAACATATCGACCTTGAGGGAATGGATATAGTCGTCCGCGTCCACGTCCTGCTGGTTTTCCAGCAGTCTGCGCACCCACTCGAATTCCTTCTCCGAGCCGTCGCCGGTGTGCTGCTTGTATTTCCAGTGCGCCGCGACGCCGTATTCCGCCGTCTGGTGCATCTCCCAGGTGCGGATCTGCACCTCGAAGGGAATGCCCTGCGAGCCGATGACGGTCGTATGCAGGGACTGGTACATATTGGGCTTCGGCGTGGAGATATAGTCCTTGAAGCGGCCCGGGATGGGGCTGAACAGGTCGTGGATATGGCCGAGGACGTTATAGCAGTCGGCGATGTTGTCCACGATCACGCGGAAGGCGTAGAGGTCGTACAGCTCGTCGATGGTCTTGTTCTGCGCGCGCATTTTGCGGTAGATGGAATAGGTGTGCTTGACGCGGCCGTAGATCGAGCCATGGATGCCGACCGAGGCCAGACGCTCGGTGATCTTCGACTGGATGGCGTTCATGAAGCTCGTCGCGCTCTTCTCGTTTTTTTCGAGATAGTCGATGATCTGCTGATAGCCGTCGGGGTCGAGGTACTGGAGCGAAACGTCCTCCAGCTCCCATTTGATCTTCTGCATGCCGAGCCGGTGCGCCAGCGGCGCGTAGATCTCCATCGTCTCCATGGACTTGGAGATCTGCTTGGCCGGGCTCTGGTACTGGAGCGTGCGCGTATTGTGCAGGCGGTCTGCGATCTTGATGAGAATGACGCGGATGTCCTTGGACATGGCCATGAACATCTTGCGCAGATTCTCCATCTGCTGCTCCTCCATGGTGGAGTACTGCACGCGCGTCAGCTTGGTGACGCCCTCGACCAGCTCCGCGATGGTCTCGCCGAAGAGGCGGGAGATCTCCTCGAAGCTTGCGTCGGTGTCCTCCAGACAGTCGTGCAGCAGCGCGGCGGCGATGGCGTCGGAGTCAAGGCCGATCTCGGCCACGATCTCCGCCACGGCCAGCGGATGGATGATATACGGCTCGCCGGACTTGCGAAGCTGATCCTTATGCTTTCCGTCGGCGTAGCGGTAAGCGCGCTCGATCAGATCCATGTCGGCGTTCGGCGCGTAGCGCTGGACGGCGAGGATCATGGAGCGGTAATGTTCTTCCTTTGTCTGCATTTATTTACCTGCCTTCTGCTCTTTCAGGTGTATGAGGATTCCGCTCTGCGTCAGATCGACCTTCCGGCCGTTCGGACAGAGCGTGATATGTACGGATTTCGGATGCTGCTCGAAAACGATCAGCCGCTGCTCGGCCAGCACGTCGAGACAGACGCGCAGGCGCACCGGCTCGCACGGGCGGCCCGTTGCGCGGGCGATCTTCCGGCTCAGGCAGCCAAGCTCCTCCGTGAGGCTGCTGCGGACGCAGTTCGCGCTGAGATAGCGCCAGAGATCGACGAAATCCTGCCGCTCGGGCAGCATGGCCGCCGCGTCGTCCGGGCAGAGCGCCTCTCCGGCGGCATGGTGGGCGTAAAGCGCCGCCTGCTCGCGCGCACGGAGACGGAAGCCCTCGTCAGGGCGGATATCCACAAGGTTGAGCTGCACGGTGCGGATGCCCCGGAACTCATTGATCTGCGGGGTGAAGGCGATCTCGACCAGATCGCCGCGTCCGACCGCCGCCCGCTGGGCGGTGGAGGAAAAGAAGATGGCCTGAAAGCTGTCGCGGCCCCGGCTGAGACGCAGGCGCAGATGCTTGCCGCCGCCGACCTCGCTCAGCTCGGAGATCGTCAGCCCGCGCATACACAGCACCGGCCTCGGACAGCCCGCGCCGCACGGCTCCAGCTCGTCGAGCGCCTCGACGTTGCGCAGCGTCAGCAGCTGCGGCGGGATCTCGCAGTCCACATGCAGCGCCGTGCTGCATGCGTCGGAGCGGAAAAATTCCTCCGCCCGGCGGCAGATCTCCGCGCGGAACGGCGCGATCTGGTCGCGGCGGATGGTAAAGCCCGCCGCCAGCTCGTGTCCGCCGTAGCTTTCCAGCAGCGGAGAAAGCGCCTGTAACGCGCCGAAGAGATTGAAGCCGCCGTAGGAGCGCGACGACGCCTTGCCCTTATCGCCGTCCAGACAGATCAGAAACACCGGGCAGCTGTATTCCTCGGCAAGACGCGAGGCGACGATGCCGACGACGCCCTGATGCCATTTTTCATCGGAAAGGACGATGGCGCTGGGGGCCTTCCCGTGGGAAAGCATGGCGACGGCGTCCTGATAGATTTCGGATTCGACCTCCTGACGGTGGCGGTTGAGGCGGCACAGCTGCTGCGCAAGCTCCGCGGCGCGCATCGCGTCGTGCGTGAGGAACAGCTCCGTGGCAACGTTCACCTGTCCCATGCGGCCGGCAGCGTTGATGCGCGGGGCCAGCGTATAGCCGATGGTTCCCGCCGTGACGGGCTGACGGCCCGCACCGCATTCCGCCATCAGCGCGGCGATGCCGACGCGCTTCGGCTTTGCCAGCGCCTTGAGGCCGCGGGCCACCATGGCGCGGTTTTCGCCCGTGAGCGGCATGACGTCCGCGACGGTGCCGAGGCAGAGAAGATCCGCGAAGCGGTCGAGCAGCGTTGTCTGGTCGCCGGAGATGGCCGCCGCCAGCTTGAACGCCACGCCGACGCCCGCCAGATCGTGCTGGGCGTTGTCGGGCTGGTCGGGCCGGTGCGGATCGACGACGGCGATGGCCGCCGGGAGCGTGGTCTTGCATTCATGATGGTCGGTGACGACCAGATCGATGCCAAGCGCGCGGCAAAGCTCCGCCTCCTTGTTTGCGGTAATGCCGCAGTCCACCGTGACGATCAGGCGCACGCCCGCCTCCAACAGAGAGCGGATGGCAATTTCATTGAGGCCGTAGCCCTCCTCGAGACGCGCCGGGATGTAGCTCGTCACGTTTCCGCCGCGCTCGCGGAGAAATTCCGTCATCAGGCAGGTCGCCGTGATGCCGTCCACGTCATAGTCGCCGAAAACGCAGATATGCTCCTTCGTATCCAGCGCGCGCTGCACCCGCGCGACCGCCGGCTCCATGTCCAGCAGCGCGAACGGATCGGAAAGCGCGCAGCCGCAGGAGAGAAATTCCCGCGCCTGCTCGGGCGTATGATAGCCGCGGCTGCATAAGACCGCGGCTGTGATCGGGGAAAAGCCAGCCTGACGCAGGGCTTCGACCTCTGCGTCGTTCTTCGGGCCGGAAATGGCCCAGGTTCCGTACTTCACTTCAGATACACATCCATATTCGTTTCTTTTTCTGCTATTATAGCATCATGCCGCTCATATCACAACGTAAAATTCAAGAATTTACAATTTCGGGACGAAACGCCGCCGCGAAGGCGGCATTTCCGGGCGGAAGGACAATTTTTCCTTTCTTTCCCGCGCACGCTGTGGTAGAGTAGTGCCGGAAGGGGGCGCTGCCGTTGAAGAAAGAATCCGCGTCCGCAGCCGGACGCTGCGGGAAATGGCTGCTGCCGGCGCTGGCCGCGCTGACGGCGGCGGGCTGGCTCGGAAATTCGGCCATTGTAACAAGAGAATATACGATCACCTCGCGGAGACTGCCGGAGGCGTTCTCCGGAATGCGCATCGTGCAGATCTCCGACCTGCATGGAAAGCGCTTCGGAAAAGACGATGCGCGGCTCCTGCGGGCCGTGCGGCAGGCGCGGCCGGATCTCATTGCGCTGACGGGCGATTTTGCCGACGAGCTGACGGAGCTGTCCGCGCTGGAGCCGCTGCTCGAAGGGCTGACGGCGCTGGCGCCGGTCTTTTACGTCACGGGAAACCATGAGTGGGTCATGGACGGCGCACAGCGCCGGGAGCTGTTCGCGCTGCTGGACGGCTGCGGCGTCGTCCGCCTCCGCAACAGCTGGCGCGTGCTGAAAAGCGGCGGCTGCCGGATCGTGCTGGCCGGGGTGGATGACCCGAACGGCCCGGCGGATCAGAAAACGCCGGAGGCGCTGGTCGCGGAGATCCGCGCGGCGGAGGGCGAGGACGCCTTTATCCTGATGCTGGCGCACCGGAACGATCAGCTGGCGCGGTGGGCCGCGCTCGGCGTGGACGCCGTTCTGGCCGGACATGCGCACGGCGGGATCGTCCGCCTGCCGGGGATCGGGCCGGTCTTCGGCACGCATTATGAGTTCTTCCCGGAGTTTACGAGCGGGCTTTACACGCAGGACGGAACGCAGCTGCTCGTCAGCCGGGGTCTTGGCGCGAGCCATCGCCTGCCGCTGCGGATCGGAAACCCGCCGGAGCTTCCTGTGCTCATTCTGCGGGCGGAAGGGCCGGAAGCGTAAACATTTTATAAACAATCGCCGCGCGTCCTTGTTTTTCCGCCGCCTCCGGCTATAATGGATGTTAAATCTATGGAACGTCGAGGGATGGCTATGTTTCGGAAAATCGGGGACGCGCTTTCGCGCTTTATGTCCGGCCGCTACGGCACGGACAGCCTGAATAAGGCGCTGCTGATCGTAACGGCGGTGCTGATCGTGCTCGGCTGGGCGGGCGGCAAATGGCTCACGCCGTGGATGAGCGTGTTCAGCCTGCTGGCCTACATTCCGCTGATCTGGAGCATCGTGCGGATGTACTCGCGCAATGTCGAGGCCCGGCGGCGCGAAAATGCGCGCTGGATCGGCTTCTGCAATCGCGTGAAGGACCGCGACAACCGCTATTTCAAATGCCCGCGCTGCCGCCAGATGGTGCGCGTTCCGCGCGGGAAGGGTACGATCAATATCCGCTGCCCGAAATGCGGCGAACGCTTCCTCAAAAAGACCTGACCACAAGGAGAGTCTGTCATGGAAAACCGCTATCGCGGCCAGTGGATCGTTCCGCTGAGCCATTGTGACGAGACGGGACGGCTGAGCGTGCAGGGCGCGCTTGGCGAATTTATGGATATTGCCGCACTCCATGCCGAGCAGATCGGCGTCGGCGGGGCCGATATGGCGAAAAGGGGCCTGTTCTGGCTGACGGTGCGCACGCGCATCCGCTTTTACAAGCGGCCCGCGATGATGCAGACGGTCGAGCTGGAAACGTGGCCCGGCACGGTGGAGGGAATGCGCTGTGAGCGCTACTACACCATGAAGTGCGGGGACGCGCTGCTGGCCGAGGCACGCACGCAGTGGGCCGTGTGGGATGTGAACGAGAAGCGGCCCGTCCCGGTCGGGCCGGTGTATCCGCCGGAGCTGGTGCTCCCGGTGGATACCGTCTGCGACGGGCGCTATGCCGCGCTGCGGGAGATCCCGGACGAGGAGGTCTGCCGCTATACCGTCCGTTCGGTCGATCTCGATGTCGGACAGCATATGAACAACGTGGCCTACATCCCCATGCTGCTCGGGACGCTCCCGAGCGCCGCGCTCCATGCGATCCGCGAAATGGAGACGCACTACCGCCGCCCGTGCCTTGAGGGCGAGACGCTCTCCATCCGGCGCAGACGGCTCGAAAACGGCTGGCTCTTTGCCG
>FR887200.1:15084-16394 GCA_000436735.1 Firmicutes bacterium CAG:170
ACCGCCGTCGTGTCACAGGCGCTGGAAGCGCTTTGAGTTCGTGAAATACAAGCCCCGCCTGCCGGTTGAACGGACAGGCGGGGCGCTTTTTCTCTGTGCGGGTCAGCCCTTCAGGACGCGCACGGCGTCCAGCAGCGCTTCATGCAGCGCCGCGACGTCCTCCGCCGTATTTTCCGGGCAGAAGGAGACGCGGATGGAGCCGTCGATGACGGCGGGCGGGAGGTGCATCGCCTCCAGAACGTGGCTGCGGTGGCCGCGGGAACAGGCGGAGCCGGCGGAAACATAGATGTCGTGATCCTGAAGGCAGTTGATGATGCCCTGCGACCGGAGGCCGGGCAGGGAGAGATTCACGATGTGCGGCGCGTCCTGCTTTCCGAGGAAAACCAGTCCCGGAACGTCGGAAAGCGTCTCGCGGCAGAGGTCGCGCAGCTGCTTCATGTGCGCGATATCCGCGCTCAGGCGCGGAAGCTGTTCGGCGCAGGCCGCGCCGAAGCCGCAGATGCCGGGGAGATTCTCGGTGCCGGAGCGGTAATTGCTCTCCTGACCGCCGCCGAGAATCAGCGGCGGAAGCGGCAGGCCGGGACGGATGTAGAGCGCGCCGACGCCCTTGGAGGCATGGATCTTATGGCCGGAGACGGAGATCATGTCCGCGCCGAGCGTCTTTGCCTTGAAGGGAAGCTTGAAAAAGCCCTGCACGGCGTCGGTGTGGAACAGCGCAAGGGGGCTTTTCCGGCGGGTCGCGCGGATCATTTCGGGGATGGGCATGACGGCGCCGGTCTCGTTGTTGACCATCATGACGGAGACGAGGATCGTGTCAGGCCGCAGCGCCTCCGCAAGCCTTTCGGCGGAGACGAAGCCTGCTTCGTCGGGCTGGAGATAGGTCACCTCGAAGCCGCGCGCCTCGAGCCGCTGCATCGGATGGAGGACGGCGTGGTGCTCGACGGCGGTCGTGACGATGTGACGTCCGCGCTTGCCGAGACGCTCAGCCGCGCCGGAAATGGCCCAGTTGTCAGCCTCGGTGCCGCCGGAGGTGAAAAAGACGCGCTCCGGCTCCGCGCCCAGTGCCTGTGCGACCTGCGCGCGGGCGGCCTTCAGGCGCTTTTCGGCATCGATCCCGAGCGCGTGGACGGACGAGGGATTGCCCCAGGCACAGGTCAGCAGCTCGGTCATGGTATCGACGCAGACCTTCGATGGCTGCGTCGTGGCGGAATTGTCCAGATAGATCATGGATGGGCCTTCTTTCATTCAGATGGACGGAGTGGTTTCGTTGGAGGGGTTCAACCCCGCGTTCGAATGCGCCGGAGGCGCGG
>FR887201.1 GCA_000436735.1 Firmicutes bacterium CAG:170
TCATACGAGAAAGAAAGCGGGGTTGAAAACGCCTTAATGGAGGCATCCCGCACGCTAAGTGCGCAAAGAGCCTCCCGCGTCCTCCGGACGCGGTCGCATTAAATGTCCAGATTCACGACATACTTGGCGTTCTCTTCGATAAATTCCTTGCGCGGCTCGACGGCCTCGCCCATGAGGACGGTAAAGATCTGATCCGCGGCCACGGCGTCCTCGAGCGTGATGCGCCGGAGGGTACGGGTCGTGGGGTCCATGGTCGTCTCCCACAGCTCGTGCGGGTTCATCTCGCCAAGGCCCTTGAAGCGGGAGATATCGACCTTCGCGTTGGGATTGTCGGCGCGAAGCTCGGCGGAAATTTTATCACGCTCCGGCTCGGAATAGGCCACGCGCGTGGTCTTGCCGCGCGTGAGCTTGAACAGCGGCGGCACGGCGGAATAGACATAGCCCTGCTCGATCAGCGGCCGCATGAAGCGGAAGAAGAACGTCAGCAGAAGCGTCCGGATATGCGAGCCGTCCACATCGGCATCGGCCATGATGATGATCTTGTGATAGCGGAGCTTTTCGAGGTTGAACTCGTCGCCGATACCGGCGCCGAGCGCCGTAATGACCGGCTGGAGCTTGTCGTTGCCGTAGACCTTATCGGCGCGGGCCTTTTCGACGTTCAGCATCTTGCCCCAGAGGGGAAGGATGGCCTGGAAGCGCGAGTCACGGCCCTGTGTGGCCGAGCCGCCTGCGGAGTCGCCCTCGACGATGTAAATTTCGGTGAGCGCCGGGTCGCGGTCGTTGCAGTCGCGGAGCTTGTCCGGCATCTGACCGGATTCGAGTCCCGTCTTGCGGCGGATGGCCTCACGGGCCTTTCTGGCCGCCTCACGCGCACGGTTGGCCATCATGGCCTTTTCGAGGATGATTTTGCCGACCGCCGGATTTTCCTCAAGGAATTCCGTCAGCTGCGCCGTCACGATGGAGCTGACGAGTGCGCGCATGGAGGCGTTGCCGAGCTTGGCCTTGGTCTGGCCCTCGAACTGCGCGTCGGTCAGCTTGACGGACACGATGGCCGTCAGGCCCTCGCGCACGTCGTCGCCGGAGACCTTGTCATCCGGCTTGATGTAGCCCTTTTTCAGACCGTAGGCGTTGAGCACGTTCGTGAGCGCCCGCTTGAAGCCCTCCTCGTGCATGCCGCCCTCCGGCGTATGGATGTCGTTTGCAAAGGAAACGATTGTCTCGGCGAAGCCGTCGTTATACTGCATGGCGACCTCCGCCGTGGCATCGTCCTTCTGACCGGCCATATAGATGACCTGCTCATGGATGGGCGTCTTGTGGCGGTTATACCATGCAGCAAACTCGCGGATGCCGCCCTCGTAGCACATGGAGTCGTAGCGCTCCTTCTCCGGCTTGTCCGCCGATTCCGGGCGCTTGTCCTCGATGGTGATGTGCAGGCCCGCGTTCAAAAACGCCTGCTCGCGCATCCGCGTATGGAGCGTCTCATAGTCGTACTCCAGCGTGTCAAACATCTGGCCGTCGGGCTTGAAGGTGACCTTCGTGCCGTGCTGATTGGTCGTGCCGACGACGCGCATTTCCTGGGTAATATGGCCGCGCGAGAACTTCATCTGATAGATCTTGCCGTCGCGGCTGACCTCGACCTCGAGCCATTCGGACAGCGCGTTGACGACCGACGCGCCGACGCCATGCAGGCCGCCGGAAACCTTATAGCCTCCGCCGCCGAACTTGCCGCCCGCGTGCAGGACGGTATAGACGACCTCGAGCGCGGGCTTGCCGGTCTGCTGCTGGATATCGACCGGAATGCCGCGGCCGTCGTCCGTGACGGTGATGGTGTTGCCGGGGTTGATGGTCACGCGGATGTGCTTGCAGTAGCCGGCCAGCGCCTCGTCCACGGCATTGTCCACGATCTCATACACCAGATGGTGCAGACCGGAAACGCTGGTCGAGCCGATGTACATGCCCGGGCGCTTGCGGACGGCCTCAAGGCCCTCGAGCACCTGGATCTGACTGGCGTCATACTCCGTTTCCACGATGTCATTTCTGATTTCTTCACTCATAGAGAAACTCCTTTGCATGAAAAGAGATGTTTGCTTACTCCTCCGCCATGCGCCTTTGCAGCACAGCGGCGTTGGCCCGGGTCAGATAGACGCGCTGCTCGCCGTATTCCTGCGTCAGAACGAAGGATTTCGGCAGCTCGTCCGCCGCGTCCACGGCCTGCCCGTTTTTTTCGGCCTGCGCGAGAAATTCCCGCGTCCGCGCCGACCATGATGTATTGTCCAAGTCAAATACGCCGATCACGGCGCTGTCCCGGACGGAAAAATCCAACCCAATGGGGATGTACATAATTTCTGCCTCCGGCAGTCGTATTTTTGCATTCGTATGCGCCGAAGGCGCAGTGGAATTTGGCGCGCCGTCACCGCCGCTCCGCGGGCCATATCTTTTCCCTCTTGCGGCAGAAGATATGGAACATATCTTTTCCCTCTTGCGGGAAAAGATATGGAAGAAAAGGGCGCTGGAGACGCGAAATAGCGCTGTCGCGCAGAAAAAACTTGTCGTTACGTTGTGCGTGTTGTCGTTACGCCGTCCGTAGTCCAAACGCCCTTTGGGCGGCCGTCTGATTGGGCTTCCCGAGCGCACAACATGCCATACAGATCGTTCTGTTCGCGCCCGTTGAATATTTGACGTATGGAAAACGAAAGGCCGTAACGCAGCAAGCTCTGCCGTGCATATCGCGCACAAACAAACTGCCGTTCAAATCACAGCCAAAACAGCCGCAGAGTATTTCGATGACCTCGCCGGTCTATCCAATACGCATCTGTAGTGCGTTTTGTTGATTTGAAATAACCCCTGCACAAACCAAGCCCCGGGGAAAATCCAAGGAAGGGGGGCCGCAGCCCCCTTCTTGGTCGTTTTAAGGGGGATTGTCAAGGGGGAGAATCGAAACTCCCCCTTGACTATTCTTTCTTTCGACCGTCAACGGCGCTTTCTTTCTCATATGAGAAAGAAAGCGGGGTTGAAAAGCTCTTTCGGAAGCCTTCCGTTAAATCAACTCCCCGTCCCGGATGAGCATGACCTTCCCCAGCCCCGTAAGCCGGTCGGTCTCGCAGCAGGTGATGAGCACCTGCCCGGTGCGGATCTGATTGAGCACGAAGTCCTGCCGCTTGGCGTCCAGCTCCGAGAGCACGTCATCCAGGAGCAGCAGCGGCTCTTCGCCGGTATCCCGGCGCATCAGCTCGCGTTCGGCAAGCTTGAGGCTGATGGACGCGGTGCGCGTCTGGCCCTGCGAGCCGTAGCTCTTGACGGGTCGATCATTGATGAACGTTTCAAAATCGTCCTTATGCGGGCCGGTCAGGCACTGTCCGGCGTCGATCTCCGCGCGCTCATGGCGCTTCTGATGCTCAAAAATGCGCTCGAAAAGCGTTTTCTGGTCGGCAAACGGATCATCGATCGTGGAGACGGTCTGATAGGAGAGCGTCAGCCGTTCCTGACCGCCGGAAAATTCGGAATGATATTCTGCTGCCGCTTCGGCAAGCTTTTTGAGATAACGCGCACGATAGGACACGATGACGGCCCCCACCTGCGCCATGCGCAGGCTGAATTCCGGCAGAGGCTCCAGCAGCGACGGCATTTCGTGCCAGTCCTTCAGGATCCGGCTCTTGCTGTCGAGCAGCTTCGTATATTCCGCCAGTGCGCGGGCGTAGTTCGGCCGCAGCTGGCACAGTGCCGTATCGATGAGCTTCCGCCGGGCGGCGGCACCGCCCTTGAGAACCTGAAGCTCCTCCGGACAGAATAAAACCGTCGTCAGAAGCCCGTCGAGGGCCGCTGCGGTCTTTTGCTTGACCCCGCCGACGTAGATCTGCCTCGGACGCCTTCCGGCGAAAATCACGGCGCGAGCGGTCTGCTGACGCCCGGCCGAGAAAAGCTCTGCGCTCAGGTCGGCAAAATCGGCCCCGAAGCGCACCAGCTCCTGCGGACGCGCGGTGCGGAAGCTCCGGCCTGTGGATAAATACGCGACGGCCTCGAGCAGATTGGTCTTGCCCTGTGCGTTCTCGCCGAGGATCAGATTGACGCCCGGCACGAACTGCGCCTCGAGGTGCGCATAATTTCGGAAATCATAGAGCGTGAGTGCGTCAAGCCTCATGCGCGTCTCCCGTGACCTTCCACGAATTTCCCATGAATGTTACCGTATCGCCGGGACGCAGCTTTTTGCCGCGCATCGTGCAGACCTCTCCGTTGACCTGCACCTCTCCCTCCTGAATGAGATTCTTGGCCATGCCGCCGGAGCCGACGGCATTGACGAATTTCAGGAAGTCCTGCAATTTGATAAATTCCGTGGTGATCGGAATTTCTTCCACATGCTCCTGCTTTTTTGTAACTCTGACCTTCATATTATTCGCCTGCCTTCAGCCGGACGGGAAGCACCATGTAGCTGAACTTGCCGCTTCCGTCGCAGGGATTGAGCACGATGGGGCTCAGGCCGTTGATAAGCTCGAGCGAGACCTCCGGCGTCGGCACTGCGCGCAGCGCGTCGAGCAGATACCGGCTGGGGGCGACGTGAAGCCGATCTCCAGATCCTTGCCGTCTCCGGCGGTCGAGCACATATCATGTGCTTCGCCGATGGTCGATGTCGTGCGGAAGTCCGCCGTGTTGTGTCCGAAGGTGCAGCGCACCGGGCTTTTGATCTTTTCCGAGATGACGAGGCTTACGCGCTCGATGGAATCCGTCACCTCGCGGACGTTGGCCGCGACCTTAATGGGATTGTTCTGCGGCAGAACGCGCCGCCAGTCGAGGAATTCGCCCTCCAGAATGCGGCAGACGAGCGTCGCGTCGCCGATCATGAAGAGGATATGCTTTGTTCCGAGGTAGATCACGGCGGGATCGTCGGTATCGTCGAGAATTTTCTCGACCTCCTTCAGCGCCGCCGCCGGCGCGACGAATTTGACCGTCCGCTCGAGCGGCTGCTCGGGAATGTAGCGCCGGAGCGCCAGACGGTAGCCGTCCACGGCCACGACCGTCACGGACTCGTCCGCGATCTCGAACAGACAGCCGGTGTGGATCGGACGCGCCATATTTTCGCTTGCAGAGAAGATCGTTCCGGAGATCATTTCCCGCAGCTCCCGCTGCGGCACGGGGATGCCCTTTTCCGATTCGACGTCCGGCAGCTCCGGATAGTCCTCCGCCGTCATGGCGGTGATCGTAAACGAGGAAATGCCGCCGCGGATGGAAACGCGGAAGCTCTCGTCCACGCTGACCGTCACCTCGTCGTCCGGCAGCTTCCGGATGATGTCGAAGAACAGACGTGCGGGCATGATGCACTCGCCCGGCTCGGCAATGTCGGCGGGAACGCCGACGGTAATGCCCGTCTCCAGATTATATCCCGTCAGCATCACTTTCACACCGGCTTTCACCAGCAGGCCCTCGAGTGAGGGAATGGCGCTCTTCGGTGCGACGGTACGGGAGGCCACGGAGATGGCCGAAACGAGCAGCGCTTTTTCACAGGTAAATTTCATTCAGGCACCCTCTTTATCTTAAGATAGATCCTTTCTCTCTAGAGAGATAGGAAGAAAAGGCAGTAGCAGTTGTTAGTAGGGGAATTTTATGTGGAAAACCGGGTTTTGCCCAGTGTTTTCAACGGTTATTTGTCCACAGGCAAATGTGCGCGAAAAAGAAATCTGTCCACAGGCAATTTTGTGAAACATCTGTTGCGCAGTTGTGAACAGAAAATTTGTAAACAGTCCACATCCACATGTGGATAACTTTACGCGTAAAAGAAGCCCCAGAAAGGGGAGACTTTTTTGCGCCGGATGGCGTGGGATGCCTCCGGAGGTGCAGTTCGAATGCGCCGGAGGCGCGGTGCAATTTGCGAAGCCGCATCCGCCGCTCCGCGGGCC
>FR887202.1:0-8234 GCA_000436735.1 Firmicutes bacterium CAG:170
GCCGCGCGGCAGGACTTCCCTGCCGCGCGGCGTCAGAATTATTCCACAGTCACGCTCTTCGCCAGATTTCTGGGCTTATCAATGTCGCAGCCGCGCTGGAGCGCAACATAGTACGCAAACAGCTGGAGCGGCAGCACACCGAGCGACGGCAGGAACATATCCTCCGTGTCCGGAATGACCATCATGGCATCGGCATTTTTCGCCATTTCCTCGCGGCGGCTCTCAGTCGTGAGCGCAAGGACGCTTGCGCCGCGCGCCTTGACCTCGACGACGTTGCTCATCGCCTTGTCGAACAGCGGCCCGTAGGTGCCGAGCGCCACGACCAGCGTTCCGTCCTCGATCAGCGAGATCGTCCCGTGCTTCAGCTCGCCGGAGGCGTAGGCCTCGGAGTGGATATACGAGATCTCCTTGAGCTTGAGCGAGCCTTCCAGTCCCAGCGCATAGTCCAGATTCCGGCCGATGAAGAAAATAGAATCGTGGTTGAAGTACAGCGAAGCGTAGTGCTTGATCTGCTCACAATCCGAAAGGATTTCCTCCATTTTTTCCGGCAGGCGCTGGAGCTCCGCGACCAGTCGGTCGTACGCCTCCTCCCGGATAGTCCCGCGCAGCTGCGCCAGATACAGGCAGAACATATCCAGCAAAATCAGCTGCGTGGAATAAGCCTTCGTCGTCGCAACGGCGATCTCCGGCCCGGCCCAGGTATACAGCACGTCGTCGGACTCACGCGCGATGGAGCTTCCGACCACGTTGACGATGGAAAGGATCCGCGCGCCGCGCGCCTTGGCCTCGCGCAGCGCGGCCATGGTGTCAAGCGTCTCGCCGGACTGGCTGATCACAAGCACCAGCGTCTTTTCGCTGACGATCGGGTCGGCATAGCGGAACTCGGAGGCCAGCGTGACCTCCACCGGGATACGCGTCATTTTTTCGAGATTGTATTTGCCAATCACACCGACATGGTACGACGAGCCGCAGGCAATGATCGTGATGCGCTCCATGCCGCGCAGCTCCTCCGGCGTCAGGTGCAGCCCCTCAAAGACGATCTTTCCCTCATGCAGGCGCGGGCCGACCGTGCGCCGGATGGCCTCCGGCTCCTCCATGATCTCCTTGAACATGAAATGCGGATAGCCGCCCTTTTCCGCCGCGGAGATCTCCCAGTCGATGTGGTGATGCTCCTTCACGACCGGCTGCTCCATCGCGTCGAGCACCGTCACGCCCTCCGCCGTCAGGATCGCGACCTCGCCGTCATCCATATACGCCACGTCCCGTGTGTGCCGGACGAGTGCCGTCACGTCGGAGGCAATGAAATTGCAGCCTTCACCGTAGCCGATCAGCAGCGGTGCGTCCTTCCGCGCGGCATAGATCCTTCCCGGCGCGTCGGCACACAGGATGCCGAGCGCGTACGCGCCCTCGATCCGGTGCAGCACCATGTAGAGCGCCCCGAGCACCGTTCCGGTCTCCTTGTAAAAATACTCCAGCAGCTGCGCCACGACCTCCGTATCGGTCTCGGAGGCAAAATGCACGCCCTTTGCCTGCAAAAACTGCCGCAGCTCGAGATAGTTCTCGATGATGCCGTTGTGGACCAGCGCGATTTTGCCGTCCTCGCTGACATGCGGATGGGAATTAATGTCATTCGGCTCTCCGTGGGTCGCCCAGCGGGTATGACCGATGCCGGTCGTCCCGTGCAGGGTCGCGCCGTTCTGCGTCAGCTCCATCAGGTTTTTCAGCCGCCCCTTCGCTTTGGCGATCTGGAGGCCGTTCTCACCCGCCACACAGACGCCCGCGGAGTCATAGCCGCGGTATTCCAGCCGCGACAGTCCTTCCAGCAGGATCGGAGCCGCCTGCTCCTTGCCGATGTATCCAACGATACCACACATATTATATTGTTCCTCCTGAAATCATTTCAGGACAAACACGCAGACCATTTGCCTGTGCTTTTCCCGCAGCCCCTCTGTTTTGCAGTTACCCGCATATTTCTGACTGCGTCACGCGCGAAAAGCGGCACGGAAGCGCATCCGCCGATCACTTCGATCACGCTTCACCTCGTCATCCTGCCGGGAGTCTGTTTTCTTCCGCAGGAACACGGCGCTTGTGATGGGAATGTCCCATAGTCCTCCTTTCCTTTCTGCGTCTATGCCATTATACTGTATTTTGCAGGAAAAAGCCACTGCTTTTTTCCGCGCGCATTTCCTCTTGACAGGCATGGTATAATATATTTACAGTATCCGCAGAACGGAGGTGTGCAGGATGGCGGGCGATTCGGTCAAGATTATGGCCAGAAATCAGAAGGCGCATCACGAATATTTCATCGAAGAAAAATTCGAGGCGGGCATCGAGCTGTCCGGCACCGAGGTCAAGTCCATCCGCGCCGGCACTCTCAGCCTCAAGGAGGCCTGGTGCCAGATCAAGGACGGTGAGCTGTACATCCGTCAAATGCACATTGCGCCGTATGAGCAGGGCAACATCTTCAACAAAGATCCTCTGCGTCCGCGGCGACTGCTGATGCACAAGCGCGAGATCGCGCGCCTGTTCGGCAAGGTCAAGCAGGACGGCTACGCGCTGATCCCCCTGTCGGTCTATTTCCGCGGCTCGCTCGTCAAGGTCGAGATCGCGCTGGCAAAGGGCAAAAAGCTCTACGACAAGCGCGAGGACGCCGCAAAGAAGGACGCCAAGCGTCAGATCGACCGGGCAATGAAAGGAAGGTAACTCAAATGGCAAATCCCATTGCGACCATTACCATGGAAAACGGCGGCAAGATCGTCTGCGAGCTTTATCCCGAGAAAGCGCCGCAGAGCGTCCGCAACTTCATCTCTCTGGCAAACAAGGGCTTCTACAACGGCCTGATCTTCCACCGCGTCATTTCCGGCTTCATGATCCAGGGCGGCTGCCCGGACGGGACCGGCATGGGCGGCCCGGGCTACTGCATCAAGGGCGAGTTCAAGCTCAACGGTGTCAAGAACAACCTCTCGCATAAGCGCGGCGTGTTGTCCATGGCGCGTGCGCAGTCTCCGAACTCCGCCGGAAGCCAGTTCTTCATCATGCATGCCGACGGCGAGTTCCTCGATGGCCAGTACGCGGCCTTCGGCAAGGTGCTCGAGGGCATGGACGTGGTCGATCAGATCGCAGCCGTCAAAACCAACGCGCAGGATCGTCCGCTCGACGAGCAGAAGATCGCGTCCATCACCGTGGATACGCAGGGCGAGGAATATCCGGAGCCGGATAAGCTCCGCGACCCCTACGGACGTTTCTGATTTCAAAAGTTTCAGGCTGACCTTCCCGCGCGGTTCGTCCGCGTGGGAAGAAGCCTCCTCGATACGGGGCTGTACTGGTTTCGACGGGGGCAGTGAGGCCGGATAAGCGGGCGGAGGTGCCTGACCTCCTTAAACCGGGCAATTTTTTCAAATTAACTGACAACTCTAAAGTTGCTCTGGCTGCCTAATTAGGCGCCCATCCTCCCCGGGAGGGCCACGAACCGGGCTTGGGTGTGATCTGAGTGGCGAACGTGCGGCGGGTAAGAGTTGCCTCGCCCATGCATCATGACTCTACCAAACCGTCGAGTGTGTTTGTTCACGCCTCGGTAAGGGAATGTAAATAACAAACTGCGCCCGAAGAAAGTCCGGTCAAGTTGCTTTCGGACAGGGGTTCGATTCCCCTCAGCTCCACCAAACAGGTATTGGACGAACACCTATTTCTTCAGCGGCGGCTTCGCCGTGAAGTGTTCGCTCTGATCCACAACAGAAAAGCGCCGTCTTGGAAGTGATTCCGAGACGGCGCTTTTTCTATTGACCGACAGGCAGAGGAGCTTTTTCTTCGGCTGGTAAAACAAAAGATGCCCGTCCACGGCTTGACCGTGACGCCGGTGGTCAGCTTGCTGCAGGACAGCGTGATGGTCTTGGTGGTCAGCGGGTCACCCATGGATTTCTGCACCGGCTCCAGCGCATCCACGCCAATGCCCGCCTTGGTTCCGGCACAGACATTGATGTGGTAATCGTGGTAAAAGCTGTTCTGCTTCTGCTGCAGCAGATTGTACATGGCGTAGCAGCTGGCCACATTGGGCAGAAACCAGAAGGTGTGGGACAGCACATTCAGCAGCCGGGTATCGGAAAACGGCATATGCCGTCAAAAAAATAGAGGGCACTGGCCCTCTGGAAAGGAGACGATAAAAATGCCAATTATGCTGACCAGAAAGGACGGCCCGCCTACGCCGTTCCGCAACGCAGAGTACATCCCGTTCTACTACTTCATCCCGAAAAGCATCCTGTCCTGCTGTGGGGCGGAGCTGAACGCCATCCCGAGGAATCCGCAGGAGCTATTTCACAACTGGGCCGCCTGTGAATTTGTGGAGAGCGATCTCTTCCGGCTGCTCATCATAGACGCCGCCGCCTTTATGGTTTGGCCGTATATGGGCTTTGGCGAGTATATGGAAATTTACTCCGGCTACGACCCGGCGTGGTGGTTCGCCCACTGCCCGGACTACTGGATTCAAGAGCTGACGGACGAAGGCCTCCTGGCATCCGTCGGCGAATTATTCAAAGGTTGCCACTCGGAATTGGGATATGTACCGGAATGGCAGATCGACATCTATCTGCGCTACATTGTGCCCAATGTGATGAAAAAGCACCAGATGGACGAGATCATCCAAGTGGCACGGGAATATCCCTGTTTTGAGGACTTTGATTTTCGCAAAAGCAATCAGAAAACGGACGTCATCCGCAAATGGTACCACACCCGCACCAGGCATCCGATGATCTCACTGGAGGAATTTCAGGAGGCCTATGCCGACACCCACGGCGGACAGGAATACAATGAGGAGGATGCAGAAATGAAAACGATCCACAACACGAAAATCATCGGTATCGACCACGGGTACGGGAATATGAAAACGGCCAACTGCTGCTTTCCCACCGGTGTCACCGCCTATGACCACGAGCCGCTGTTCACGGCGGATATGCTGGTCTACGGCGGCAGGTATTATCTCATCGGCGAGGGGCACAAGAAGTTTGCGCCGGACAAAATCAACGACGAGGATTATAATGTGCTGACCCTTGCGGCGATCGCCAAGGAGCTGAAAGCTGAAAATCTTACCGAGGCGCACATTGTGATTGCCGCCGGTCTGCCCCTGACCTGGACAAGCGGACAAAAAGCGGACTTCAAGGCGATCTGATGAAGAACGCCGAGGTGAGGCTTAAATATGCTGCCATGAAACTCAAAAAGATTGCTATTTGGAAGTGGAATGCTTCCATTTTTGCTTTCTATATCATGATTTTTGCTCCCTTTAATGATAAAACGCCAGTCCTCATGTTTTGAGAACTGACGTTCTTTGACATTTTGAAGCAGGGGATAGCAATGCAGCAGCCGCGTACAGCGCGCGGCTCAGTCCGCAATGGCGGCGGCCATTTCCTCGGCGGTGATGCGATAGACCGCGCCGTCGATGCCGTGCGCGCGCAGCGCCTCCAGCACCGCGCCGCGCTCATAGCGGCAGCCGGTCAGGGCTGCGCCGATGGTCTCGGCGTCCACAGTGGAGAAAAAGTCGCCGTTGACGGCAGCGCTGCGGATAACGCCCTTCTGAATGTCCATCCGGAACTGCATCTTGCCTCCGGCAAAGCGGCCGGTGCGGTCGATGTTGAACTTGGGATTGGCGCCGTAGATGCAGTCCCAGTTGGCGAAGCGCTCCTGCGCAAGCTGGCGGATGCGCGCGTCGTCCTCCGGGGTGATGGCATAGGTCTCCGTGCTGCCGTTCAGGATATGGCGCACGACCTGCTGCTTGAAAGCCTCCGCGTCCATGGGGACGGGCAGATGCTCCAAGATGTTCGTGACGCGGTCGCGGACGGATTTGATGCTCTTGGAGATGATCTTGTAGCTGTCCACAGTCGTGGAGGCGACCATCTGCTCGATGTCAGTATCAAACAGCAGCGAGCCGTGGTGAACGATGCTGTCGCCAAGGCGGTACTGTGCGTTGCCGGAGAATTTTTTTCCGTCGATCGTCAGATCGTTCCGGCCGTTGAACGCGGCGTTAACGCCAAGCTCCCGCAGGGCGGAGATGACCGGCGCGATATATTGGTGAAATTCGATCTCCTGCGCGTCCGCGTGCTGGATGAAGGTGAACTGCCAGCCGCCGAGGTCGGTGTAGATCGTGCCGCCGCCGGACATGCGGCGGACAAGGCGGATGCCGTGCGCGTCGGCGTAGGGCTTGTTGATCTCCTCAAGAATGTTCTGGTATTTGCCGACCATCAGCGTCGGCGTGGTGCGCCAGAAGAGAAAGACCGTATCCGGGAGCCGCTTTTCGACGGCAAAATAGTTTTCCAGACCGAAGTTGTAATAAACGTCGGTCGAGCCGGTCTCAATATAGATCATGCACATCCTCCAGCGCTTCCCATGCCTTGTAGGAGCTGCGGGCCAGCGGCGCGGATGCGACGTGGCGGAAGCCCTTCTGGAGCGCCATTTCCTTGTAGCGCGCGAAATCCTCCGGCGTGGCGTAGCGGTCGAGCTTCCAGTGCTCGGGAGAGGGCTGGAGATACTGGCCGATGGTCAGAATGTCGCAGCCGACGGCCAGAATGTCGTCCATCAGGCGGGAGATCTGCTCCTCCGTCTCGCCGAGGCCGACCATGAAGCCGGTCTTGGTCAGAATGGTGGGATCGGTCTGCTTGATGTAGCGGAGCACGTCCAGCGTCCGTTCGTAGCCGGCCGAGGGACGGATGGCCTTTTGCAGCTCCTTGACGGTCTCAATGTTGACGTTGAACACGTCGGGATGGACGGCAATGACGGTGTCAAAGGCGACGTGATCGCCGCGCATATCGCTGGTGAGCGTTTCGACCGTCGTGCCGGGGCACTGCGCACGGATGGCGCGGACCGTTTTCGCAAAATGCTCCGCGCCGCCATCCGGAAGATCGTCGCGCGTGGAGCAGGTCAGCACCACATGCCGCAAGCCGAGCTTTTTCGCCGCCTGCGCGACGTTCTCCGGTTCTTCCGGGTCAGGAGGCAGCGGCTTTCCGTGCGTCACGTTGCAGAAGCGGCAGTTGCGCGTGCAGATGCTGCCGAGGATCATGAAGGTCGCCGTATGCTTGCGGTAGCACTCGCCGAGATTCGGGCAGTTGGCTTCCTTGCAGACGGTGGTGAGCTTGAGGTCGCGCATCATTTCGGCCACTTCGTTGACGGCCTCCTGATTGTAGCGCACCTTTAGCCATTCGGGCTTTCTTTCCATGCCTCAGTTCTCCTCAAGAATGGCGACGGCGGTCTCAACGGGGACGGTGTCGCCCTCCTCCACGAGCTGCCTTTTCAGAATGCCGCTCTCCGTCGCCTCGATCTGGTTGACGACCTTGTCCGTTTCGATCTCAAAAAGCGGCTCACCGGCGGTGACGGTGTCGCCCTCCTCCTTGAGCCATGCGCAGAGAACGCCGCGCTCCATCTCCGGGCGCAGCTTCGGCATTTTTACGTTCTTTTCCATAGTTTTTCCCTTTCTGCCGCGAACGCGGCATCTATTTTCTGCTTGGTATTTACATCAGCCAGTCCATCAGCTCGTCGGGGCGCTCCGGCGCAAGCACACGGCAGATCGCGCCGAAGCCGTCCGGGTCAAGGCGTGCGCCGTTCAGAAGCGCCTGCGCGGCGGAGGCGTCGAGGATGGGAGAGAGGATCTGCGCGTCGGAGACGATGCCCTTCCGGGCGCGGTAGGATACGGTGATCGGCGCACCGCCGAAAAGGCCGTGCTTTTCGTAGGCGAAGGTGGGCGTCGTGCCCCACGTCCATTCCCAGCGGTGGTATTTTTCATCCCGCAGGCGGCAGACCTCGGCCTCCTGCGCGGCGCTCAGCGTCAGGCGCGGCGCGCCGGACGGGAGCATTTCATCAAGCAGGCGCGCCTGAAATTCCTCCATGGTCATGGGCGCGGGAAGGTGCTCGGAAATATTCGTGACGGTGCAGATGGCGGAAAGCGTCCCCTTTGTCTGGAAGCAGTCGTTTTTCTGCTGCGTCGTGATGCGGTCGAGCATGGCCAGATCCGACTGAAACAGAAGCGTTCCGTGGTGCAGAACGCGGCCGCCCGCAATGCGCTGGGCGCTGCCGGAGATCTTCCTCCCGCCAATGGCGAGGTCGCAGGTCTTGCTCTTTTCCGCCGGAATGCCCATACGGTTCAGCGCGGCGATCACCGGGCCGAGACACTGGTCATAATCCAGACCGTCGGACTGCGTGATGTAGGTATAGTTGACGTTGCCGCGGTCGTGATAGACGGTGCCGCCGCCGGTGAT
>FR887202.1:8296-14850 GCA_000436735.1 Firmicutes bacterium CAG:170
AGCGTCTCCACATGCACCTCCCGGCAGATGTTCTGGTGGCTGCCCACCACGACGGCGGGATCGTTCACCCAGAGCAGAAAAACGTCGTCCGAGGGGAATGCCTGAAACACATATTCCTCAAAGGCCTGATTGTAAAACGGGTCATGCGAGCGATTCAGCACGGTCAACACAGACAAAACAACTCCAATCCAACAAAAAACATATTTATTATAGAAGATGGCGGAGGGGATGTCAAGGTATGCGTGACGCGGAAGCGGCATGGAAAAACCGGCGCGCAGTCCGGAGACTGCCGCCGGTATCGTGCCGGGGAGGCCCCGGCGGTATGTTTGCTCAGCTGTTGCGGGATTCCTTCCGGCGGAACAGCAGCGTGATGCACCACAGTCCGGCCAGACCGACCAGCGCGTAGATGATGCGGCTGAAGCCGGCGGTCTGCCCGCCGAAGATCCATGCGACCAGATCGAACCTCGCAAAGCCGACGAGGCCCCAGTTTACGGCGCCGATGATGACAAGGATGAGAGATACGATATCCATGATTTTTCCTCCTTTTGTGAGTTCACAGGGATAGTATGCACACTTTTCCGGACTTCATGCCGCAAACGTGCGGCAAAGCGGAAATTCTTCAAAAAGCTGTTGCTTTTGCAGACGAATCCTGTATAATGGGATTAGAAGCCTTTTGCTTTTTTAGGCTCCATAAAAAATTTTTAGTTTGCCGGGCGTGACGCGATCTCTGCCGAAAACCGGCGGAAGGAGCGTGCGCGGATGTTTTTGACCTGCCTTGACCTCGAGGGCGTATTGGTGCCGGAGATCTGGATCGCCTTTTCGGAGGTGAGCGGCATCCCGGAGCTGCGCAGAACGACACGCGACGAGCCGGACTATGACAAGCTCATGCGCTGGCGCATGGAAATCCTGCGCGAGCATGGGCTTGGACTGAAGGAAATTCAGAACGTGATCGCAAGGATCGACCCGCTGCCCGGTGCGAAGGGATTCCTCGACGCGCTGCGCGCCATGACGCAGGTCGTGATCGTCAGCGACACGTTTGAGGAATTCGCGCAGCCGCTGATGAAAAAGCTCGGCTGGCCGACGATCTTCTGCAATTCGCTGGAGATCGACGAGGGCGGAATGCTCTGCGGTATGAAAATGCGCTGCCCGCAGTCAAAGCTGACGACGGTGCGCGCGATGCAGTCCATCGGCTTTGAGACCGTCGCCGCGGGCGACAGCTACAACGATCTGGACATGCTGCTTGCCAGCAGGGCGGGCTTCCTCTTCCGCACGACGGAGAAGATCCGCGCGGAGTATCCGCAGCTTCCGGCCTATGAGACCTACGGTGAGCTGCTCGACGCCATCCGGCGCACGGTAAATACAGCGCATCCTGTCTGAAAAGACTGAGAATATATCATGAAAGGTGACAAAACATGAATGCTTTTTTACCCGCAGATATCCTGATGCCGAAAACTGACCATATGGAAAAGTGGGCCGTCATTGCCTGCGACCAGTTTACCTCGGACGCAGCGTACTGGGACCGCGTGCGCAAGAACGCGGAGGGCGCCGTTTCCACTATCAACCTGATCCTCCCCGAGGCCGAGCTTGGCACCGAGAAGGAGGCTGCGCACACCGCCGAGATCAACGCGACGATGAAGAAGTACATGGACGAGAACGTCTTTACCGTGTACCCGAACAGCTACGTCTATGTGGAGCGCACGCTGGAGAATGGCTTCATCCGCGAGGGCCTGGTCGGCATGGTCGATCTGGACGCCTACGACTATAACACCGGCGCGACCAGCGCCATTCGCGCCACTGAGCGCACCGTTGCCGAGCGTATCCCGCCGCGTCAGAGAGTGCGCCGCGACGCGCCCATCGAGCTGCCGCACATCCTGATGCTCTGCGACGACCATGACAAGGTCCTGATCGAGCCGATCGGCGCAAAGAAGGAGCAGCTGAAAAAGCTGTACGATTTCGACCTGATGGAGGGCGGCGGCCACATCACCGGCTGGCTGGTCGAGGGCAAGGACGTTGAGGAGTTCAACAAGGCGCTCGAAAAATATACCGCGACCGTCGGAGAAAAATACAAGGGCCTCAAGGGCGTCCCGATGGTGTTCGCCGTCGGCGACGGCAACCACTCCCTCGCCACCGCGAAGAGCTGTTATGAGGAGCTGAAAAAGAACCATCCCGGCGAGGACCTTTCGAACCATCCGGCGCGCTACGCGCTCGTGGAGCTGGAAAACATCCACGATCCGGCGCAGGTGTTCGAGCCGATCCACCGCGTGATCTTCAAGACCGAGCCGCAGAAGATGCTGGCCGCGCTGAAGGAGAGCTGCTGCGCGGAGACCGGCTTCCCGGTCAAGTGGTACATCGGCAAGGAGAGCGGCACCGTCCATCTCGACAAGAGCAAGGGCGAGCTGGCTGTCGGTGTTTTGCAGCACTTCCTGGACGAGTATCTGAAAAACAATCCCGGCGAGATCGACTACATCCATGACGACGACGCGCTCATCGAGCTGGCCGCGAAGCCCGACGCCATCGGCTTCCTGCTTCCTGCGATGGAGAAGAGCCAGCTGTTCCGCGGCGTCATTGCCGACGGCATCCTGCCGCGCAAGACGTTCTCCATGGGCCACAGCCGCGAAAAGAGATACTATCTGGAAGGCAGAAAGATCAAGTAATGGAAATTTTGACGGAAAGTGCATTTGCAAAGCTCAATCTGACGCTGGACGTGCTGTCCCGGCGTGAGGACGGTTATCACGATATCCGTTCGGTCGAGCAGACGATCTCGCTGCGCGATGACGTGGTGCTGAACGTAGGGACAGGCCGGAAATGGGCGCTGCACTGTTATCAGGAGCGCGTCCGGGACGGCGCGGAGGATATGGAGCTTGCCACGGAGGGTTATCCGCAGGACGCGGAAAATCTGGCATGGCGGGCGGCGGAGGTGTTCTTCGACCGCACGGGCCATGACCCGGAGGGCCTCGAGATCTTCATCAACAAGCGCATTCCGATGCAGGCGGGCCTTGGCGGCGGCAGCGCCGACGCGGCGGCCGTTTTGCGGGCGCTCAACCGGCACTACGGTGCGCCGCTGTCCATCGGTGCGCTCAGCGAGCTGGGCTTCTCCATCGGCGCGGACGTTCCGTTCTGCGTGATGTGCGGCACGGCGCTGGTTGAAGGGCGCGGCGAACGCATCACGAAGCTTCCCGATGTGCCGGAGATCTTCTTTGTCGTCTGCAAGCCGGACTTTTCCATCTCCACACCGGAGCTTTACCGCGCGATCGATGGGGAGTTCATCGAGAAGCGGCCGGATCACAAAGCAATGATCGCCAACCTTCAGAAGGGCGACCTGCTGGGCGTGGGCGGAAGCCTCCGCAATGTGTTTGAGCCGCTCGTGATGAAGGAGCACTTTGACGTCAACTATATCAAATCCATGATGTTCACCTACGGCGCCTACGGCGCGCAGATGACCGGCTCCGGCTCGGCGGTGTTCGGCGTGTACGATTCGTTTGAGTATGCGACCGTCGCCTGCACGATGCTGCGGGACAAGTATTCGCAGGTCTTTCTTGCGACCAGCGTATAAAAAAGAAAAATACCGTCCATAATGCGGATATCTGCATGATGGACGGTGTTTTTTATGAAAAAAAGAGTGATCTCCATAGTTCTTCTTCTCGGCTGTGTACTTATGCTCGTGTCCGCCGCGGTTCTGCAAACGGAGCAGCAGAAGCTTTCGGAAAAGCTGATCCGGCTGCATGTGGTGGCAAATTCCGACTCTGCGCACGATCAGCAGATCAAGCTGCGCGTGCGCGACGCGATCCTCGAAAAAACGCAGCCGCTGCTGCAGGGTGCGGACGATCCGCGCGGAGCGCTGGAGGCGCATTTGGACGAGATCGCGCAGGCAGCACAGACCTGCCTGAGTGAGCTTGGCGAGGATGCGCCGGTGCGCGTCCGGCTTGGGAAGGAGCTGTTTCCGACGCGCGAATATGAGACCTTCGCCCTCCCGGCAGGCATTTATGAGTCGCTGCGCGTGACAATCGGAGAGGGGGAGGGGCACAACTGGTGGTGCGTGGTGTTCCCGTCGATCTGCCTGACGGCGTCGATGGACGAGCTGGAGCTGGCCGCGCAGACGGCGGGCTTCTCCGACGGAGAGATCCGGCTCATTACCGGCGCGGATGAGGGCTTTGTGCTGAAATTCCGCGCGTTGGAGCTGCTGCAAAGGCTGAAAGCGCTGCTGGAAAAGTGAAAACGGACACGGAACGCGCCGGATGGGACTCCCATCCGGCGCAGCTTGCTTCCGAGGATGGCCTGTGGTATGATGAGCACAGAATTCGGGAGAAAGGGGAAGCGAAAAAATGAGCGAACGGGTGGAGATCGAGCGGGCGCCGGTCCGCTACTGCGGCGAAACGCCGGAGTGGATGGAGGCATTTTGCCGTCTGCCGGAGCTTCAGCGCCTGCGGGATGTGGGCATGAACTGCGGGTGCGAGTATACGGCCTTTGCGCGCTTTCGCGGCCTTCCGCGCTATTCGCGCTTCCGGCACAGCCTCGGCGTCTGCCGGATTGTCTGGCATTTTACCGGTGACAGAACGCAGGCACTGGCCGGGCTTTTCCATGACATTGCGACGCCCTGCTTTGCGCATACGGTGGATTTCCTGCACGGAGACCATCTGCGGCAGGAATATACGGAGGGCCGGACGGAGTCGATCATCCGCGGCTCTGCGGAGCTTTGCAGTCTGCTGAAAGCGTACGGGATCGACGTGGACGCAGTCACTGACTATCACCGCTATCCGGTCGCGGACAACGACAGTCCGCGCCTCAGCGCCGACCGGTTGGAATATACGTTGGGAAATCTGGCGTGCTACGGTCTGCGCGACGTGCAGACGCTTCAGGCATATTACGATGCGATCTGCGTGAAAAATGGGCCGGACGGCGTGCCGGAGCTTGCTTTTGCTTCGGAGGAGACAGCGTACCGGTTTGCATTGGACGCGCTGAAAATGTCGCGCATCTATGTGGCGGAGGAGGCTCGGTATGCCATGCAGCGGCTTTCGGAGCTGCTCCGCCGCGCGATGGAGCGCGGCGTGCTTTCGGCGGAGGCGCTCTACGGCACGGAGCCGGAGGTCATTGCCGCGCTGACGGGCGACGCGGATACCCGCACAAAGTGGGAAAGCTTCCGCGCACTGCATGAGATGCTCCGCGACCGAAAAGACGCGCCGGACGGCGCGTGGCGCGTCATTCCGTCAAAAAAGCGCTGCATCGACCCGCTGGTATGCGGACGCGGCCGGCTTTCTGAGATCAGCACCGCGTTTGCCGGAGAGCTGGCGGCGTTTTTGCAGGAACCGCAGGACGCGCCGCTCTGCGCGCGGTAATATAAGGGAAAACGGGCACGAAAGTGCCCGTTTTTTTATGCGCTCGTTTATGCTATAATGAGACAAAAGCCTGCGGCGGACGCGAAGGCCGCGCTGCGCAGGCGTCGAGGATGCAAGGGGAGGTAGCGATATGCTGCGGATCATGCTGGACACGGATCGGCTGCGCACGTCGGAGGCGCTCATCGGGCGCATCTGCGCCCGCGCCGGGGAGGGCGTTTCAGGCCAAATCCTGATCGTGCCGGAGCAGTACTCCCATACGGCGGAGCGTGCGCTCTGCCGCGCGGGCGGCGGCACGATCAGCCGGTACGCCGAGGTGCTGAGCTTCACGCGGCTGGCAAGCCGCCTGTTTTCCATCTACGGCGGCGTCTGCGAGGAATATCTGGACAAGGGCGGACGGCTGCTCAGCGTCTATCTGGCGGCGGAGCAGGTGCGTCCGCAGCTCAAGTATTATGCCGCTGTGAGCACGAAGCCGGAGTTTTTGCAGCGCCTCGGAGCGGCGATGGAGGAGTTTTTGAGCTGCTGCCTTGCGCCGGAGGCGCTGCGGGAGGCGTCCCGCAGCGTGAGCGGGCAGTTCGCGCAGAAGCTGGAGGAGCTGGCGATCCTGTATGAAAGCTATCTGTCGGTCTGCAAAAGCGGACGGCAGGACCCGGTCACGCGGCTTCAAAGGGCGCAGGCGCTCCTGCAGGAGACGGATTTCGCCTCGGAGCATATTTTCTATCTCGACGGCTTTGCGGATTTTACGGCGGTGGAGCGTCAGATCCTTTCGGAGCTGCTGCGGCGGTCGCCGGAGGTGGTGCTTGCGTTGACCACGGACGGAAGCGGAAAGGCCGTTTTCCGTGCGGCAGGCGAGACGCTGCGCTGGCTCAAAAAGGAGACGGCGCGATGGAACGTCCCGATGGAGACGTGCAGGCCGGAGACGGCGGCGCAGCGCGCGCCTGAGCTTGGCCGCTGGCTCGAAGGGCTTTTTGCCGTGCAGGCGGAGCCAATCGAAAACGCCGGAGCGCGGCTTCGGCTGCATCAGGCGGCTTCTGCGGAAAAGGAATGCGAATTTGCGCTTTGGAGCGTCCGGCGGCTTCTGGAAGGCGGTTGCCGCTGCCGTGAGCTTGCCGTGGCCTATACCGACCACGCGGCCTATGAGCCTGCGCTGCGGACGCTTTTTGCGCGCGCGGGGCTTCCGGCGTATTTCGCGGGCAATCATGAGATTTTGCGGGAACCGGTTTT
>FR887202.1:14911-33311 GCA_000436735.1 Firmicutes bacterium CAG:170
ATATGACTACGAGCCGGTGCTGCCGTTCCTCAAATCGGGCCTCGGCACGCTGGAGCAGGACGCCTGCGACCGGCTGGAGCGCTACGCCTATGTCTGGAACATCCACGGCGCACAGTGGGAGGAGAGCTGGACGATGCATCCGGCAGGCTACGGCGCGGCGTGGGACGACCGGAGCCGCGCGGAGCTGGAACAGCTGGAGCAGTGGCGCGCGGCGGCGGTCGCGCCGCTGGCGGAGCTGAAAAGAGGCTGGCGCACGGCGCAGAACGTGGGGCAGATGCTCCGGCGGCTCGATGAATTCCTCGACCGGATCACGCTTGCGGATCGGATCGATGCGCAGGCGGCAGAGCTGGAGCAGGCGGGTGAGGCGCAGTCGGCGCAGCAGACGCGCCAGCTCTACGATATCCTGATCGGCGCGATGGAGCAGATGGATCAGGTGCTGGGCGCGTGCGTGATGCAGCCGCAGCAGTTCACCGATGTGTTCCGGATGCTGCTGGGGCAGTATCAGGTCGGCTCCATCCCGGCCTCGGTCGATCAGGTGCAGGTCGGCGGGATCGAGGCATTCCGGAGTGTCCGGACGCGCCATCTGATCGTTCTTGGCGCGGAGGAGGGAAAGCTCCCGGCCTTTGCACCGGCGCTCGGCATTTTTACGGACGAGGAGCGGCAGCGGCTGCTTGCGATGGGGCTGAGTCTGGCCCCGGCGCAGGAAGAAAAGCTGGATCGGGAGCTGGGTTGGATCTACGCGGCGCTCAGCGCGGCGGAGGAAAGCTGTACGCTCTGCTGCTCCGGAGCGCAGCCGTCGTTCCTGTTTGACCGGACGCGGCGGCTTTCGCCGGACAGCCCCGTGAGCACCGACGATCAGACGCCGTTTGCGGCGGACGCGGCCTCGGCTGCGGCGCAGCTTTTGCAGACGCCGCCGGAGACGGAGCCGGAAATGCCGGCGCTGCGCGAGGCGATGGAGACGCTCAGACGGCGCGGCGGAGAAGAATTTGCACCCCTGGGAGAAAAAATGATTTTGCACCGCTGGGAGAAAAAGCGGTGCGCGGCCTGTACGGCACGGAGATCGCGCTCTCGGCCTCCCGCATCGACCGCTTCGCGTCTTGCCGGTACGCATTTTTCCTCTACGACGGCCTGCGGCTGCGGCCGTGGAAGCAGGCGCGCTTTGACGCGCCGGTGTTCGGCACGTTCGTTCACTTTGTGCTGGAGCACACGGTGCGCGAGGTCATGGAGCGCGGCGGCTTTGCGGCAGTCTCGGAGCAGGCGCTCATGGAGATCGCCGGACGGCACGCGGAGCACTATACGAAAACCTATCTCCCGGACTTCGAGAAGCGCGGAGAGCGCTTTGCATACCTTTTCGCGCGGAACATGCGCGAGGCGATGGCCGTGGTGCGCGATGTGGGCGCGGAGCTGCGCGTTTCTGCGTTCCGGCCCTGCGACGAGGAGCTGAGCTTTGCGCCGGATGGCGCGCTGCCGCCGGTGCGGGTGCGCACGGCGCAGGGGGACGGCGTGATCTCCGGCTTTGTGGATCGGGTCGATCTCTATGAGACCGAAAAAACGGCCTATTTCCGTGTGGTAGACTATAAGACCGGCAGAAAGGACTTTGATTACGCAGATATTCTGTGCGGAGAGGGGCTTCAGATGCTCATTTATCTCTTCGCGCTTCAGAAAAACGGCGAACAGCGGTACGGAAGAAAAATTTTTCCGGCGGGTGTACTCTATGTCCCGGCAAGAGAGGACATGGAGCGAATCGACCCGGGCGGCGGCCCGGAGGAGCTGGAGGCTCTGCGGGCAAAGCACCGCCGCCGGAAGGGACTTGTGCTGCGGGACGAGGCAGTTTTGCAGGCGATGGAGCCGTCGGAGGGGACGCCGCAGTATCTGCCGTATCAGGTGAAAAAGGGCGAGCTGACCGGCGACCTCGCCGGACGCGAGCAGTTGGAGCAGCTGGAACGGTTCGTGATGCGGTCGGTGCAGGAAATGACCGGGCAGATGCTGACGGGGCGGCTGGAGCCGAACCCGATCCTGCGCGGGCCGATGCATTCATCGTGCATGTACTGCGACTTTGCACAGGCGTGCCACAGGGACAGCTGCAAGCACGCCAACCGCTACATCGCGGCGGTCAAGGCCGAGAAATTCTGGGAGGAGCTAGAAAGGAGGGCGCGCCATGGGTGAGATCCGGCTGACGCCTGCGCAGCAGGCGGTCGTGGACGACCGGGGCGGCGCGCTGCTGGTCTCGGCGGCGGCAGGCTCGGGTAAGACAAAGGTTCTGGTGGACAGGCTTCTGGCGCAGGTCTGCGACCCGGAGCATCCGGCAAATCTGGACGACTTCCTGATGATCACCTACACCAAGGCGGCAGCTGCGGAGCTGCGCGGAAAGATCGCGGCGGAGCTGTCGAAGCGGCTTGCTGCCGAGCCGGAAAACCGTCACCTCCAACGGCAGACAACGCGCATCTATATGGCGCAGATCTCAACGGTCCACGCCTTCTGCGCGTCCATCCTGCGCGACTACGCGCACCTGCTGGACATTCCGGCGGATTTCCGCGTGGCGGAAGAGCAGGAGGCCGCGGAGCTGCGGCAGGAGGTGTTCGATGCGCTGATGGAGCAGTGCTATGCCGCCCTGAGCGAGGACAACGCGCTCCGGCCTCTGATCGATCAGTTTGGCTACGGGCGCGACGACCGGCGGCTGGCGGAGCTGCTGCTTCCGGTCTACAGCGCGGTGCGCTGCCGCGTCGATCCGGAGCGCTGGATGCAGGCGTGCGAGGCGGCCTATGCGCTTCCGCCCGAGCAGAAGGCGGAGCAGACGCCGTGGGGCGCGTATCTGATCGAGAGCCTGAAAAAAACAGCGGCATGGGTGGAACGGAATTTGAAGCAGGCGCTGCGCCTTGCGCAGGAGGACGCCGTGCTCGGAGAGAAATATGCGCCGAAGCTCACAGAGAATCTGGAAGCCGTGCGGGCGCTTGGTGCAAGAACGGGCTGGGACGATATCTATGAAAACAGGGTCTTGAGCTTCGGAACGCTGCCGCCAGTACGCAGCCCGGAGTATCCGGAGAAGAAGGACGCCGTCCAGAATCTGCGCAAGGGAGCCTTGCAGGCGCTCAAGGATGCGCAGGCGTGCTTCTACGCGCCGTCGGAGCGGATCATGGCGGATCTTCAAAATACGGCGGCGCCCATCGGGGGGCTGCTGGAGCTGCTGCGGCGCTTTGACCGGCAGTATTCGCAGGAGAAGCGGCGGCGGAAGCTGATGGATTTCTCCGATCTGGAGCATGAGGCCATCCGCCTGCTGCGGCAGAAGGGCAGCACGCTCCCGAGCGCGGCTGCGCGGGAGATCGGCGCGAAATACCGCGAAATCCTGGTGGACGAGTATCAGGATTCCAACGCCGTGCAGGAGTGCATCTTTGAAGCGGTCTCGCAGAATGGGAAAAACCGCTTCATGGTCGGCGACGTGAAGCAGTCGATCTACCGCTTCCGTCTGGCTGACCCGGGGATCTTCCTCGAAAAATACGAAACCTATGCCGACTGCGGAGCGCAGAAGCCGGGAGAGCCGAGAAAGATACTGCTTTCGGAAAACTTCCGCTCAAGGCCGGAAATTTTGCGCGCGGTCAATGATGTATTCGGGCTGGTCATGAGCCGCGAGGCGGCGGAGCTGAATTACGGCGAGCAGGAGGCGCTGCGAAGTGGACTGCAATTCCCGGAGACGCCGCAGCCGAAGGTCGAGCTGCACTGCATCGAGCTGGACATCGAGACGGCGGAGGGAGAGCAGCGGGCGGAAAAATGCCCCGAGGAGGCGGCATTCGTCGCCGCGCGTATCCACAGGCTCCTGACCGACGGGACACAGATCGCAGAGAAGGATGCGCTCCGGCCGGTGCGGCCGGGCGATATCGTGATTCTGATGCGCTCACCGGGGCGGGCTGCGGCGGAATATGCATCCGCGCTGGCGCGGTATGCCATCCCGTGCGTGACCGACCGAGGCGGGAGCATTCTGGATGCGACGGAGGTCGAGGTGCTCTGCGCGATCCTGCAAATTCTGGATAATCCGCATCAGGACGTGCCGCTGGCGACGGCCATGGCAAGTCAGGTGTTTGAGTTTTCTCCCGACGAGCTGGCGTCGGTACGGAGCGCGTCGCGCGCATCCGATCTCTACGACTGCCTCTGCACTGTACCCTCGCCGGACGCGAAGCTTGAAGGCTTCCTGCAATGGCTGGGAGAGGAACGCGCCCGGGCAAAGCGCCTTCCGCTGACGGAGCTGATCGACGATGTGCTCCGGAAAACCGGGCTGGAGGAGGTCTACGCCTCCATGCCGGACGGCGTGCGGCGGGCGGAAAACCTGCGTGCGCTGCGGGAGCTGGCGGCGGGCTTCGAGGCCTCGAAGGGCGGTGGGCTTTTGCAGTGGAACCGCTATCTGGCGGGCCTGCGCGAGAGCGGGACTGCCGTTGCGCCGCCGGATACGGAAACAGGGACGGATGCGGTGCGCATCATGAGTATCCACAAGTCCAAGGGACTGGAATTCCCGATCGTCGTGCTTTCCGACCTTTCAAGAAAATTCAACTTGCAGGATAATGCGGCGGCCGTCCTGCTGGATGAAGAGCTGCTGATCGGCGCGAACGTCGTGGACACAGAGCAGGGCACATATTACCCCGGCATTGCAAAGACGGCCATCGCGCAGAAAAAGGTGCGTCAGAGCGTGGCGGAGGAGCTGCGCGTGCTGTATGTCGCCATGACGCGCGCGAAGGAAATGCTCATCATGACGCACTGCTCCGCGCGGCTGGCGTCGCGGCTTGAAAAGTGGAACGCCGCCCTTTCAGAGCCGGTGCGGCCGGAGGTCGCGGCGTCCGCGCTGTGCATGGGGGACTGGATCCTGATGGCGGCGCTCTGCCGGACGGAGGCGGGCGAGCTGTTTGCCGCTGCCGGCCCGAATGAGGTCAGCCGCGTCTGGGAGGACACCTGGACGATCACCTATCAGAGCGCGCAGGCGCTGCGCACACAGCCCGCCAGAGCTGGCGGAAGGACGCAGCAGGCGCTGCGTACGCCGGTGGATGCGGCAGAGTTGGAAAGGCAGATTTCCTACGTCTACCCGCATATGGCGGCGGCCAAAACGGCCTCCAAGCTGACCGCGACGCAGCTCAAGGGCAGGGCGGAGGACTTTGAGGCCGCGGAGGAGGCGGAAACGCCGGAGCCGCGATACCGGACAGTCGAGCGGCGGAAGCATTTCACGCACGGCGCGCTGCACGGACGCGAAAAGGGAAGCGCGACGCATCTTTTCATGCAGTTCGTCCGCTATGCGCAGTGTACGACGCCGGAGGGCGTCCGCGCGGAGCGGGAACGCCTTATGCGCGAACGCTTCCTGACGCCGGAGCAGGCGGAGGCTGTGGACTGTGAAAAAATCGTGCGGCTGTTCCAAGGCCCGTTTGGGAAACGCATCCTGAACGCGCAGGAGCCGAAGCGCGAGTTCAAATTCTCGATTTTGACGGACGCGGGCGCATACGACCCGGCTGCGGCAGGCGAACAGGTGATGCTTCAGGGTGTTGTGGACTGCTTCTGGCAGGAGCCGGACGGGCTGGTCATCGTGGATTTCAAGACAGACCGCCTGTATGACGGCCCGGAGAGAAAGGCAGCGGATTATGCACCGCAGATCGGGGCCTACGCGGCGGCGCTCTCGCGCATCTTCCAGACGCCGGTCAAGGCCCGATATCTGTACTTTTTTGACTGCGGCGAGGCAGTCGAGGTCTGAACGTATAAAAATGCCCGGCGGATGGATTCCATCCGCCGGGCGCTTAATACGACTGAGAAAGGAGAGCGGAAAAATGCAAAGGCGGGAATGCAGGAGCGTCAGATGGCATCAAACCAGCGAAGCTCCTCCGGCGTCAGTGTCAGATCCGGTGCGGAAAGAGAATCTGCGATCTCGTTTTCGGTCATGCAGCCGATGATCGGCGCACATTCGACTGGATTGCTCGTCAGATACGCCAGGATCACGGCGGCCGGGCTTATGCCGGTACGGTCGCAGTATTCCTTTACCTTGAGCCAGCGCAGGCGGTTATCCTCAAATGCGTACCAGCGGTTCTTTTCCGCGACCTCGTCCCAGGTATAGGCGCCCTGATAGAGCAGCGAGAACAGGCCGCGGGCCTGCGACGAGAAGCTGATAATGGGGATGGGTGCGGACAGATACTGCTGATAAAGCGCGTCGTCCATGATCGACAGCGTCCGGTCGTTGCGCGCCGCAACATCCGTGTAGGCATAGCTCCACATGATCTCCGATACGGCAATCTCCGCCTGTCCCTTGCTCCGGGCGTAGGCGTTGCCCTCCAGAATGCGGGAGAGCGGCCAGTTGGAGACGCCGATGACCTTGACAAGGCCGGTTTTTGCGATCTCGTCTAGAATGTCCATCATGTAGCTGACAGGCTTTTCCGGTGCGTCGCGGTGGAGCATATAAATATCGATAGGGCCTTTTTGCAGACGGTCATAGCTGGTATAGAAGTCGCCGAGAACGGCCTCCCGTGTCATGCGGAAGCGGATCATGGACAGGTCGCGCGTGTCCAGATCCGGAAAGCCGCCCTTCGTGATGATGTGCAGCTCATTTTCGCAGCGGCGCGATTTTATGTAGCGGCTGAGGATAGCCTCGCAGAGGCCGAAGGAGATCTGATCCATTTCGCCGCCGTAGGTGCGCCCGGTATCTACAGTGTCGCCGCCGAGTGCGCGGAAACGGTCGATGTAGCGGAAGGTGCCCTCCTCGCCGAGCGTGCGCCAGATGGTGTGCAGAGAGGAAGAGCCGAGAACGATCTTGGAGATGGACAGCGTTCCGCCATCCACGGTTTTCAGCGTCATATGCTTCATGGTGTAGGCTCCTTTGTTTGATTTAACCGCCGGAGCGGCATAACTGGATAGAACGGGAGGGACGCTGCGCGGCAGCGCCCCTCTTGCTTATGCCTCCTTCGGCTCGTCCGAGAAGCGGAAGCGGATGAGGAGGAAAACAATCAGCAGGCAGACCAGCGGGACGAACATGGCCGCAAACATGGAAAGCTCAGCGAGCTTGCCCATGAAGAGACTCAGAAGGATCCCACCGATCGAGGAAATGATGGAAAGCAGGCTCGTGATCCGCGCGGAGCTCTGCGGGAAGTATGCGATCGAGATTGAGAAGGTCAGCGGATAGATGCCGCCTGTACACAGGCCAAGCAGCAGACAGGTGATGAGCCAGAGCGTGTGCGTGTTTCCAAGCAGGCCAAGAAGCTGCGCTGCGACACCGACGGCAGAGCCGATCATGATGAACCTGCGCGGCGTGACCTTGTCGGCCAGCGCCATGCTCAAAAGACGGCTGCCGAGCATACCAAACCAGTAGACCGTCATGCAGGTCGCCGTGAAGGACTCGGTATAGATGTCGGAATAGCTCCGCTGCAAATACAGCTGGAACCAGTTTCCAAACAGATTCTGGTGGCCGCTCATGTAGAACATCTGGAGCAGACAGAGCGGAAGAAACATTGGATGGCGCAGGATCGCGCGAAGGTCCAGCTTTTGCTTCGGGGCCTTTGCGGAGCTGCCGCCATGGGCGGGGAGCTTGTAATTCAGCTGCTTCGTCAGAAGCATGATGGCAAAATAGCCCGCGACCAGCACAAAGCCCGCGATGGCCAGAACGGCATAGCTCGCGTTCCAGTTCAGGCCGAGTTTTTCGACGGCTTCCGGCAGCTTCGGGCCAAAGAGCGCGCCGACACTGTAGAAAATGTGCATCATGCTGATATAGCGCGAGCGCTTTGCGCCGTAAAGATCGGCGATAAAGGCCGTGATCATGTTGTTGAGGATACCGGTGGTCAGGTGCAGCGCACTGAATGCGATCATCAGCAGGATATAGGCCGGAAGTGTGTCGATGAAAAGCAGCAGCAGTGCCATGAGCAGCGCGTCAATGCCGATCACGACACCCTTCGGGAAATGGTCACCCCAGGCGACAAGGAAGAAGGTGCCGACAAAGTTGGCGACATAATTCTGCACAACGGTGAACACGCTCACCTGACCGAGCGTGAGCGTGTAAAGCGCGGTGATCTTCGGCAGGATGGTGCTGAACATGGTCGTAATGACGGCAAACAGCGCCATAAAAATGCCAAGATAGACCGTTGCGAGCAGAGCATTCTTTTTATTTTGCATAAGCGACTCCTGAATTCAGTTTTGAAGGGCCGACGGCTGGCCGGTGCATACCCCCGATATGGGCCTGCAGAAGTCCGTGAGGGACTTCTGCAGGAAGAGAAGGGATAAGGGAGAATTATTGAACGTCGTCCATCCAGTCGATGGTGGCCTGATCGAGCAGGAGCGAAGCGCCGCTCATGCTGTCCTCCAGCTGCTGCATGGTGTGGCAGCCGATAATCGGGCCGCAGGTGACCTTGTTGCAGGCCAGATAGGCCGTGACGAGTGCGGCAGGGGAGACGCTGTGCTTGTCGCAGTATTCCTTGACCTTTTCGAATTTTTTGCGGTTGACCGGGCAGTCGTACATTTTGCGGCTGGGCTTGAGCGTGTCCCAGGTCTCTTTTCCGCTGTAAAGATAGCTCCACAGGCCGCTGTCCTGCGAGGTGAAGGAGATGATGGGGATGCCGTGCGCCTCATACTGCCGGTGCATCTCCGGATTCATGATGCTGACGGAGGGGTCCTCGCGCATCTCGTTATTGAGGTAAGCGTAGCCCCACTGGATCTCATTGATGACCAGCTTCGGCATACCGATGGATTCGGCATAGGCGTTGGCCTCCAGCACGCGGTCGAGCGACCAGTTGGAAACGCCGATGGCACGGACATCGCCGGATCGCACGATCTCGTTGAGAATGTCCATGATGTAGGATACCGGCTTTTCCGGATCGTCGCGGTGCAGCAGATACAGGTCGATCGGCCCGATGCGCAGATTGTCATAGCTGGTGTAGAAGTCGCCGAGGATCGCTTCGCGCGTGATGCGCCAGCGCTTGAAACTGAGATCGGGATAGAGCGCCGGGAAGCCGCCCTTTGTAATGATATACAGCTCGTCGCGGCAATTTCTGGAGCGGATGTACTCCCCAAAGCGGGCCTCACAGCGGCCAAAGGAGAGCTGATCGTCGATGCCGCCGTAGGCGCGGGCCGTATCGATGGCATTGCCGCCCAGCTCGCGGAAACGGTCGATCAGGGCAAAGGTCTCTTCCTCCGGCGTTTCCCGGCCGAAGGAGCCGCCCAGAATGAACTTTGAAAGCTTCATCTGCTTTCCGTCGATCGTATTTACTGTAATATACTGCATACTGAACCTCCTGAATACAAAATGGAATATGCAAACGTTTCGACATTCTTTGGGTGAGGGGTGGTCACAAAACGTGTGCGCTTTCTTTTAATTTATTAACATGAATATTGTCACAATGCAATATATTTTTTCGCGTTCGTGTGTGATTTTGTGATTTCATACAATTTTACTGTGGGTTTCTGTGTTGTTTTGCGCGATTGCAATTTACGACAAAATCCGCTAAAATCAAAATTGTTAAAACGATTGCATTAACGACGCGGTAAAAAACGGAAGCATATCCGCTGAAAACGGCCGCGCGGAGGGAAAGGAAAGCCGGTATGAAAAAAGCGCTGCTGATCTGCGATGCCGCAGGAGAATACGCTTCCCGACCGGAAGTCGTGGCCGAGGTGCTGAGAGATATATACGATGGTATGTATGAGATTGACTGCACACAGGACTATGAGGCGCTTGCAGTGGAGCGCCTGCGGCAGTATCATACGATCATTCTGACGGCGGCCCAGTGGGACCTGCGCGCAAGCCGGAGATCGGTCGCGGCGCTGCTCCAATATACGGTGAGCGGCGGAACGATACTGGCGATCGGAGACTTTTTGAAAAACGAGGGCTGGTATGAGCTGGACTGCCTTTTCGCAAAGCGCTGGATCGGCGGGAGCACGCCCTGTCTGCTCGACCTTTCCGCAGACGGCAGGCATCCGGTCACGGCTGGTACGGAGCCGTTCAAGCTGGTGGAGTACACGAATTTCTATGAGCTCGATCCGATCCTTCAGCCGCAGATTGCGCTTCATCTGAATTATGCGGGCAAGCAGTACCCTGCCGCATGGTGCCACGGCTACGGTTGGGGCAAGGTGATGTGCATAACGGTCGGAAACATCCCGGAATCGTATCTCCCGCAGCTGCGCAGGATCCTCTGGCGGTGCGGCGAATGGTTCCTGAACAGACTGTGAGGTGGCGGCGATGAAAAAGATATTCCTTTCCGGTGATCCGACGCATCCGCTTTACCATCGCTATCAGAATGTAGCTGCCGCGCTGGAAAGTGTTTTTGAGGCTTACGAGATCGCCTGTGTCAGCGAACACTTTGAAACGTTTGAGACGCAGGACTATGAAAAATACGATCTGGCGGTGCTCTACACCGACCATTGGATCGACAAGACCGGGACCTCGCACCAGCAGGTGCAGGCGCTTGTGGACTACGTCGCCGGAGGCGGCGCGCTGCTGGTGCTGCACAATTTGGACATCGGTGTGGACGCGGAGCTGGCACAGATGCTTGGCGCGAGGCTGCGGCGGACGCTTCAGGACCAGGGCGGTCTGCATCCGCAGCGCTTCCTGCCGGAGTTTGGCCACCCAATCTCTGACGGCATGGAGGGCTTTGCGCTGGAGGAAGAGCGCTTTGCTGTGGATCATGCGCCCTTCACGGAGCGGAAGGTGTTCCTGACGGCGCTCAGCGAGGACGGAACGCGCGTCCCGGCTGGCTGGACGGTCGAATTCGGCATGGGCCGTGCGGCCTATCTCATGCCGGGGCATACGGTCACGGCGTTCGAGGATCCAGCGTACCGCAGGCTGATCGCGCGGACTGCGGACTGGCTGACAAAGCAGCTGTAAGGGAGGGAAGCGTATGAAAAAGCTCTATCTGATCTGTGATGGATATACAGATGAAGTGCTTCCCACTTTTTTGAAGGACTGGGGCGGCGAAAAGGTTACAGTCGTTCCGCTCAGAGCCGATCTGGAGGGCTTCCAGTGTCCGGAGCTTGCGCCGGAGACGCCTGTCGTATTTGCGCCGGGAAAGCCGGACGCAGTTTCTACACCGGAGCTTCTGAACGCGGTCATGCAGCATACGATCGGCGGCGGTTCACTTCTGATGCTGGCCGGCGGTATGACGAGCCTCTGCACGCACGAATGGGCACTGCTCGCATCGGCGCGCATTCTGCGCAGGCAGCCCTACGGTGAGATCAGCGTGGAAAAGACGGAAAGTCCGCTGACGGAGGACTTTGGAGCGGCGCAGCTCTGGGACGAGGCGCTATTCTTTGAAAGAAGCGTGTTCGACGATTCTGAGATGCTTGTGAGCATGACGCTCGGAACGCAGAGCTATCCCATGATCTGGACGCGCCGCTGGTATCTCGGCCGTGTTTACTGCGTGGGGAGCCTGCTCGGACGCAGCGCGCTGGACGCCTACGCGCCGGTCGTGCGAAGCATACTCAACGCGATGGCAGGGGAGGGATGACGATGGCAAAGCTCCTTGTGATCACAAGCTATGTGCAGAATTTTCACAACTACCGCGACGGAATCGACGAGCGGTTTCACGAGATCTTCTCGGAGCAGTTTGACTGCATCGACGAAACGGAGGACTTTTCCTCGCTGACGCTGGAGCGGCTGCGCGGCTATGACTGTGTGGCGCTCTACTGCGCGGCGACGTGGGGCCTCACGGGAACGGATAGCTTCCCGATCGCGCTGACGAGGTATCTGGCGGGCGGCGGACGCATCCTGCTGAACCACATCGTCAGTCTTGGACGATTCCCGGAGGGCGCGCAGCTCTACGGCGGCGCATTCCGGATGCATCCGCCCTATCAGCCCTATACCTTCTATCCCACGCAGGCCGGCAGAGAGCTGATGTCCGGTTTCGAGAGCTTCACGATCGGAGACGAGGCACATCTGCTGTTCACCGAGCGGCTGCTGGACAAGGAGATCCTGCTGTACGCCGTGGACAACGACCACAAGGCCTATCCAGCCTGCGCGACGCCGCATCAGGACATTTACGCGCAGAGCAGCGGCATCAAGGTCCCGCTGGCGTGGCGCCTGCGATTCTGCAAGGGAAAAATGATCTACTGCTGCCCGGGACACAACGCGGCGTCATTTGCCGAGCCGGGACTGCAAAGCTTCCTGCGCGGCTGCGCAAAATGGCTGCTGGAAGCCTGACAACGTTTTTTACAGAGGCCAAAGCTGGCGCCCTGTAGAAATAAACAAAAAATACGGAGGGAAAACACTATGAAAAAGACGCTCAAGCAATTGACAGCCCTTGTGCTGGCGCTGTTGCTGGTATTCAGCATGGCCGCCTGCGCCCAGAAGGAGGCCCCCGCAAGCAACACCCCCGCCGCTTCTTCCGATGGCTATACGCCCAGAGACGGCAAGACCATCCGCATCGGCCTTGTTCAGAACAACCGTTCTGAGCCGTTCCATGTTAATATGTATAATGGCCTCGTCGCAGCCTGCGAAGCCGAAGGCTGGGAGCTGGAGGCTGCCATCTGCGACGGCGACGCCTCCAAGCACATTCAGGCTGACGAAAGCTTCATCACCAGAAATGTGGACCTGATCGTTGACTTCGCCTGCCTTCCCGAGAGCGGCGCTAAGGAAGCGACCTCTGCAAAGCAGGCCGGTATCCCACTGGTCACGGTCGACGTTGATTACGGCGAGGATGCTTACTACTTCGGCGTCAACAACCAGGTAGCGGGCAACAAGCTGGCTGAGGCGGCGATCCCTCTGCTTCAGGAAAAGTTTGAGAAGGTCGACTGGTACGTCCTCCTTTCCTCCGCTGCAATCTCTCCGACCATGAAGATTCGCGAGGATTCCGTCGTTGAGCCGATCATGGAGGCCCTCGGCAACGTGGACGAGGATCACATCGTCCGCCTCGACGCCCGTACCGATAACGTCCGTGCCGCATCCCTGACCCGTGACTGGCTGTCCGCGCACCCCGATGACAGCAACATCGTCTTTATCGCTACCAACGACGACCGCGGCTACGCAGCCGTTTCCCAGATCCAGGCGCTCGAGCGCACCGCAGACTGCGCCGTCGTTTCCTTCAACGGCGACCCCGCTGCGCGCGAGGACCTCAAGAAGCAGGCCGACGATGCCAGCTATGAGTCTCCCTGGGTCGCGTCCATCGCGTTCAATCCGTCTCAGTACGGCGCATCCATCGTGGAGTTCGCAAAGCAGATCTTTGCCGGCTCTACGGAAAGGACCTACAACGCCGTCGTTACGCCGCTTACCAAGGATACCATTCACGACTATCTGAAGGAGATCGGCGAGGAATAAGTCATATCCGGTTCTCCGGTGTGCCTGCACACCGGAGAGCCACAAGAAATTTCAGTGATCTCAAAGGGGGCACAACATGAACATTCTCGAAATGCGCGAGATATACAAGGCATTTCCAGGTGTTGTTGCACTGGACCATGTCACCCTCGAACTGGAGAAGGGTGAGGTCATGGCGCTTCTCGGCGAAAACGGCGCTGGCAAATCGACGCTGATGAAAATTCTGTCCGGAGCCTATCACGCAGACGAGGGCCAGATCATTCTGGAGGGACGGCAGATCAGCGGATACACCACGCAGGAAGCCATAGACATGGGCATCTCCATCGTCTATCAGGAGCTCAACAACATCCCGGGCATCAGCGTGGCGGAAAACCTGTTCCTTAACAATCTGCCTACGAAGGGCCCGGCAAAAACCATCGATTATAAGAAGCTGTATGCGGATTCGGAGGCGCTGCTGAAGCGGGTCGGATTGAACAACGTCGATCCGAAGGCAAGCCTCGGTACGCTCTCCGTTGCGGAGAAACAGCTTGTGGAGATCGCTAAGGCGGTTTCCAAGAACGTAAAGATCCTCGTCATGGACGAGCCGACCTCCGCGCTCAACGACGCGGAGACAGATAACCTCTTCGAGCTGATCCTGAAAATGCGCGACGAGGGCGTCTCCATTGTTTACATCTCGCACCGTATGAGCGAGATCTACCGCGTGGCCGATTCGGCGATGGTCATGCGCGACGGCAAGTATATCGCCAAGGTCAAGGTCGCCGACACGACGACGGACGATCTGGTCGCCTACATGGTCGGCCGGAAGATCGACGACATGTATCCCAAGCGCAGCGTCACCCCCGGCAAGGAGGTCTTTGCCGTTGAGCATCTGACGACGAACCGCCTCAAGGATATCAGCTTCCACATCCGTGCGGGAGAGGTAGTCGGACTGTTCGGCCTGATGGGCGCGGGCCGGTCGGAAATCGCCTCGTGCATCGTCGGCATGAAGTACCATCAGACCTCCGAAATGCGTATCAACGGAGAGAAATATGTTCCCGTATCTCCGGCGAACGCGCTCAAGCACAAGATCACCTATGTGCCTGCCGAAAGAAAGACGGACGGCCTGTTCCTGGCGCTGACCGTCCGGGAAAACATCACGATCTCCAATCTGGATCTGTTCACAAAGCACGGAAAGATGGATCTCAAAAAGGAAAAGAAAATCGCGGACGAATGGATCAAGACCCTGCACGTCAAGACGCCGAAGTCGGAAACGATCATCGAGTCCCTTTCCGGCGGCAACCAGCAGAAGGTCGCCGTTGCAAAGTCCCTGATCACAGATCCGGAGCTGATTATCCTGAATGAACCGACCCGAGGCATTGACGTATCTGCCAAGGCCGAAATATACATGCTGATCAACGAGCTCTGCGCACAGGGCAAGGCTGTTCTTATGATCTCCTCCGAGCTTCCGGAGATCATGTCCATGTCGGACCGGATCTATGTCATCTGCGAGGGCAGAATGACCGGCGAGGTCCAGAAGGCAGACTTTACACAGGAACTTCTGGTAAAATACGCGATAGGAGAGACTGACTGATATGCAAACACTGCAAAAGAAAAAACTGAATTTTTCCGAATTACTAAAGGGCGATATCAGTACCCTGATTACGCTGATCCTGATGGTGATCCTGTTCTCCTGCCTGAATCCGTATTTCTTTACGGTGCGGAACATCATGTCCATCGGCTCGTATGAATCCATCCAGGGCACTATGGCCGCCGGCCTGACGGTCTGTATGCTTTTCGGCGGCATGGACGTTTCGCAGTTCTCCGTGGCGGGCCTTGCCGGTATGTTCCTTGGCATCCTCTACGACGCAGGCTGCAACGACTATGTGACACTGCTTTTGGTCATGCTGCTCGGTGTGGCGCTGGGCGCAGTCAACGCCTTTTTGATCTGCAACCTGAAGATTAGCCCCATGATTGCGACGATGGGCATGCAGTTCGTGCTTCGCGGCTTCTGCTACATTGCGACCAACGGCGCGTATGTCTACCTGAAAAGCCCGGTGTTCGACTTCATCGGCAACGGCAAGGTCTTTGGCGCAATCCCGTTCTGCCTGATTATCATGGCAGTGATCTATCTGATCTTGTGGTACGTCATGAAATATACGAAGTTCGGCCGCAACGTCTATGCCTGCGGCGGCAACCACAAGGCTGCGCAGCTCGCCGGTATCAACGTCAGCTTCATGCGCTACAAGGCACACATGATCTCCTCGCTGTGCGCGGCGATCGGCGGTATCATCATGACCTGCCAGAACACTGCCTCCATGTGCAACGCCGGTGAAGGCAGCGATATGGACTGTATCGCGGCGGTCACACTCGGCGGTCTGGCGCTGGCTGGCGGCAAGGGTAAGATGGTTGGCACCCTGATTGGCATTACCATCCTCAGCGTGCTCTTTAACGGCATGACCATGCTGAATGTCCAGGTCTACTGGCAGAAGGTCATGCGCGGCGGCATCCTGCTGCTGGCGGTCTTTGTGGACTCGGTCAGAAGCGGCGCTCTGAAGAGAGACTGATCCTACGGGTCATATGGCGGCGCATGGTCCGGAGCAAAGGCCATGCGCCGCGTTTTCTCCGCAAAATCGAGGAAATGGTTGTAAAATGATTGAAAAAGCAGAAGAAAACCGTTATAATGGTTCCAATCAAAGAGAAAGTGGAGTAAAAGTTATGTCGTTACAGCCGCAAGAGCCTCTGGCAATCAAGCGCGCTACCATTCAGGATGTCGCGCGCGCGGCGGGGGTATCCGCATTCACGGGGTCGGGGGGGGGGTATCCGCCTCCGCGGTGGCGCATGTGCTCAACGCGACCGCCTCGATCTCCAACGAGACCAGAGAGCGTGTGCTGGCGGCGGTGGAGGCTTTGCAGTATTATCCGAATGTCACGGCGCGCTCACTGCGCAAAAAGCACACCAATGTGATCGGCCTTCTGATGCAGGACATGACCAGCCTATTCTATTCCATCGCCTATGAGCGCCTTCTGGTGCGCGCACAGGAAAAGGGCTATCTGCTGACAATGATGTGCGGCCACTGGGACAGCGAGCTGAACGCCAAAAATATCGCCACACTGATCGAGCATCAGGCGGAAGGTGTGATCGCAATGGGCACGGCAGTCATGGAAACCGATCTGAAAAGAGCGTCTGACCGGGGGCTGCAGGTCGTGCTCTGCGATCAATATTCGCCGGAATTTGCGAACGTGGAGTATAACAACTACACGACGATGCGCCGATTGGTGCACTGCTTTGCGGCGGACGATGTGACTCGGATCAGCTATGTCTACACCAGCATTCGCCGTCAGGACAGCACGGAGCAGCGCCATCGCGGCTATGTACAGGGAATGCTCGATGAGGGACTTGACCCGGATAAGCTGCTGATCGCGCTCGACCTGAAGGAGTCGAAGTATTTCCGCTGGAACAAGCAGTTTGACCGCTTTACGGATTTTTTGGAGGCGACGCCGCGGGACAAATGGCCGCAGGTCGTTCTGTGTGAGCATGACGCGATCGCGCAGGCGGTGGTCTATTCCGCGACCCGAAAGGGCGTCCGCATCCCGGAGGAGATCCAGGTGTTCGGCTTTGACGATACGAGCCACGCCGTGCTCACCACACCGAAGCTGTCTACCGTCCGTCAGGATCCGGAGCAGCTTGCCGACGAAGCCTTTGATATGCTGATGGCGATGCTCCAGGGGCAGGCGTATCCGCGCCATGTACAGCTGGAGCAGAAAATCGTTCTGCGTGAGTCCGGTAATATTTTGAAGGACCATCTGGAGCGGGAGCGCCTGCCGTACTGCATCCAGATGGAGGCGGAGGAGCCTGCGCTTTTCCGGCCGGAGATGTAGGTCGCAGAAGGATCGCGCAAAGCTTCTCCGATCGGCTTGTGAGCGGCTGCCCGTTTTTGAAGGAGATAAAGATCGTGCCCGGCGGATGGATTCCATCCGCCGGGCATGTCGTTCATTTGCAGTTCTGCTTGTTCTGCTTGCTGTTCTGACGGCTGGAGCGGTTTTCGCGCTCCGGAACGTTGTTCTGGGTACGGTTCTGATTCTGGTTCTGGTTTTGATTCTGATTCTGGTTGTTTTGGGTGTTCATTCTGATGCCTCCAAGTACAATTGCGTCAACCGGCAGGAGCACACAATGCGGCCCTGTCAACGATTCTGCGGCGCTGCCGCAGGATCAGTATGCCCGGTTTTTCAGCATTTATCCTTCGGCTTGAAAAGCAGTGCTGCCAGAAAGCCGAAAAAGACGGCGGCGGCGACGCCGGCGGCTGCGGCCCGAAAGCCTCCGAGCAGCGCACCGAGCAGTCCTTCGCTGTCCACGGCCTCGCGCACGCCCTTTGCGAGATTATAGCCGAAGCCGGTCAGCGGGACGGTCGCACCTGCACCGCCGAAATCCACGAGATACTGATAGACGCCCACGCCGCCGAGAACGACGCCCGCAACGACGTAGGCGGTCAGGATGCGCGCGGGGGTGAGTTTGGTCGTGTCGATGAGCAGCTGGCCGATGAGGCAGAGCAGCCCGCCGACCAGAAACGCCTTGAGATATTCCATATGGTCACCTTCTTTCGTTCGAGATCGAAATTGCATGGCAGATGGCGGGGATGGACTCGCCCTGCCAGGTGGAGACCGGCGACATCAGCGCGCCGGTGGCGCAGAAGAGCAGGCTGTTGATCTTTTTTTCACGGAGCTGCCGCAGCAGGTATCCGCAGAGCACCGACGCGCCGCAGCCGCAGCCGGAGCCGCCTGCGTGGACATCCTGCCGCTTGAGATCGTAGATGAGAACGCCGCAGTCGCGGTAGTTTGCGCCGAATTCCACGCCGTCACGCTGGAACAGGTCGGTGACGATGGTGCTGCCGAGCGTGCCGAGGTCGCCGGTGACGATCAGGTCATAGTCCTGCGGCCGCAGGCCGGTGTCCGCAAAGTGGGCGCGCAGCGTCGAATAGGCGGCGGGAGCCATGGCCGCGCCCATATTGTTGGCGTCCTTGATGCCGTAGTCCTCGATCCTGCCGATGGTGGCGCAGTTGATGAACGGGCCGCTGCCCTCCGCGCCGACGATGCAGCAGCCGGAGCCGGTGACTGTCCACTGCGCCGTCGGCGTCCGCTGGCCGCCGCACCCCACCGGGACGCGGTCCTGCCTCTCCCCCGT
>FR887202.1:33356-40591 GCA_000436735.1 Firmicutes bacterium CAG:170
GGGGGCGGCGGCCCGCAGGGCATAGCCGGGGTTGACGGCTGCCGCCGCCAGCGTCAGGGATTCGGCCATGGTGGAGCAGGCGCCGTAAAGCCCGAGAAAGGGGATGCGCGTGTCCCGGATGGCAAAAGCGGAGCTGATGCATTGATTCAGCAGATCTCCGGCGAAAAGCACGTCTAGATCGCTGTATTGAAGCTGCGCCTTGCTGCGTGCTGTGTCGAGCGCAAGCTCCTGTAGGCGCGTCTCTGCCTTTTCCCATGTTTTCTGGCCGAAGCGTGTATCCGTCTCCGTGTGGTCAAAGAATCCCGCAAGAGGCCCCTCGCTTTCCTTTTTGCCCGCAATGGCGCTGTGCGCCAGAATGACCGGATGGCGGTCGAATACAATGGTCTGCCGGCCCTTGTGAAGAGTGTCCAAGTCCATCGCTCCTGTCTGTAGTTTTTGGACTTAGTATGCGGAAAAATGAAAAAAATAACCGCAGGCGGAAAAGCCTGCGGCCAAGAGGAATGGAAAAAATGAAAAAGAAGTCGCACAGATATTCTGTGCGGCTTCCGGAATTCTTATACACTGCGGAGAAAAATTTTTGAAGCAAATGCTCAGAGAATGCGCCGCGCGCCGACATAGCGGCTGGAGTAGTAGGTGTTGGAGAGCGAGGTGATCTTGACGCCGCCGTCGGCCGCGTGGATGAACTGGTTGTCGCCGATGTAGATGCCGACGTGGCTCGCGGCGGCTCCGGTGGTGTATGTATTGTTGAAGAACACCAGATCGCCAAGCTCGAGGTCGGTGACAGCGGAGCCGTTGAGCATCTGATCGGCTGCGACGCGGTTGAGCGTGTAGCCCATCTGCGCATAGACGTATTTGACGAAGCCGGAGCAGTCAAAGCCGCCGCTGGGCGTCGAGCCGCCCCAGACGTAGGGATAGCCGAGGTAGTTCTGCGCGAGGTCAACGACCTGCTGGCCGAGACTGACGACCTCGACCATGCTGCCGCCGGAGTTCCCGACCGGGGCCTGCGTCAGCTCGAGCAGGTCACTGCGGATATAGCCGGTGTCGCCGCCGAAGGGGACCTTATACCAGCCGCAGTTGCCGAAGGTGACCTTATACCAGCCGCAGTTGAAGCCGATGATATAGGGCTGATCGCCCGGCATCAGCTGCGCGAGAAGCTCGCCGTCGGACGACGGAGCGGAGCGCATGTTGACGGCGGAATCGATCACATTGGCGTAGCCAAGCTCGATGTTCTCACGCTCCTTGAAGGTGATGTACTGCTTGGCCATGTAGCCGATCTGCAAATTGTAATCGACCAGATAGAAGTCGCCGGCGTCGCGGATGATAACCACGCTGTCGCCGTAGGAGGCGTTGGCGAGGATCTCACAGTCGGTGTTCGGCTTGGCGCGCAGACGAAGTCCGCTCGTTTCTACAATGCCGATGCCGGTTTTCAGCTCGATGGCAAACGCGGGAAGCGTCATAGCCGTCAGGGTGGCGCAGATCAAAAGCAGCGCCGTCAGGACCCGGAGTGTTTTTCCGGGAAGCGTTCTCTCTCTTTTCATGATAAACCTCCGTGCCAATGAAAACGGCGCTGCCGGCGAAGGATCGCCGGCAGATCGTACCGTTTAACGGAGCCGGCTTACTTTGCAGCCAGCGCCCGCTTGAGCCACACACAGCCAACATCCAGAGCTGTGTAGAAGCCGTCCTTTACGCTCTTTTTTACAATGCGGTCCTTGGCGCGGATCGACGGGTCGGTGAGCTGAAGCTCAACGGAGACCTTCGTCGCAATGTCCGTATCGCCCTTCTTTTCCGTTTCCAGGATCTGAAGCATGACGATGTGGGAATCTGCCATGGAGCCGTAATACACGATGGAATCCTTTCTCATAAGGGGAAAACCCTTATACATGAGAAGGTCTTTTTCTTCTGCCATAAGAACCTCCTGAAAGAATGTAATCAAATTGTAACACATTTCAAAATTAATGTCAACAATAATTACAAAATTGTGACAAAGTAAAACGAATTACGATTTGATCCGATGCCGGGACAGGGGAAAATGCGTGAATTTGGATGTTTGGCACGGGAAATTATGAAATTATGGATGCAGAGAACGGAAAACAGAAAATTCAGGCGGCTTGAGCGAAGCAAGCCGCCTGATGTTGCAGGGATCCTCAGTCAAACAGGTAATGACGGACCAGCTCCTGAAGAAGCTCATCCCGATCCAGTTTGCAGATAAGGCTGCGAGCGTTGTTGTAGTTTGTGATATAGGTCGGATCCTCGGACAGCAGGTAACCGACGATCTGATTGATCGGGTTGTAGCCCTTCTCACTCAAAGCGCTGTAGACTGCGGTCAGAATGGCCTTCATTTCTCCGGCTGCGTCGTCCGGCACCACAAACTTGATGGTATTATCCTCCATACGGTTACCCTCCCTTGTCAATAGCTTGCCCCTATCATAATATATTCTCGCGCGGTTGTAAATGACCTGAACATTTCATTTGTGTTACAAGTTCTTAAAAACCACAAAATGTTGCAGGAAACCGGCGGTTTCGGAGGCGCACCCGCATGGCGGCGGACGCGCCTCCGCAGAGAATTATAGGGAGAAAGCAGGGAAGCTATACCGGAAAGGCTCAGCGGAGCTTGACGTGCAGCTCGGCTTCGAGCTTTTCAAGCACCTTGTTCACGACGCCGACGGAATCCTCGTCCGTGAGCGTCCGGTCGTCGGCGCGAAGCTCCAGACTGAATGCGACGCTCTTCTTGCCCGGCTCGATGCCGACGCCGCGGTAGATATCGAAGAGGTTGATCTTCCGCAGGAGCTTGCCTGCGGCGGCGGTGATGCAGCTCTCCAGCTCGCCGACGGTGAGGCTTTCGTCGCAGACGAGCGCCAGATCGCGCGCGACGGCGGGGAACTTGGGCAGCGGATGGAACACGCGCTCACCGCCCGCCATGCTCTGGAGCAGGGTGAAGTCCAGCTCTGCGGCGTAGACCTCTGCGCCGATGCCGTAGGTCTCCGCGACCAGCGGATGGATCTGACCGATCACGCCGACCTTTTTGCCGTCAATGCGCAGCTCGGCGCAGCGGCCGGGATGGTAGCTGGGATTCTCGGTGTTGCGTACATAGGTCGCGGCGGGGATGTTGAGCGAGGCCAGCAGCGCGTCGATCTCGCCCTTCATGCTGAAGAAGTCCTCATGCTCGCCATAGGTGCCGAAGATCAGGCGCTTCGGCTCGTCGGGAAGATCATGGCCCTCGACCGGCAGATAGATGCGGCCCAGCTCATAGAGCTTGACGCCCTTGTTTTTGTAGGCGTAGTTGCGGGCAAGGATATCCAGCATCGAGGGAAGAATGACGGTGCGCATGATGGAGGTATCCTCGCCAAGCGGATTGATGATGCGGATGGCATTGCGCAGCGGCGTGTCCTCCGGCAGGCGGATGTTGTCAAAGACGGTGGGGGAGACGAAGGAATAGGTGATGATCTCGCTGTAGCCGAGGCTGCGCGCGATGGCGCAGGCCTTGTTTTCCAGAGCCTCGGCCTCGGTATAGCCGCCGAGCGTGGTCGCGCCGCGCATCAGCGTGGTTTCGATGCGGTTGTAGCCGTAGTAGCGCGCGACCTCTTCAGCGATATCGGCCATGCAGCGCAGATCCGGACGCCACGACGGAACCTGGATCATGCCGTCCGCGACCGGAACTTCCTCGCGGCGCAGATACTCGATCATATCCTCGCGGGAAATGTCCGTGCCGAGCAGGGCGTTGATGCGCTCCGGCTCCAGCGGGAGCGTTACCGTCTCGGGAACGTAGTTCAGAACGTCGATCACGCCGTCCATGACCTCGCCCGCGCCCAGCAGCTCGACCAGCTCGCAGGCGCGATTGACGGCGGGAAGCGTCAGCATCGGGTCGATGTCCTTTTCGAACTTGGCCGATGCGTCGGTGCGCATGCCGAGCGCCAGCGCGGTCTTGCGGATGGAGGCGCCGAGGAAGTTTGCGGACTCGAAAACGACATCCACGGTGTCGTCCACGATCTCGCTGTTTTCGCCGCCCATGATACCGGCAAGGCCGACGGGCTTCGTCTCGTCGGCGATGACGAGCATATCGGGCTGGAGGCTGCGGACATTTCCGTCGAGCGTGGTGAGCGTCTTATCCTCGCCTGCGCGGCGGACGACGATCTTGCCGCCGCTTACATAGCGGTAGTCAAAGGCATGCATCGGCTGGCCGTATTCGACCATGACGTAGTTGGTGATATCAACAATGTTGTTGATCGGACGGATACCGGCGCTGCGCAGGCGCTGACGCATCCACTTGGGGGACGGTGCGATCTTGACGTTGCGCACCATTCTCGCGGTGTAGCGCAGGCACAGATCCTCGGCCTGCACATCTACGTCCAGAAGCGCCGTGAGGTCGCCCTCCGCGCCGCCCTTGACGACCGGCTCGTGGTGCTTCATGGGGACGTTGAAGGCGGCTGCGGTCTCGCGCGCCAGACCGATCAGGCTGTAGCAGTCGGGACGGTTGTTGGTGATCTCGAATTCCACGATGGAATCGTCGTTTCCGATGACCTCATTGATGTCCTGACCGACGGTGCAGCCCTCGTCGTTCAGGATCCAGATGCCGTCGGCATAGGCCTCCGGGCAGTCGTGCTCGGTAAGGCCCAGCTCCTTATAGGAGCAGAGCATACCGTTCGACTCCACGCCGCGGAGCTTGCCCTTCGTGATGTGAATGCCGCCGGGCAGGTGGGAGTTATGGAGCGCGGCGGGAACCAGATCGCCCTCATGGACGTTCTGCGCGCCGGTGACGATCTGAAGCGGCTCGTCTTTGCCCACATCGACCATGCAGACCCACATGTGGTCGGAGTTTTCGTGGCGCTTCATGGAAAGCACCTTGCCGACGACGACGTTCCGGATCTCCGCGTCCATGCGGGTGGTGGTTTCGACCTTCTGACCGGCGATGGTCATGGTCTCGTCATATTCCTTATCCGTGGCCTGAATGTCAACGAACTCACGGAGCCATTTTCTCGAAATATTCATTGTGTGATCCTCCTTCTCAGAACTGCGACAGGAAGCGAATATCGTTTTCGAAGATCATGCGCAGGTCGCTGATCTGGAAACGGCGCATGGCCATGCGCTCAAGGCCGATGCCGAAAGCAAAGCCGGAATAGATGCTCGGATCGATGCCGCAGCCCTCGAGCACCTTCGGATGCACCATGCCGGCGCCCAGCAGCTCGATCCAGCCCTCGCCCTTGCAGGTCGGGCAGCCCTCGCCGTGGCACTTGAAGCACTGCACGTCGACCTCGCAGCTCGGCTCGGTGAAGGGGAAGTGGTGCGGGCGGAAGCGAATGACGGAATCCGCACCGTACATGGCCTTGATGAGCGTTTCCAGCGTGCCCTTGAGGTCGGCCATGGTGACGCCCTTGTCGATGACCAGACCCTCGATCTGGTGGAACATCGGAGAATGCGTGGCGTCCACCTCGTCCTTACGGTAGACGCGGCCCGGAGCCAGAATGCGGATCGGCGGCTGGCCGATGGCCTCCATGGCGCGGATCTGCATGGGGCTGGTCTGCGTGCGGAGCAGGACCTTTTCGTCGTCGGTGATGTAGAACGTGTCGCTGCGGTCGCGGGAGGGATGGTTTTCGGCGATGTTGAGCTTGGTGAAGTTGTAGTCGGCAAGCTCGACCTCCGGGCCGTCAAGGATTTTGAAGCCCATGGAGATGAACAGGTCCTTCGCCTCATCGAGCGCGATGTTCATCGGGTGGCGGTGGCCGAGCTCCACGGTCTTGCCGGGAATGGTCACGTCGATGGCCTCTGCCTCGAGCTTCTGCTCGAGCGCCTTCGCCTTGAGGGTGGTTTTTGCCTCCTCGAGCTTTTCCTCGATGGCGGCGCGGACGTTGTTGGCCATCTGGCCCATGACGGGGCGCTCCTCGGCGGAGAGCTTGCCCATCGTTTTCAGAACGGCGGTCAGCTCACCCTTTTTGCCAAGAAAACGCACGCGCAGCGATTCCAACTCGTTGGAATCGCCAACGGCATTGAGCGCGTCAAGCGCCTCCTGCCGGATCTTCTCAAGCTGCTCTTTCATAAAATGAAATTCTCCTTTTGAATGAAATTACGGAACGGAAAACAGACGGGGCGCGGGGATAAAAAATATGCCTCCCGCCCTCCTTGGGGACGAAAGACATGCTTCCGCGGTACCACCCGCATTCGCCTTGCGGCGCACTTTCAGGCCAGAGACCTGTTCCGCCGTTAACGGAGCGGCCCGGCGCACCCTACTCCAGCCGCGTCCGGGAGCCGGACAGGCCGTTCAGGCTGCTGCTCACGAGGGAAAGCCCTTCACCTGCGGCGGACGGCTTCCAGCGCCCCGTCCTCTCTGCGGCCGCAAACCGGTGTCAGACGACTCGGTCATTGCATTTCAACTATCGCAGCCATCATAACACATTCCAGTCGGTTTCGCAAGAATAAATTTGACGTTCCCGGAAAAACGCATTATAATGAAGAAAAAACGGCGGGAGGGATTCCAATGGCAAGAGCGGCATGGCTGGCGCAGTACGTCGGGCCGGAGCTGGTAAAGACAGTTCTGCCGGTGCGGGCGCGCAATTCCCATAAGGGCGATTACGGAAAGATCCTGCTCCTGTGCGGAAGCACGGGACTCACCGGCTCTGCGATTCTTGCCGCGAAGGCGGCGGTGCGGACGGGCAGCGGACTCGTCTATCTCGGCGTGCCGGAAAGCGTCTATCCGATCTGCGCGTCCCGGTGCCTCGGGCCGGTCGTTTTTCCGCTTCCGTGCGATGCGGACGGGCGGCTCAGCCTCGCGGCAAGGCCGGAGATCGAGCGGCGGATGGAGCACATGGACGCGGTGCTGCTCGGGCCGGGCCTTGGCCGGTCGGAGGAGATCACGGCGCTCGTGCGCTGGCTGCTCGGCTTCTGTCATAAGCCGCTGGTGCTGGACGCGGACGGCATAAACGCGCTCGAGGGACATATAGATGTACTGCGCGGAGCAGCCTGTCCCGTGATCGTGACACCGCACGACGGAGAATTTCTTCGGCTGGGCGGGGATCCGATGGCGCAGGATCGTGTACGTGAGGCGACCGACTTTGCAAACGGGACGGGATGTATCCTCCTTCTGAAGGGACACCGGACGATCATAACCGACGGCTGGAACATCTATCTGAGCGTGGTCGGAAATCCCGGCATGGCGACCGGCGGCTCGGGCGACGTGCTCTCCGGCGTGATCGTGTCGCTGCTCGGGCAGGGCGTGATGCCGCTGGAGGCGGCAGCCTGCGCGG
>FR887203.1:0-7039 GCA_000436735.1 Firmicutes bacterium CAG:170
CCGCCGCGCTCCAGGAGCTGGCGGCCAGCATCGCGCAATTCGGCATCCTCCAGCCGCTCACCGTCCGCCGCACGCCGGACGGGATGGAGCTGGTCGCGGGAGAACGCCGCCTGCGCGCGGCGCGGCTTGCCGGACTCAGCGAGGTGCCGTGCATCCTGCTGTCCGTGGACGACGAGGAATCCGGCCTGCTGGCGCTGATCGAAAATCTCCAGCGCCGGGATCTGGATTTTATCGAGGAGGCCGCCGGGATCGCGCGCCTCATGCAGGAATATCACCTTTCGCAGGAGCAGGCTGCGCGGCGGCTTGGAAAAAGTCAGTCCGCCGTGGCGAATAAGCTCCGTCTGCTGCGGTTGCCGCCCTCCCTGCTCCCCCNNTGGCGGCCGTCGGGGCCCGCCCGCCTGCGGCAGGCAGGCCTGTCGGAGCGGCACGCCCGTGCGCTTCTGCGTCTGCCGGACGAGGAGGCGCAGCTTCGCGTGCTGGAGCGGATCATTGCGGGCGGCTGGACGGTCGCGCGCACGGAGCAGTACATCGACGCGCTTGCCGTCGCGCCCGCGAAGGAAAAGCGGGAGCTTGGCGCGTTCCGTCTGCGCGACGCGCGCGTGTTCCTCAACTCCGTCCGCCATCAGCTCGATCTGGTGCGCTCGGCGGGCATTCACGCCGGGAGCGAGCAGACGGAGAATGACCGCGAGATCGTGCTCACCATCCGCATCCCGAAGCCGGATGCCTCCCGGCGGTAGCGCGCGGCGCAGAAATCGTTTTGAATCGGAACAACCGTTCGTTTTTTGTGGAAATCGCGCAAATGAAGCGTTAAAAACCGACCTGTAAAAAAATTTTTTTGTTACATTTTGCTTTTTTAGTTTGCATTCCCGCGAGAATATGATATAGTATTTACTTGTCTGAGAATCAAAAAAGTAAAAACAATCGGGATCAAAACGAAGGATGTTTTGACCACACTGGAAAGGGGTTCACACAATGTCTCACAAGTATGTATACCTGTTCTCCGAAGGCAACGGCAACATGCGCGAGCTGCTTGGCGGCAAGGGCGCCAACCTCGCGGAAATGACCAACCTCGGTATGCCGGTGCCGCAGGGCTTCACCATCACCACCGAGGCCTGCACCCAGTACTACCGTGACGACCGCCAGATCAACAGCGAGATCGAAGCCGAGATCATGCAGTACGTCGAAAAGCTGGAAGAGATGACCGGCAAGAAGTTCGGCGATCTGTACAACCCGCTGCTGGTCTCTGTCCGTTCCGGCGCACGCGCATCCATGCCCGGCATGATGGACACCATTTTGAACCTTGGCCTGAACGACGAGGTCGTCGTCGCCTTCGCCAAGAAAACCAACAATCCCCGTTTCGCCTATGACTCCTACCGCCGCTTCATCCAGATGTACTCCGACGTCGTCATGGAGGTCGGCAAGAAGTATTTCGAGCAGCTGATCGACGAAATGAAGGAAGCCCGCGGCGTGACGCTCGACACCGAGCTGACGGCCGACGATCTCAAGGAGCTGGCCGAGAAGTTCAAGACCGAGTACCGCGAGAAGCTGGGCGAGGAATTCCCGCAGGACCCGAAGGTCCAGCTGATGGGCGCCATCAAGGCGGTCTTCCGCTCCTGGGACAACCCCCGCGCCATCTACTACCGCCGCATGAACGATATCCCCTCCGACTGGGGCACTGCTGTCAACGTCCAGTCCATGGTCTTTGGCAACACCGGCGATACCTCCGGCACGGGCGTTGCGTTCACCCGTAACCCCGCCACCGGCGAAAAGAAGCTGTTCGGCGAATTTTTGATGAACGCACAGGGCGAGGACGTCGTCGCCGGCGTCCGTACTCCGCAGACCATCGACCAGCTGGCCGAGGTCATGCCCGAGGCATACAAGCAGTTCGTGGACATCTGCGCAAAGCTCGAGTACCACTACCGCGATATGCAGGACATGGAGTTCACCATTGAAAATAAGAAGCTCTACATGCTCCAGACCCGTAACGGCAAGCGTACCGCTGCCGCCGCGATGAAGATCGCCTGCGATCTGGTCGATGAGGGCATGATCTCCGAGAAGGAAGCCGTCGCCATGATCGACCCGAAGAGCCTCGACGCGCTGCTGCATCCGACGTTTGATCCGGCTGCACTCAAGAAGGCCAAGGTCATCGGCACGGGCCTCGCCGCTTCTCCCGGCGCTGCCTGCGGCAAGATCGTTTTCACGGCTGAGACCGCTACCGAGTGGGCCAAGAGCGGCAAGAAGGTCGTTCTGGTCCGTCTCGAGACCTCTCCGGAGGATATCGAGGGCATGCATTACGCACAGGGCGTTCTGACCGTCCGCGGCGGCATGACTTCCCACGCGGCTGTTGTCGCGCGCGGCATGGGCACCTGCTGCGTCTCCGGCTGCGGCGCCATCAAGATGGATGAAGAGAACAAGACCTTCGAGCTGGGCGGCAAGACCTACAAGGAAGGCGACTGGATCTCCATCGACGGCTCCACCGGCAACATCTACGGCGAGCAGATCAAGACCGCCGAGGCAGCAATCTCCGGCGACTTCCACCGCCTGATGACCTGGGCTGACAAGTACCGCAAGCTGGGCGTCCGCACGAACGCCGATACGCCGCATGATGCGGAGCAGGCTGTCGCCTTCGGCGCAGAGGGCATCGGCCTCTGCCGTACCGAGCATATGTTCTTCGAGGCTGACCGCATCAAGGCCATCCGCGAAATGATTGTTTCCGAGACCTCCGAGCAGCGCGAAAAGGCGCTGGCCAAGCTCGAGCCGATCCAGCAGGGCGACTTCGAGGCCATTTACGAGGCCATGAAGGGCCGTCCCGTTACCATCCGTCTCCTCGATCCGCCCCTGCACGAGTTCGTTCCGACCGATCCGGCCGACATCGAAGCGCTTGCCAAGGAAATGGGCCTGACCGTCGAGCATCTGAACCACGTCATCGCCGGCCTGCATGAGTTCAACCCCATGATGGGCCACCGCGGCTGCCGCCTGGATGTCACCTATCCGGAGATCGCCAAGATGCAGACCGCCGCCATCATCAAGGCCGCGCTGGCTGTCCGCAGCCGCCGCCCGGCATGGAAGATCGAGCCGGAGATCATGGTCCCGCTGGTCGGCGAGGTCAAGGAGCTGGCTTACGTCAAGTCCGTCATTGACCAGGTCGCCAAGAAGATCATCAAGGACGCCGGCAGCGACATGCACTACAAGGTCGGCACCATGATTGAGATCCCGCGCGCGGCTCTGACCGCGGACGCCATCGCCAAGGAGGCCGAGTTCTTCTCCTTCGGTACCAACGACCTGACGCAGATGACCTTCGGCTTCAGCCGTGACGACGCGGGCAAGTTCCTCGCTTCCTACTATGACCGCAAGATCTATGAGTCCGATCCGTTCTCCAAGCTGGATCAGGCCGGCGTCGGCCGCCTCGTCAAGATGGCTGCCGAGCTGGGACGTCAGACCCGCCCGGACATCAAGCTGGGCATCTGCGGCGAGCAGGGCGGCGACCCCTCCACCGTGGAGTTCTGCCACAACATCGGTCTGAGCTACGTTTCCTGCAGCCCGTTCCGTGTTCCCATCGCAAGACTCGCCGCCGCTCAGGCTGCGATCAAGGCAGAAAAGTAATTTTTCAAAATACAGCGCGTCCCCGGCCGGAAACCCGGCCGGGGACGATCTTTCTGCGGAGACAGATGGGAAACGGAGCCGGATATGGGCGTATTGCACACCTGCGCGTTCCGCGCGATGCGGAATGCACTTGCAATTCCGCCTCTGTTTGGATAGAATAGGGTTAGAAATTGGAAAGGAGCTGGGACTGGGTGAAAAATCAGGAGCCTGTTCTGGTCGTGATGGCCGCCGGCATGGGGAGCCGCTTCGGGGGCCTCAAGCAGATGACGCCGGTGGACGGCGAGGGCTGCTTTATCATTGATTATTCGCTGTACGACGCCTATCGCGCGGGCTTCCGCCGCGTGGCGTTCATCATCAAAAAAGAGCTGGAGGAGGCGTTCCGCCAGACGGTCGGACACCGCATGGAGCGCTTCTTTGAGGTACATTACATCTATCAGGAGCTGACGCGCCTGCCGGAGGGCTACGCCGTTCCGGAGGGACGGCAGAAGCCGTGGGGAACGGCGCACGCCGTCGCGTGCTGCCGGGGCGTGGTGGATGCGCCGTTCGCGGCGATCAACGCCGACGATTTCTATGGGCGCGGCGCCTTTGAGGCGGTCTACCGCTTCCTGAAGGAAAGCACGGACGAGCACGCCTACTGCATGGCGGGCTACCGCCTGCGCAATACGCTGACGGAGAACGGCTCCGTGGCGCGCGGCGTCTGCGAGGTGGAAAACGGTCTGCTGACCGGCGTGACCGAGCGCACGAAGATCTTCAAGCGCGGCGAAAATGCGGCCTTTACGGAGGACGGCGAGACATTTACGGAGCTTTCCGGCGACGCGCTGGTGTCCATGAATTTCTGGGGCTTCACGCCGCATTTCCTCGACGTGATCTGGGATCGCTTCCCGGCCTTCCTGGACGGCGGACTGCGTGAGAATCCGATGAAGTGCGAATTTTATCTGCCCTCTGTGGTCAACAGCGAGCTTCAGGACGGCAGGGCCACAGTGTGCCTGCTGCCGTGCGATGAGGTCTGGCACGGCGTGACGTACAAGGAGGATCTGGAAAGTGTCGTCTCCGCGCTGGCCGCGCTGCACCGGGAAGGCGTTTATCCGCCGCGGCTCTGGGAATAATACCGCCCGGAAAGAAATCTTGACGCGCGGAGCCTCCTTTTTAACGACAAATTTACGGTCGGAAACAGTATAATAGCTCCAGATAAACTGCCGCATAAGCGGCTGTGCGGACGGCGCTCCGTCCGGAAGAGGAGGAAATGAAATGTTTCTGATCAATCAGGCAATGGAGTCGGTCGGGATCGGCACGGCGGCAGTCATCGTGGTCCTCGGCATGGCAGTCGTATTTTTCGGACTGATCCTGCTGATGCTGGTGACGAAGGCCACCGGCAGGATCATGTCCGCGCAGGAGAAAAAGAAAGCGGCGGCCGCGCCTGCTGCGGCGGCAAAGCCCATGCCCGCAGCGACTCCCGCAAAGCCCGCACCCGGTACGGCAGGCGAACTGAAGCTGCATGACGTTCCACCGCGCGTTGCGGCGCAGCTGATGGCGATCGTTGCGTACAAGACAGGCAAGCCGGTCAACGAGCTGCGTTTCCGCTCCATCCGGGAGATCAAGGAGTAAAGCGCGGAGCTTCCTTCAAAAGCAAACATACACCCCGTCCGTCAGGCGATTTCCCTGACAGACGGGGTGTGTTTTTATGCGGAGACTCACTTTTTCGGGTAAGGGGCCTTCTGATTCGTCCTTCCGAGCAGATAATCCACGCTGACGTTGTAAAAATCAGCCAGCCTTTGCAGAACGCTGGTGGGAATATCGTTTTCGCCCGTTTCGTATTTGGAATAGCCCGTTTGGGACATTTCAAGGAGCTTTGCGACCTCGCGCTGGCTCAGGTCCCGATCCTCGCGCAGATCGCGCAGACGTGGATACATAACATCACCGAGCGTAGTATTGCATAATCTGAAACAGGTTATTGCATTTCAACCTGAAACAGGTTAAAATATAAAAGACGGGACGAATGAAGAAGCACGCCGCCAGGGACGTATGCGGACAGAAAATGCCTCCGCAGGCGCTCCTGCGGAGGCTCATTTCCTCGGATAGGGCTTGCTTTGATCCGTTCTGCCGAAAAGATAGTCCGTTGAGGTCTTATAAAAATCGGCAAGCGCTACGGCGTGGTGCGCGGGAATTTCCCGGCGGCCTGTTTCATAGGTGCTGTAGACGCGCTGGTCGATGCCGAGCGCGGCGGCAACCTCCTTCTGCGTCAGATCGTGATCCTCTCTCAGATCACGCAGTCTTGGATAGTACATTTTCCTCACCGGAAATATTCTAACGGACAATCAAATGATCGTATTGAATTCACTATCATACAATAGTAAAATAGAAGGGGAGGTGAGTTGAAATGTTCAAGCCGTATGCCATTCTCTGCGGCGCGGGTTCCGATGCGCTGGATGCGCTTCCGGCGATACCGGAAAACGTCCGGGCGCGCTGGCTGCTGGAACATGCGCTGCATCAGGCGGAGGAGCTGTACTGTGAGACGGAAGAGAGCGAGCCAGAGGTACAGACAGCATAGAATGCCCATAAAAATTGGCCGACGCAGTATCTGCGGCGGCCTAAATTTCTGCTTCTTTGAAATATTCGCGCGTGCGGGCCGCGTCGCGTCCGATCTGTGCGGTCAGCGCGTCCAGCGAGGAGAATTTCCGCTCCGGACGAAGGAAGCTGTAAAGCCAGACGATGAGCGGCTTTCCATAGAGATCCTCTTGGAAATCCAGAAGATTTGCTTCCAGAAGCGGTGCGGGGAGGCTTCCGGCGGTGGGATGGAGGCCGATGTTGACGACGGCCGGGAAGCGCCGCCCGTCCAGCTCCGCCTGCGCAATATAAACGCCGTATGGCGGCACGAGCACACCGGGTGCGAAGGGGAGATTTGCCGTCGGAAAGCCGAGCGTATGCCCAAGGTGATTTCCGTGCGCAACGACGCCGGAGACCAGCTGCGGATGGCCGAGAAAGGCCCGCGCACTGTCCAGATCGCCGCGCTCCAGAAGCTCCCGGATGACGGTCGAGCTGACGCGGACGCCGTCCAGCGTCACCTGCGGCACGATCTCGCTGCTGATGCCCCTCGCGGCGCAGGCCGCCTGCAAAAGCTGCGGCGTACCCTCGCCGCGATAGCCAAAGCGGTAATCGTGCCCGCAGACCACATGCTTCGCGTGGAGCTGCCGGACAAGGTATTCCTCGACGAAGGTCTCCCACGGCATTTCCATCATGCCGCGGTCAAAGTGCTCGAATATCACCTCGTCCATGCCGTAGAGCCTGCGCATGAGGAGCGTCCGCTCCTCCATCGTGCTAAGCAGCGGCGACGGCGACGCGGAAAGCAGCGCGGACGGATGCGTGTCGAAGCTCATGGCCGCAGCCGGACAGCCCAGCCGATCCGCCGCCGCGCGCGTCCTGCGGAGCAGAGCGCCGT
>FR887203.1:7063-8778 GCA_000436735.1 Firmicutes bacterium CAG:170
CCGTGGCCGATGTGTACGCCGTCAAAAAAACCGAGCGCGACTGCGCGTGAAGTGTCCAAGCTACGTTCCCTCAAAAAAATTCTTGATGACGGAGAGCGTACCGCCCTCCGATCTGCCGAGCATGAGAAAGCTCCCGTCCTCGGCGTAGACGCGGAAGGTCCCGTCCGGGAAGCTCCGGTCGCGGACGTCCGCGCCGTTTTTGATGCGCGCGGCCTGCGCCAGCGTGACGATGAGCGCGGGATGCTGCGCAAAAAGCGCATCCACAGGCATCAGAAGCGCCTGCGGGTCATTTTCGGCGGCAAAGTCCAGAAGCTGCTGCATGGTGATGGCCTGACGGAGCGTGAAGCCGCCCGCCATGGTGCGCCGGAGCGACGACATGCAGCCGCCGCAGCCAAGTGCCGCGCCGATATCGTGGCAGAGCGTCCGGACATAGGTTCCCTTGGAGCAGCGGACGCGGAGCGTCCAGTCGGCTCCGGCTCCGTCCAGAAGCTCCAGCTCGTGGATGGTGACGGGGCGCGGCTTCCGCTCGACCTCCTGCCCCTTCCGCGCAAGCTCATAGAGCTTTTTTCCGCCGATTTTGATGGCGGAATACATGGGCGGGATCTGCTCGATGGGGCCGGCAAAGCGCGTCAGAGCCGCTTCCAGCGCCTGCCTTGTGACGCTGACCGGATGCGTCTCCAGCGTTTCGCCACTGGTATCCTGCGTGTTGGTGACAAGACCGAGGCGCAGGCCCGCGACGTATTCCTTTTCCGCGTGCTCCAGAAACTCCGCACCACGGGTCGCACGGCCGATGAAGATGGGCAGAACGCCGGTCGCCATCGGGTCGAGCGTTCCACCGTGGCCGACGCGCCGCTCGTGAAAAACGCTGCGCAGCTTGGCTGCCACGTCCTGACTGGTCCAGCCGGAGGGCTTGTCTACGATCAAAATTCCGTTTGCCATATCAAAGTCTGATGCCGCTCTGCGCGAGCACGTCCAAAATCGCCTTTTTTGCACCCTCGATGCCGCCTGCAACCGAGGCTCCGGCGGCCGCGGCGTGTCCGCCGCCGCCAAGCTGCTGGCACAGCGCGCAGGCGTCATAGCGCGGGCTGGTGCGGAGGGAGAGCTTGCCCATACCGCCCTCGACCTCGCGGATCATAATTCCGATCTCCACGCCCTCGATCGAGCGCGCGAAGCCGGAAATGGAGTCGATATCGTCCTCCGAGATCGAAAGCTCGTCGATCCAGCGCTGCGGGAGCGTGCAGAGTCCGACCATGCCGCCTGCGTAAAGCTCGATGCCGGACGTCAGGCGCGCCTCCAGCTTCAGGCGGGCGAAGGTCTTGGTGTCAAAGAAGATCTTGTTGATCGGCGCGACATCCGCGCCGAGGTCGATCAGCTCCGCCGCCACGCGGAGCGTATTGCCGGTGACGTTGGAATACTTGAAGCAGCCGGTGTCAGTGGAAATGGCGACATAGAGCGCCTCCGCCGTCTCCTTGCTGACCGGCGCGCCAAGCTCCAGCAGCAGCGCATAGACGATCTCGCCGCAGGCTGCGCGGTCGGCAAGCACGATGCGGTTTTCGCAGGGAAGCGAATTGCTGCCGTGGTGGTCGATGACCAGCTCGATGCGCGGAGCCAGCGCCTCGGCTCCGAAGGAGAGAAGACCCTCGGAGGCGATGTCGGTGGTGATGACGGTGCTGTCCGGCTGCGCGGACTCGCAGGTGAGACCCGCCACATACGGG
>FR887203.1:8903-11402 GCA_000436735.1 Firmicutes bacterium CAG:170
GCCGTCGGGCCGCCGGTGGGTCAGAATGACATACCGGTCGTGCGCCAGAAGAAACTGCGCGGTCTCATGTATCGTCAGCATCTTGCGTTTCCTCATGCTTTTCCTGCGCGCTGAGGCGGCTCAGCAGATCGTACATATGCGCGCCGTATTTGAGCGAATCGTCCAGCTCGAACACCAGCTCCGGCGTATAACGCAGCTGGAGCCGCTGGCCAAGCTCGCGCCGGAGCCAGCCGCCGGCGGATTTGAGGCCTTTCATGGCCTCCTTCTCGCGGGCTTCCTCCAGAACGCTGACATAGACCTTGGCATAGCGCAGGTCGCTTGTCGTATCGACGCGCGTGATGGAGAGCATCGTCTGCACGCGCGGGTCCTTGAGGCTGCGGATCAGCTCGGAAAGCTCCCGCTGAACCTCTTCGTTGATTCTTCCGATTCGATTGGATGCCATAAGAGCCTCCTTACCCTTCAGGCAGCATCATTCGGGCTTGATCTGCTCCATGACGAAGCACTCGAAGATGTCGCCTTCCTTGATGTCGTTGAACTTGTCGATGGACATGCCGCACTCGTAATTCTGCGCGACCTCCTTGACGGAGTCCTTGAAGCGCTGGAGCGAGCCGAGCACGCCCTCGTGAATGACGATGTTGTCACGCAGCACGCGCACCTGCGCGTCGCGGGTGATCTTGCCGTCCTTGACGTAGCAGCCCGCGACGGTGCCGACGGAGGAGACCTTGTAGGTCTGACGCACCTCGGCGTGGCCGATGACGACCTCGCGGTACTTCGGCGCGAGCATACCCTTCATGGCGTCGCCGATCTCGTTGATGGCGTCGTAAATGACGCGGTACATCCGCATATCGACCTTGTCGCGCTTGGCGGCGGCCTGGGCCTGCTCATTCGGGCGGACGTTGAAGCCGACGACGATGGCGTTGGAGGTGGAGGCCAGCAGGATGTCGGACTCGTTGATCGCGCCGACGCCTGCATGGATGACCTTGACGCGGACCTCTTCGTTGGAGAGCTTCTCGAGCGAAGCCTTGACGGCCTCGGCAGAGCCCTGAACGTCGGCTTTGACGATCAGGTTCAGTTCCTTCATCTCACCCTCCTTGAGCTTGGAGAACAGGCTCTCGAGCGTGACCTTCTGGTTGAGCTTGTTGAGATCGTCCTTGATCTTCTGCTTTCTCTGCTCGACGAGCTGACGGGCCATGCGCTCGTCGGCGACGGCGCTGAACTCGTCTCCCGGCGTCGGGACCTCGGTCAGGCCGGTGATCTCAACGGGGATGGACGGGCCTGCGTCCTTGACCTGCTGGCCCTTGTCGTTCGTCATGACGCGCACGCGGCCGACGGCCGTGCCCGCGATGATGATATCGCCCTGATGGAGCGTGCCGTTCTGGACGAGCAGCGTGGCGATCGGGCCGCGGGTCTTGTCGAGGCGGGCCTCGATGACGCTGCCCTTACCGGCGCGGTTGGGGTTGGCCTTCAGCTCCTGCATCTCGGCGGTCAGGATGACCGTCTCCAGCAGGTCGTCGATGCCCATGCCGGTCTTGGCCGAGATCTTGCAGACCTCGGTCTCGCCGCCCCATTCTGCGGGCGTTAAGCCGTGCTCGGTGAGCTGGGTCAGGATGCGGTCGGGATTCGCGCCGTGCTTATCCATTTTGTTGACGGCGACGATGATGGGGATATTTGCGGCCTTGGCGTGGTTGATGGCCTCGATGGTCTGCGGCATGATGCCGTCATCGGCGGCCACGACCAGAATGGCGATGTCGGTACACATGGCACCGCGCGCACGCATCTCGGTGAAGGCGGCGTGGCCCGGCGTGTCGAGGAAGGTGATGGGCTGGCCGTTGATCTTGACAGTATACGCGCCGATGTGCTGCGTGATGCCGCCCGCCTCACCGGCGGCGACCTTCGCGTGACGGACATAGTCCAGAAGGGAGGTCTTGCCGTGATCGACGTGGCCCATGACGACGACGACGGGAGGACGGGTGACCAGCTCGTCGGCGGTATCCTCATGATCGTCGAAGAGCTTTTCTTCGATGGTCACGACGACCTCGCGCTCGACCTTGCAGCCAAGCTCGACGGCGACGAATTCCGCCGTGTCGAAGTCGATGGTTTGGTTGACGGTCGCCATGACGCCGTTCTTCAGGAGGCACTTGATGACCTCGACGGCGGTCTTTTTCATGCGGGAGGCAAGCTCGCCGACGGTGATCTCGTCGGGGATCTTGACGACCAGCTGCGCCTTCTTGGCGATCTCCAGCTGGAGGCGGCGCATCTTTTCCTGCTCCTCGGAGCGGGTCTTGCTGCCGAATTTCTTTGCCTGCTGCTGCTTTTTGTTCTTGTTGCCGATCTTCTGCTTGCCGCTCTGATAATTCTGCACGCGCTCGGAGACGAGGGAATCCACACGGTCGTCGTAGCGGTCGGCGTTGACCGTGACGGCGCTGGTGTCGATCACGCGGCGCTCACGCTTGCGCTCCGGCTGCGGCTGGGACTGCGGCTTGGCGGAGGGCTGGGCAG
>FR887204.1:0-17839 GCA_000436735.1 Firmicutes bacterium CAG:170
CAGCACCATCGGCAGGCCGCTGGCCGCCGCCTCCGTGGTGCTCAGGCCGCCCGGCTTCGTCAGCAGCAGGTCGCTGCCCTGCATCATGACGGGCATATTCGTCACAAGCCCCAGAACACGGATGTTTTCCTGTCCGGCAAAACGCTTTTCCAGCTTCTCAAACAGGTCGCTGTTCGTCCCGCAGACGATCGACAGGAGCTGATCCTCCCGCAGCATCGGCGCCAGCAGCTCCGCCAGCTCGCAGATCGGCCCGCAGCCCATGCTGCCGCACATCATAAGCAGATGCTGCTTCTCCGGCGCAATGCCCAGCGCGCGCTTCGCCTCCGCCTTCTCCATCGGGTGATAAAACGCCTGCGCCGCCGGAAGTCCGGACGGTACGAGCTTTTCCCGCGCCACACCGCAGCCCGCGAATTCCTCCGTCAGCAGCGGCGACGGGATAAAGTAGAAGTCCAGATTGGAGTCCGCCGCGCACGGGCTGCATGTGTAATCCGTGGAGACAAAGCTCGTCTGGAGCCGCAGCGGATATCTCCGCAGCAGCTCCGTGACAGCCAGCGCCGGGAACACATGCGTGCAGATGATATTGTCATAGCTGCCGCTTTCCAGATACTCCCGCATCCGGTCCACGCCGGAGGTCAGGTATTTGTAGACCGTCGTTCCCTCGCGGAAGATCGATTCATGCTGCTCCACGTCCGCATAGCCGGCCTTGAAGAGCTTCGGCGCGTAACGGTAGATGCGCGTGTGCCAGTTGGAAATGAAGCGGGAGGCATGGGGCGAGATAAATTGCAGCGCATCCACGATGTCGCAAAGCTCTCCGCGCTCCTGATAGACCTCCTGAATGGCCTTGGCGCAGGAGTTATGTCCCGCGCCGGTATTGCAGCTCATAATCAGCGTCCGCATTCCGCGTCCTCCTTTTTCGTCCGCGCAGCCTTTTTCTGCTGCATTTCGAGCAGCTTGACGAGCCGCGGGCGGTTATACCGCTGGATGATGATGAACGAAACGTTCCCAAGCAAAATGTAAACCACCGTCAGCGCGATGCCCCATCCGCCCGGCCAGAGCCACAGAAAGCCCAGTCCGGTCACGGAAAGCAGCGCATGGATCAGCTCCGCCACGCACGTCTCCTCGATCATGCGCGGCAGATCGGTCATGGTCTGCGGCGTGAGCCTCTTCGCAGGCATCAGCTTCGGAAAGATGCGGCTCATATCCGGCAGCTTGTTCTGCCACTGCTTGACACGCAGAAGCCGGTATAGCTTCTCTTCCCACGGCTGGCTCCGGAACGGAAAGCGTTCCGCCGAAAACCAGCGCTTCGGCAGCAGGCGGCCCAGCAGGAAGCCGAATATCCCGGTCGCGGCCAGATAAAGAAAGCAATGGAGCAGGTGCATTTGACATCAATTCCTTTGAGGGTGCCCATCCCCCATATTATCGTTGCTTCTTTGATTTTACACGCGAAACTGCAACTCTGCTTCAAATCAGGCTCAACAATTGTTGATGTTCTTCCTGTTTTGGGCAATTGCGTAAAAAGGGCTGTCTCACGAAAAGGCAGCCCCTTTTTCTTGCTCTAACGGCAGCCGCACCGTAAACCGGCAGCCTCCCACTTCCAGATTCTGCACGTCCACGCTGCCGCCGCTCATCTCCACGATCTGCCGCACCAGTGCCAGTCCGAGGCCATTTCCCTCCATGCCGTGTGAGGACTCGCTCTGATAGAATTTCGTGAAAATGTGTTCCTCGTCACCCGGCACGATGCCGGGGCCGTCGTCCTCGATCGTAAACACGACCGCGCCTTCCGTGCGCATCATTTTTATCCGGATCTCGCCGCCCTTGGGCGAAAACTTGACCGCGTTCCCGATCAGGTTCGTCCAGACATGCAGCAGAAGGCTTTCATAGCCGAAAAATGGCGTCTCTGCCAGCTCCACCTCAAAGCCAAGCTCCTTCTCCGACCACATCTGCTCCAGCGCGACGATGGCCTGCCGGATCTGCTCGTCCAGCCGGAACTGCGTTTTCTGCGGCAGGATGGACTGATTGCTCAGCTTGGACAGCAGCAGGATGTTCCCTGTCAGGGCGGACAGCCTGCGGGTATTGAAGAGGATCTTCTCGACGTAGGCGCGCTGCTCCTCGGGCGAAGGCTCGCCCTCGAGCAGGGACGCATAGCCCTCGATGGCGTTGATGGGTGTCTTGAACTCGTGCGAAACGTCGGAAATGAAGTCCGTCTGGAGGGTCTCGGTCGTGCTCAGCTCACGCACCATGCTGTTGAAGCTGTCATAGATGTCCTGCACGTCCTGGATGCGGCTTTCGCATTTTGCTTCGACCTTGAAATCGCCGTCCGCGACCTCGCGCATGGCGCTGCGGAGCTTGGCAATAGGGTCGATCAGCATTTTTGTCATATGGTTGGTCACGGCCACGCCGATGGTCCCGCTGAACACCAGCGCCCACACGAAGATCGGCAGCTCCGGCGCCACACCGAACCAATGCCGAAAGGCCCAGCCCGCCAGCTCCGCCAGCGCGGCCACCAGCACGAGCTGCGACATACAAATCAGGATAAAGCGCAGCCGCAGGCTCGATCTCCCGTTTCGCTTCTTCTTCACGCCTTCACCACCTTGTATCCCACGCCGCGCATCGTCACGATGCGGAAATCCGGGTTGTCATGGAAGCGCTCCCGCAGCCGCCCGATGTGTACATCCACCGTGTGCGGATCCGTTTCCGAGTCGTAGCCCCAGATCTCGTCCATCAGCTGCTGGCGCGTAAAGATCCTTCCGGGAAACGCGGCCATCTTATACAGCAGCATGAATTCCTTCTGCGGCAGCGTCATGCTCTCCGCACCGCGGCGGACGGTCAGCGAATCGCATTCCAGCACCGTTTCGCCGATCATCTGCCGGTGCTCGTGGATCATCTGCGCCCGGCGCAGAAGCGCCCCGACGCGCAGGACCATTTCATTGACATTGACGGGCTTGACCATATAATCATCGCTCCCGGAGAGGAAGCCCATGCGCATATCGTCAAAGGCATCCTTCGCCGTAATCATCAGGACGGGCATATTCATCCCCTCGTCGCGGATCGTCCGCACGAGCGTGTAGCCGTCCATCTTCGGCATCATGATATCGGAGATCAGCAGATCAAAATAGCCTCCCTCGAGCGCTTCCAGCGCTTCGAGTCCGTTTGAGACTCCGACCGCCGTGTAGCCGTTCTTTGTCAGCACATGCTGAAACAGCTGCCGCAGCTCCCGGTCGTCCTCCGCCAAAAGTATCTTGAACATGTTCTTCTCCTCCATTTGCGCACCGCCGCGTATCCTGCTGCGCGGCTCTTCTACTGCTCAGTCTATACGAGGCGCCGGAAAAAATCAAGGCCAGAGAATGGCAAGCATTCTCTGGCCTTATTCGTTCACGCACAGGGCGCGCTACGACCGGTTATTTGAACAGGACAAAATCGCAGAACAGCAGGAAGAGCAAAATTACTCCGCCGTAGATCGACGCGACGAGAAGCGCCGCCTTGAGCACGCCCCATGTGACCGCACGGGATTCCTCGCGGGTCAGCTTGACCGGCTCCCGACGCTTTTTTCCGCCCGCCGAAGAGGTCTGCGGCGTCATGCCGTCAGGCGACTCGCGCTTCCACGGACGGTACCACGGCATTCCATCGACATTCATATTGGCAATGGTGCGGCCGTCGTCGTCATCGTACTGCTTTCGCGGCTTTCTGCTCATGAATTACTTTCCCTTCTTGGACTTTTCGCCGTTCTTGGACGCCTCGATCTCGCGGATCGCATCCTGCATGACCGCCTCAAGCTCCTTGCTGCGCTCGGGGGAGTTGTACAGGTGGCAGGCACAGAAGTGCTCCGGCTCCAGCTCGACGAAGTCCGGCTGAACGTACTTGCAGATCTCCATGCACTTGCGGCAGCGCGTGTGGAACTTGCAGCCCTTGGGGGGATTCGCCGGGGAGGGAATGCTGCCCTCGAGGATGATACGGTTCATCTTGTAGTCGGGATCGGGTACGGGAATTGCCGAGAAGAGCGCCTCCGTATAGGGGTGCTTCGGGTTGGCGTAGAGCTTATCCGTCGGGGCAAACTCGACCATGTTTCCGAGGTACATGACGCCGACCGTGTCGGAGATATACTCGACGACGGAGAGGTCATGGGAGATGAACAGATAGGTCAGGCCGAACTGCTTCTGGAGCGAACGCAGAAGGTTGATGATCTGCGCCTGAATGGAAACGTCCAGCGCGGAAACCGGCTCGTCGCAGAGGATGAAATCCGGATTCAGCGCAAGTGCTCTGGCGATGCAGATTCTCTGGCGCTGGCCGCCGGAGAACTCGTGCGGATACCGGCTCTTGTAATACTCCGGCAGGCCGCAGGCCTCCATGACGCGGGTGATGTAGTCGTCGAACTCCTCCGGAGACACGATACCGTGCTCACGGACAGCCTCGCCGATGATCTCACCGACGGGAAGTCTCGGAGAAAGGCTGGAATACGGGTCCTGGAAAATGATCTGGATGTCCGGGCGGAGCCTGCGAAGCTCGTCCTTGGACAGGCCGAAAATTTCCTTGCCGTTGAAGTAAACCTCGCCGTCGGTCTTTTCCTGCAGGCGCAGGATCGTTCTGCCGATGGTGGATTTGCCGCAGCCGGACTCACCGACCAGACCCATCGTTGTGCCGCGCTTGATCTTGAAGGACGCGCCGTCAACCGCCTTGACGTTGCCGACGGTCATTTTGAAGAAGCTGGACTTGATGGGGAAGTATTTTTTCAGATTCTTGACGACCAGCAGGTACTGCGGATCGTTTTCAGCGCCATCGAAACCGGACGCGAGGAAATCATCATGGACGTTCGTTTTTACTTCTGCCATATCAAAGCTCCTCCACATTCACAGATTTCGGATAATCGAGTACCTCACCGGTCTCAAAGAACCGGTAGCAGGAGACGACATGGGTATCGCTGATGCGGATCTCGGGCGGATAGCGGCCGTCGCACTGGTCGCACCGCATTTCACAGCGGTCGCGGAAGTAGCAGTAGTTCGGCATGTTGACCGGGTTGGGAACGCTGCCGGGGATGTTGTATAGCTCTTCGACCTTCTTGCCGACGACGGGCTTGGACTTCATCAGTCCGATGGTGTAGGGGTGCGCCGGATGATGGAAAATATCGTCCGCCGTGCCCTTCTCAACGACGCGGCCCGCGTACATGACGACGACGTAGTCCGCCATACCGGCGACGACGCCGAGGTCGTGCGTGATGAGCATGATCGAGGAATTGAGCTTATCCTTCAGATTCTGGAGCAGATCGAGGATCTGCGCCTGGATCGTCACGTCAAGCGCCGTAGTCGGCTCGTCGGCGATGATGAGCTTGGGCGAGCAGGCCAGCGCAATTGCGATCATAACACGCTGACGCATACCACCGGACAGCTCATGCGGATACATCTTGTATACGCCCTCCTTGTTGGCGATGCCGACAAGCTCGAGCATATCCAGCGTTCTCTGCTTGACCTCTTCCTTGGTCATTTCGGGGTTGTGCAGGATGGTGACCTCATCGACCTGATCGCCGATCCGGAAAACCGGGTTGAGGGAGGTCATTGGCTCCTGGAAGATCATGGAGATCATGTTTCCGCGGATCTCCTGCATCTTTGCCGTCGGGGTGTTGACGATGTTGAGTGCCGTGCCGTCGTCCTGATTGAAGCGGATCTCACCGCCGACCGTCTGGCCGGACGGGCGCTGGAGCAGCTGCATCAGGGAAAGGCTCGTAACGGACTTGCCGCAGCCGGACTCGCCGACGACGCCGACCGTGGAGCACTTCGGGATATCGAAGCTGACGCCATCGACGGCCTTGACCGTACCGACGTCGCTGAAGAAGTAGGTGCAGACGTTGTCAAACTCGACGACGTTGTTCTCGTCGCGCATTTTGGTGGTATACAGGGCCGGATCCTTATTGGCGTCGGCACGCTGCGCTTCGAGCTTCTTGGTGACCCGGCGGTTGAACCGGGAGATATTTCTCGACTCCTTGCCGGAAATATAGGACGATTTCTTTTTCTCGTTAGCCATATTCCGAACCTCCTTAGCGCTTCGACTTGGGATCGTAGGCGTCACGCAGACCGTCGCCGACGAAGTTGAACGCGATAACGGTCAGGCAGATGAGCAGGCCTACAGGGATCCAGATGAATGCATAGTGTGCCATAGCGGACGCCGAGGAAACCGAGTTGATGATCGTGCCCCAGGTAGCCAGCGGGTGCTTGACGCCGAGGCCGAGGTAGGAAAGCGTGGACTCCGTCAGGATGACGCTGCCCATGCCCATGGTCGCAATAACGATCAGCTGCGGCATGACGTTCGGGACAAGGTGGCGGAAGATGCGGTCCTTGACGCGGATGCCGGTCGCTTCGGTGGCGACCATGAACTCCTGCTCACGCAGGCTGAGGATCTGGCCGCGGACCATACGCGCGACACCGGCCCAGCCCATGATGCCAAGCGCTGCCATCATAATCATAAGACGAACGTAGGTGTTCATTCTCAGCGCGTCCATCATGGCGCCGAGGATAATCATGATCGGCATGGACGGCAGGCAGTAGAAGATATCGACCAGACGCATGATGAGGTTATCGACCCAGCCGCCGTAGTAGCCTGCGAGGCCGCCCATGATGATGCCCAGGAAGATCTCAAGGAAAACAACGACAAAGCCAACCATCAGGGAGATGCGGCCGCCGTACATGATACGGGACATAACGTCAAAGCCGTCGCCGTCGGTACCGAGGATGTGCTCCCAGGAGGGAGATGCGTACATATCGATCTGGTAGATGATCTGGTCGCAGTTGATGAGATAATCGCCGGTATCCTTCTGCGTGATCTTCATTTCCGTCTCGTTGTACTGGAGCGCGCCGTTCTCGTCGTAGGAGTACTCGCCAGCCTCGTTCTGCTGCGGCAGAGCGTAGGTGAGCGTGGTTTCATGTTCACCGCGCGAGGTCATTTCCTCGATCGCGCCGCGGAGCGCGTTTTTCAGGCCGTATTCCATCGTATCGTCGCCGTTGTAGCGGCGGATGACGAAGGTGGTGAAGTCAGCGTATTCAGCGCCGTTGGCGTCGTAAACGATCAGGGCGCCGTCGTCCTCATGCACGACGGTGTACTTCGCGCCGTCTGCCTCGAACTCGCCGGTGGAGTAGGCCGCCAGCAGGGCGTTGGTACGGAAGGAATCGGAGGCCTTCGCACCGTTCTCATACATATCCAGCGTATAGCAGGTGTAGACGATGGCGTCGTGGGCCTCGCCCAACTCATAACCGGTGCTGAGGGTGCCGTCGGTATGAACAATATAATTCTTTCCGTTGTAGGTAAAGGTGCTGTTGCCCTCGACCGCCTTTTCAGCCTCGGCCTTGAAGTCGTCACCGAGATCCTCGCCAGTGAACTGGAAGGCATCGGACGCCTGCGCGTAGACGTCGAAGGTCTTGGTGCCCTTGCTGCTCTTTTCGAGCGTGTAGGTCACGCCGTCAAGCTCAAAGGTCGCTTCCTTGCTGCGGCTGGCCGGGCCAAGCTCCGCCTCAAAGGCATCGCCAAGGGCCTCGCCGGCGTAGCTCATGCTCTTTTCAAGCATGGAGTAGGTGCCGATAAACGTCGAGGTATCGCCGAATTCGCAGACCTTCTGCGTATCGACGCTGCCAAGCGTATAGATGTTGTCACCGAGCTTGGTGATCTTGTAGAACTCATCGCCGCTGCGGAAGAGATAATCGCTCAGATCGTTGGCCTGCATGACCTTGATGCTGGAGTTCATATTGTTCTTCGCGTGAGTCGCAATCTCCACGGAATCGTCGAAAACATAGCCGTTGTAGGTCGTATTGTCCTTGGCCTGCGCGTAATCGACGTTCATCGCGTCGTACTTATAGAAAATTTGCTTCTGTCCATACGGATAGAAAATCGGGCCGAGGAAGGAGAACACGAACATGGCCAGCAGAAGGATCGTTCCGAAAACCGCGAGGCGGTTGCGGGCGAAGCGCTTCAGGACCTGACGGCCCGGAGAAAGGACCTTGACGCGGGATACGTCGTCCAGATGGATTTCCTGATTGTCGCTCTGCTGCTTTTTCTCAGCATTTTTCTTTTTCAGGACCTCATTCAGATTATAAGAAGCCATCCCGCACCTCCTTACTGCAAGCGCACGCGCGGATCGACCGCTGCGTACAAAAGGTCAGAAATCAGGTTTCCGAGCAGAGTCAGAATCGAAATAAACGAGAGGTAGAACATGACGAACGGGATATCCGCCTGCGTCATGGAGTTATAGGATGCATAGCCGATGCCGCGGATGCCGAACAGCGTCTCGGTGATCAGCGCGCCGGAGAACAGACCGGGCAGCGAACCGCCGAGGGTCGTGACCAGCGGGATCAGCGTGTTGCGGAAGGCGTGCTTGCCGATAACCTTCTTCTCCGGCACGCCCTTTGCGCGGGCGGTACGGATATAGTCGGCATTGAGAACCTCCAGCATATTGGTACGGGTGTAGCGCATCAGACCGCCGATTGACACGACAGTCAGCGTGATAGCCGGCAGGACGAAATGCTTCGCCACATCCAGGAATTTTCCGAAATCAGAAAGGTCTTGATAATTGCGTCCCTGCATACCGGACAGGTCAAACCAGCCCAGCTTGACGGAGAACACATACTTCAAAAGCGTCGCCAGGAAGAAGGTCGGCATGGATATGCAGACCATGGAGACGACGGTCGTAAAATAATCTGCAAAGCTGTACTGCTTTTTTGCAGCCTGAATTCCAAGAGGAATTGCGATCAGAATCTCTAAAACAAAGGACACCAGGCCCAGGGCAAAGCTGTACCAGATAGTGTCATGGAACTTCTGCGTGACCGGAACAGTCCAGGCCCAGCTTTCGCCCCATTCGCCCCTCAAAGCGCTTTTCAGCCATGTAAAATAACCCTGTACGATGCCCTTATCCATACCGTACTGTGCATTCAGATCGGCCAGCCACTCGGTGTAGCTCTTGCCTGCGCCAGGACGGGATGCCAGCTCTCTGGCCTTGGTCTCCAGATAGCCCATTGGCATGTTATACATCAGCACATAGATCAGGAACATGACAAAGAATAAAATCAGGGCACTGTAAAGCAAACGTTTAACAGTAAATTTCGCCATAATTTCCCACCATTCTTATCATTTATTTCATTAGTGAGCATGGAAGGAGGCCGAAGCCTCCTTCCAGCTTGCTTATCTGATATTCAGTTTTTTACAGAAAACCGGATTCAGAAGTTCGAGATCCGTTACTGAACCGCCAGAGTGTTGATTTCAGCATACCAGCCCCAATACGGAGTCATATCCTTGGGCATGGTGTCATTGTTGACACGGACGGAGGAAGTGGTGTAGCAGTTCTTTCTCTGATACATCGGCAGCTCGCAGCCCCAGTCAAGGATGATTTCCATAGCGGACTTGTAGGTCGCCTTACGGAAGTCGGTATCAGAGCTCTTACGTGCAGCGATGATGAGCTCATCAAGGTTGGCGTCGTCGATCTGATAGTGGTTGGAGTTGGTGTTCTGGCCGTGTGCGTTTCTGGAGTGATAGACCTGATACATATCGGGATCCGCAGTGGACTGCCATGCAGCGACCCACATCTGAGCGGTGTTGCTCTCAAGAGCGTTGTTCCAGACAGCAGTGCCAACGTCGTTGACCTGCAGCGTGATGCCGATGGTGGCAAGCGCCTCAGAAGCAGCGACTGCAACGCCGTAAGTCGGGTGATCCTGCTGGCCCTGGCCGGGGATCATGATTTCATAGGTCAAGGAAGCGCCTTCCGGAGCAGCGGTGAACTTGCCGGTAGTCTCGTCGAAGGTGTAGCCAGCGGCCTTGAAGAAGGAGATCGCGCCCTGAAGCGCCGCTTCGTACTTCTGCTCGTCGCTCATGCCCTCGCTGTAGAGGTCGTTGCCGTCAGCGTCCTTGGAGTAGCAGTTCTGGTAGCCTTCGTCGGTGGGACGAGGAGCAGCCCAGGAGGTGTTGGAGATCGGGTACTGGATGACGGAAGCACGGTCGCCGTAGTAGGAGTTGATGACGGTGTCACGATAGACAGCCATAACCGTCATGAAGGCCTTGCGGAGAGCCTTGGATTCCTCGGTGCCAGCGTTCTCAGCGCCGCCAACGTTGACAAGGTCAGCGTTGATGCCGAGGTAGCCATAGCCGCGGTAGTCAACCAGGTAAGTCGTGACGGTGTCGCCCGTCAGCTCGCCGTTGGAGTTGCCGTCCTGGATCGCAGCGACGGTATCGTTGCTCAGGGACGGGCCAGCGACGTCAAACGTGCCGGTGATGATGCCGGGGACATAGTCGGAGTCAACAGCTTCCTGCATGAGAAGGGTCTCGGTGACAGGAGCGCCTTCGAAGTAGTAGGGGTTCGCCTTCAGAGTGACAACGCCGTTGGCGTAGCTGTCAAAGACATACGGGCCGCAGCCGAGCGGCTGGGTGGTCTTCTCGCGGACGATAGAAAGGTCGCCCTTCGGGAAGCCGAACTTATGAGCCTCGTAATCATACTGTGCCTCGTCGCCGTAGTAGTGCAGCGGAACGACGGTGAAGCTCATGTTGTAGATGGAGGTCGCATCGAACTCGGTCATGTGGATCGTCAGGCTGTAGTCGCCCGTACGGATGACGCCGGAGATGCTGTCAACGGAGCTGGTAGCGACCAGGGCCTTGTAGTCCTCAGCCTTGTCGCCAAGCTGCTCGTCGATCAGATCCTGCAGGCTGGAGCCGGCAGTTTCGCCTTCCATGTCAGCGATCACGTTGCCATACTTCTCGGTGATGGCCTTCCACAGATCAGCAGCGGTGCCGTTCTCGGGGATATCGAAGCCCCATGCAGAAGCGCACTCAGCGTCGGTGGTGCCGTGGCCCTCGTTCTTGCAGTAGTCGATGATCTCCTGAGCGAAGATCTCGCCGGCTGCGTCGTAGGCTGCCCAGTAAGCAGCGCCTTCGTCAGCGGTGAAGAACTCGGAGGAGCCGTCACGACCGGCCTCGAGGATCAGGTTGTACTTATACGCCTGAGAGTGGTAGTACTCCTGGATGCCTTCGATCGGCTGTGCATAGATGGTAGCAGCGCCGTCATAGGTCGGGTCAGCCAGGACATAGATGCCGAAGATGACGTCATCGATGTCGGCGGGCGTACCGTCGGAGAACTTGATGTCGTCACGCATCGTCAGGTTGTAATCGACGGTGCCGTCATCGTTCTGCACAACCTCGACATTGCCCATGCCATAGTAGGTATAGTCCGTGCCGTTATAGTTGACGGTCTCGCCCTCAATGCCGTTACGGATAATGTTGCCGCCGCGGTCAGCAGCCAGCAGGCCGCCCTGGGTCAGGTCAACAACTTCCTGGTCATAAGCAGTCGTTGCAAAGAACGGGCTGAACTTCTGGCCAAAGGCGGAAGTCGCGTAAACGAGCTTGTTGTTCTTGGGCTCAGCAGGCTGCTCTTCGGGAGTCTCTTCGGGAGTCTCCTCCGGCTGCTGCTGTTCTTCCTGGGCGGGCGTGTTCTCTTCGGGAGCCGGGGTCTTGTCCTCTGCGGGCTTTGCGCAGCCTGCGAACAGAGCAAGAACCATGACCAGAGCCAGAAGCAGCGCGACCAGTTTGGTGAGTTTCTTCATTTTATACCCTCCTAAAATTTTTTATATACCCGCCCCAGCGATTGCCGGGGCCGCTATATACAATTTTCATACAGGCTCGCTTTCCTTCCGGAAGCAGGCTTCCGGAGGCTTGCGGCCTTCGCCTTGGCAAAAAATCGTGTCCGCGGTTTGGGGACATTGTATGTTCCCGTGCGCACACCCGATTTAATTTTGTCTATCATAGCAAAAAGATACGCAAATTTCAACTGTTTCCGTATTTTTAGCTGACGAAAACTTGGGGGGCAAAGTCTGTTTTTTTAGTGATTCCGTGCATTTTTATGCAGCCATTGTGAAATCTCACTGCCGATCTCACGGACGCAGCCCGGCTCATAGGGCACCTTGATGCCGGAATCATGGCACAGCTCCACGAAGGTCTTGCTGCCGCCGGCGTCCACGAAGCGCATATAGCGTTCCCAGGCGTCCGTCCGGTCATGCATGGAGGCGATCCAGAACTGGAACGCGACCGTCTGCGCCATACAATAATCAATATAGTACAGCGGATACAGGTAAATGTGGAGCTGCTGCTGCCAGCCGCCGCCGCGGCTGTAGAACGGCAGGTTGTCGAAGTCGATCCACGGGCGGTACTTCTTCTCCAGCCGCAGCCAGGTCTCGTTGCGCTCGTCCGGCGTCAGGTTTTCGTTCTCGTACATGAGATGCTGGAATTCATCGACCATGCATCCATAGGGAATAAACATTAGTGCGTCGTCGCAGTGGCCCTGCTCATATTTCGCGGTCTGCGCGCCGAAGAAATACTTGTGATAGTCCTGCGTCAGGAATTCCATCGACATCGAATGGCACTCGCAGGTCTCCATCGTGGCGTTCATGAGCGCCATCGGATAGTCCTTGCGCATGACGCGGTAGGCGTTGAAGGCGTGGCCGGCCTCATGCGTCAACACGTCCACGTCGCCGGAGGTGCCGTTGAAATTGGAGAAGATGAACGGCATCTTGTACTTCGGCAGATCGGTGCAGTAGCCGCCGGGGGCCTTGCCGGGCTTGGAGAGCACGTCGAACAGCTCCATGTCGAACATGGCGTCGATGAACTCCGCCGTTTCGGGGCTCAGCTCATGATACATCCGCTTTCCGGCGGCGAGGATCTCCTCCGCCGTGCCCTCGGGCTTCGCGTTTCCGTCGGGGAAGAGGAACTTGTCGTCGTACAGGCAGATGCGGTCCACGCCGATGCGTTCCTTCTGTGCCTGCTTGCGCTCGGCAACGATGGGGACCATGTCCCTTGCGATCTGCTCACGGAAGGCCGCGACATCCTCCGGCGTGTAGCAGTTGCGGCCGAGGCGGTCGTAGCCGAGCTGGATGTAGTTCTTGTGGCCGAGACGGCGCCCCTGCTCGTTGCGGCAGCGGATGAGCTTGCCGTAAAGCTCGTCAAGCTCGGCGCGGTTTGCCTCAAAGAAGCTGGCCCGCGCGGCATACGCCTCGCGCCGGGTGGCGCGGTCGGGGCTTTCCATATACGGCCCGAGCTTGGGCAGCGGCAGCTTCTCGCCGCGGAACTCCACCATGCCGGAGGCGTAGAGCTTCTGATACTGGGACGCCAGCTGGTTTTCCTCCTGCATCAGATCGAGGATCTCGGGGCTGAACGCGCGCGCGGAGATCTCCGCCTTTTTGAAGATCAGCGCGCCGTAGTGCTTCTCCAGCTCCGGACGGAACTTCGAAGCCAGCAGGGCCTGATTGAACTTCTGGAACATTTCCTCGATCTGCGGGCCGGCCTCGTCGGAGAAATCGTTCTCCGCGTTGTAGAACTCGTCGCGCGTATCGACGGTATGGCGGATGCTGGCGATCGTCAGGTTGGTCATGACGTCCTTGCTCAGCTCTTCAAAATCCTGATAGGCAGCGATCTGCTCCTCCGCGCTGGCGGCGTTTTCAAAGCGCACGCAGAGCGCGTCGCACTGGGCGCGAAGCTGGTCGAGATCGGGCCGAATATAGGGCAATTCTGAAAATTTCATAATTTCGGTTCCTCCGGAGCATTGCAGTATGGTGATATTGACTATACCATAACATATTTTCCGGCGTTATGCAATTTGATTTACAAGTTTTTTTCATAATTTTTTCCGCGCTGTTCGTCCCCCGGACACAAAAAGCGACCTCCTCCCGCTTTTTGTCTCCCAGTGTGCTACAAAGCGCCCCGCCCGTCCGCGCTGTCCCGAAGCCCCGCCGCGCGCCGCGTGTCCTCCGGAGGCTCCGCTCCAAAAATGCCGCGCCCCCTAATTTCCCGTTTTTATTGTATTGATGCGCGGCATATGCTATAATATATCTAATTTGCATGTGCTGGAGTGTTGAAGATGCGGCTGGGAGAGCTGGAGATCACGGGGCGGACCGTTCTTGCGCCGATGGCAGGCGTGACGGACTGGGCGTTCCGCACGGTCTGCGCGGAGCTTGGCGCGGCGGTGACGGTGACGGAAATGGTCTCGTCGCGGGCGCTGGTATATCAGGATAAAAAGAGCCGGGGCCTTCTGAGAAAGACGCCGTCCGGCGTCTGCGGCGCGCAGATCTTCGGGAACGACCCGGCGATCATGGCCGAGGCGGCGGGCATTGCGCTCGAGCTGTCCGGCTGCGACTTTATCGACATCAACATGGGCTGCCCGATGCCGAAGATCGCCGGAAACGGCGACGGCTGCGCACTGATGCAGAACGTGGAGCTGGCTGCGCGGATCGTGGAGGCAGGCGCGGCGGCGGTGCCGGGGCCGGGGGCGGGGCGGCGGTGCCGGTGCCGGTGACGGTGAAGATGCGCAAGGGCTGGGACAAGGGAAGCGTCAACTGCGCGGAGCTTGCGCAGGCGGTCGAAGCCGCCGGCGCGGCGGCAGTCTGCGTCCACGGACGGACGAAAACGATGCTCTATTCCGGCACAGCAGACTGGGACTGCATCCGCGCCGTGCGCGAGGCGGTGAAGATCCCGGTCGTGGCCAACGGCGATATTTTTGATGCGGAGGCGGCGCTCCGGTGCGAAAAGCGCACGGGCGCGGAGCTTTTGATGATCGGGCGCAGCGCGTTCGGGAACCCGTGGGTCTTTGCGCAGGTGCAGGCCGCGCTGGACGGGCGGGAGATCCCGGCGCTTCCGCCGCTCAGCGAGCGGATGGATACGGCCATGCGGCAGTTCGAGCTGGCGCGTGAAGACAAGGGCGAGCACATCGCCTGCCTTGAGGCGCGCAAGCACCTCGCGTGGTATCTGCGCGGTGTGCCCTACAGCGGATATTATAAAGAGAAGATCTCCTCCATCTCCACGGTGGAGGATGTGCAGAGACTCGCGGCGGGCATCCGACGCGACCTGCGCTGAGAGCATGGGGAGAGAAGATGGACATTCATCAGGAGAGACTGATCCGGCGCGCAGCGTCGGGCGACGACGGCGCGTTTGAGCAGCTGATGCTGGCGCAGCAGAAGCAGGTATATAACCTCTGCCTGCGCATGAGCGGCAATCCGGAGGATGCGTTCGACCTGTCGCAGGAGGCTTTTTTACGCGCGTGGCGTGCGCTGGCGCAGTATCAGTTCGAGGCAGAGTTTTCGACGTGGCTCTTCCGGCTGACGCGGAACGTCTGCATCGATTTTCTGCGGAAGCAGAAGCGGCAGCCGACCGTGCCGCTCGAAACGGAGCAGGACGGCGAGACGCTGGAGCTGCCGCTGCCGGACAGCGCGCCCGGGCCGGAGGAGCTGACGCTGCACGACGAAAAGCGGCGCGTTCTGGCGGAGGCCATGCAGGCCCTTCCGGAGGAGCAGCGGGAAATTCTGATCCTGCGGGTGGTCAACGACCTGCCGTATGAGCGCATCGCGGAGATCTTGGACCTACAGCTCGGAACGGTCAAGTCGCGTCTGGCACGCGCAAGAATGCAGCTGAAAAAAATTCTCGCGGACGGGAACCATTCCAATTTGTTTTCGTCTAAGTAGTGGATACCAGAAAGAGCGAAAGCCGGGTGAAATGATGATGAACTGTGAACAGGCGCTGGAGGCGATCAGCGCAAGATTGGACGGAGCCTTGAGCGAGGAGGAAAACCGGGAGCTGGAGACGCATCTGGCGTCCTGCGCTTCCTGCCGGGCGCTGCTCAAGGAGCTGACGGAGCTGGAGGAAGGATTGGAGACGCTTCCGGTCGAGGCCCCGGAGACACTGGCTCCGAGCGTGATGCGCACCATCCGCGCGGAAAAGGCCGCGCAGGCGGCTCCGGCGGCGAAAAAAAGCCAGCGGCGCGGGCCACATATCACGGCATGGCTGATCGCGGCGGCGGCCGCGCTGGCGCTGCTGCTGGGCGCGGCGGGTGTGATCGATCTGCCGGGCTTCGGCGAAAAGAAGCATGCCTCCGTTTCCGTTGGGGATGCGTTCTCGGGAACGCATGAAATGCCGGAGCAGGAAAGTGAGCTTGCCGCGAGGATCGCGCAGGAGCGCGGCTGCGCGGTGCTGGCCGTGCAGGGCTGCACCGATGGGATCGAGGCGCTCAGCGGGCTGGATTATGAGACGCTGGACGGCGGCGCAAGGCTGTATGAGGTCCCGGCGGAGGTCATGAGCGGCATTATGGACGCATGGCAGACGGCCTATCCGATGCAGGTCTATGCACCGCAGGAGGCTTCCGCCGCAGACAGCGGAAACGCCTGCATCCTGCTGCTTCCGTAAAAGCGGAAAATGCGCGGCTGGTTGCAGCAAAAGCAAAAATTGGCGCGCATAGACGGGCCTTTTCCTTAGAAAACTACGCTGAGAGGCAGAAATCTGCCAATGAGGTGGTTTTATGAGGAAAAGGCTCGTTTGTTTTTTGCTGGCGGCGGCGATGCTGCTGGCCGCGCCTCCGGCGCAGGCAGCGGAGGGCGATTTTATCCGCTGGGTGGACTTCAACCTGACGGCGGAGGCCATGGAGCGCGCCATTGTGCTCGAACAGCGGCTGCGCGAAAAGGAGATCCCGGTCTCGTGGCTGGACATTCTGGCGCTCGGGTCGGTGCGCTCCGGCGGAAAGCGCTTTTCCGTGAAGGACGCGGAAAAAGCGGCGGCGGTGCCGTGAAGGACGCGGAAAAGGGGGCGGCGGAGCTGTCGAAGGGCGTCTCGCCGGAGGAGCTGCTCGGCGCGCAGTACCGCTATTTTGACTATTATAAAAAGACGTATGAGGCCGCGCTCGGCGGCCTTGTGGGCTGCTACGCCGTGGAGACGACGGACGCGGAAACGGGAGAAAAAAGCTGGAAGCCGGTCTATGGCGTCAAGGCGTTCAGCCCGATCGCGGAGGGCTATCGGTACGCGCATTACCGCGATTTCGGCAGCAGCCGCTCCTTCGGCTTCCAGCGCCGCCATCTCGGAAACGATCTGCTGGGCAGTCTCGGCACGCCGATCGTCGCCGTCGAGGGCGGGACGGTGGAGGCGCTGGGCTGGAACCGCTACGGCGGCTGGCGCGTCGGCATCCGCAGCCATGACCGCAAACGATACTATTATTATGCGCACCTGCGCAAGGACCGGCCGTATGCGCCGGGACTCCGGGAGGGCGACACGGTGCAGGCGGGCGACGTGATCGGCTTCATGGGCCGGACAGGCTATTCCGACACGGAAAACGTCAACAACATCGAAACTGTGCATCTGCATTTCGGCCTTCAGCTGATCTTCGACGAGAGCCAGAAGGACTGCGACAACGAGATCTGGATCGATGTCTACGACATCGTGGAGCTTCTGAGCCGCCACCGCAGCTCCGTGCGCTATGACCGCGAACGCAGCGCATGGACGCGGGTCTACCCGTACCGGGATCTGGACGGTTAAAGGGAAACGCGAAGCGGCCCATCCGCAACGGAAACGGAAACTTTCTGTGCGGCGGTTGACAGCGCGCGCTTTTTGTGGAAAAATAAGCATAACAAGAACAGAAAGCGGGAGCTGCCATGAGCGAAAAGAGCTATTTGACCGGAAACTGCCCGAAATGCGGCGCGGAGCTGCAAATCCCGGCGGAATTGCAGGAATTTTCCTGCATGTACTGCGGAGCGCGTCTGAATCGGGACGCACTTGCGGCGCAGCCTGCGGAAACGCCGCAGTGCGATGCCGCAGAGGCGGAGGCGGCGTGGCGCGCGGCCTCGGGAAAGCTGGCGGGCTGCATCCGCAATTATCCGGGCTACAACCGGAAGATCCTCCGGGACGAGTTTGAAAACGCCTTCGCCGAATACGAGGCCGGGACAAGACCGGTATTTGAGGAGCTGAACGCGGCGGTCTGTGCGATGGAGGCTGGACGCGCAGAGCTTCTGGAGCAGTCGGCGGAGAAAATGCTCGACGATCTCGAAGCGGCGTGGCAGGCCGACCCGAAGTGGAAGGG
>FR887204.1:17865-30046 GCA_000436735.1 Firmicutes bacterium CAG:170
GGGAAAGAACAGCCGCGGCGTTATCCGCGATGACGACAAGATCATTCTGGCCATCTTTTTCGTTCCTGCGCTGCGGAAGCAGAAGCTCCCGATCAGCGAGGAGCTGAGCAGCCGCATTCAGGAAAAGTGGATGCAGCGGCACCCGGACTCGCCATTCTATCTGGGCGACTATGAGAGCATCTCCGGCGGCTTCCGGAAAAAATTCCTCGGCCTGTGCTTCATCACGACGGCGGTCTGCGAGGCAGCGGGCCTGCCGGACGACTGCGCGGAGCTGACGGCCTTCCGGGCCTTCCGCGATGGCTATCTGCGCGCCTGCCCGGACGGCGAAGCGCTGATCGACGAATATTACAGCATCGCGCCCGGGATCGTCTCCTGCATCAACGTGTGCGAGAACCGCGCGGAAAAATACGCCGCGATCCGTGAGAAATGGCTCGAGCCGTGCTATCAGGACCTTCTGGCCGGACGGCAGGCAAGCTGCAAGGCGCGGTATGTGGAGATGGTGCGCAGTCTGGAACGGGAATACCTGTCCTGACGAAGCCCCTGCAAAATATGAAAGGCAGCGGCCCCGCGCCGATGCTCCCGGCCCCTGAGAATATCCCAAGCGCTCTCTCTCGCTCCGGGCCGCTGAGAATATCAAAAGCGCTTTGTCTATTCCGTATGAAGTCGCTCAGAAGATGGCGACGACAGCACCGTTGTAGGTATCGGCGATGTACTGCTTGACTGCGTCGGACTGGAGCGCGGAAATGAGCGCCTGGATCTTCTCGCTGTTCTCGTCGCCCTTGCGGCAGGCTACGATGTTGGCGTAGGTCTGCGCGGCGTCGCCGTCAGCGCTTTCGAGCGCCAGCGCGTCGGAGGAGTGCAGACCGGCCTGAAGCGCATAGTTGCCGTTGATCACGGCGATGGTGCCGGGGTTGGCGTTCTTGAGCTGCGCCGGAACGGTGTCCGCCTGAACAGGCTGGATGCTGTAGCCGTGGTCGTCCACGATATCCAGAACGGTCACGCCCTTGGCGGCGGAGGCGTCGGCGGGAAGCTCGATCAGGCCCTCCTGCTGGAGCAGGAGCAGCGCGCGGGTCTCGTTGGAGTCGTCAGCGGGGATGATAATGGTCGCGCCCTCGGCCAGCTCGGACAGGTCGCTCACGCCGTTGCCGTAGATGCCGAACGGCTCATAGTGGATCTTCGCGGCGGAGACAAGGTCGGTGCCGTTGGAGGCGTTGAAGCTCTCGAGATAGGGCGTGTGCTGGAAGTAGTTCGCATCCAGCTCGCCGTCGGACAGCGCCTTGTTGGGCAGGACATAGTCATCAAATACCTTGATCTCCAGCGTCCAGCCTTCCTTGGCCAGCGTGTCCTTGACCTGCTCGAGGATCTCCGCGTGCGGGGTCGAGCTTGCGCCGACGACGATGGTCTTGTTTTCGGTCTTTGCGGAGCTTGCGCATCCGGCAAGCGCAGAGGCCAGCAGGCAGACAGCCAGCAGAAGCGTTATGATTTTTTTCATTTGAAATTTCTCCTTTCATTTCACGTCCGCGGTCTGCGGACGGCAGATGATGTGATGAATGATTCTCTGCATCCGGCAGAGCTTTCAGTGCCGGACGCGCTTATCGACCCGGTGGGCGATGTGCATGCCGAGGCTCTGGATGATCTGGACGATCACGACCGTCAGCACCACACAGACCCAGATGATGTCGTCCTTGGTGCGCTGGTAGCCGTAATTGATGGCGATCTGGCCGAGGCCGCCGCCGGAGATCGTACCGGCCATGGCGGAGTAGCCGAGAATGGTAACGGTCGAGATGACCGCGCCGGTGATGAGCGCAGGCTTGGCCTCCGGGATCATGACCTTCCAGATGATGACGCCGTCAGATGCGCCCATGGCCTGCGCGGCCTCAATGACACCGGGCTTGACCTCCTGAAGCGCGGATTCGACCATGCGGGCCACATACGGTGCGGCGGCGATGATGAGCATGACGACCATGGCCTTGTTGCCGAGGCTCGTTCCGACGATGGCCTTCGCCACCGGCAGCATGGCGACCATCAGGATGATGAACGGGATGCTGCGGAAAATGTTGACGAGGAAGCCGAGGGCGGCGTTAAGTCCGCGCTGCGGATGCAGCCCGCCCTTGGAGGTAACGTTCAGGACGATGCCGAGCGGAAGGCCGATGCCGTAGGCCACGAGCGTGGACAGCAGGGTCATATAAACCGTTTCCCAGATCGCGCGGAGAAATTCGCCCTTGTCCCAGAGCTGGTAGAAAAGATCGGAAAACATCGCTCACACCTCCTCCTTGAACGTGATATTGTTTGCGTGGAGCCAGGCGGTGATCTTATCGCGCTGGCGTTCGTCCTGCGGAAGCTGGACGATCATATGCCCGTAGACGATGCCGCCGACCTCCCGCGTGTCCGCGAAGATGATGTTGACCGGCGCCTGGCAGGCGAGGATCAGATCAGAAATGACGGGCTTGTTGGCCGTCTTGTCGTCAAAGACGATGCGGATGCGCTGGCCGGAGAATACCTCGGGCGCGCGGCGGTCCTTTTGCAGGATCAGCTCCTGCGCGATGGCCGACTGCGGGTTCACAAACACCTCGCTGACGGGGCCTTCCTCGGCGATGTGGCTCCGGTCAATGACCGCGACCCGGTGGCAGATGGCGTCGATGACCTTCATCTCATGCGTGATAACGATGATCGTCACGCCAAGCTCCCGGTTGATCTTTGCCAGCAGCTCGAGGATCTGGCCGGTCGTCGTGGGGTCAAGCGCGGAGGTCGCCTCGTCGCACAGCAGATAGCGCGGGCTGGTGGCCAGCGCTCTAGCGATGGCGACGCGCTGCTTCTGGCCGCCCGAGAGCTGCGAGGGATACGCGCCGGTGCGCTCGGAAAGTCCGACGAGCTGCAAAAGCTCCAGCGCACGCTTTTTGGCCTCCGCGCGGGGCGTTCCGGCCAGCTCCAGCGGGAACAGCACGTTTCGCAGCACCGTCCGCTGCTCGAGCAGGTTGAAGTCCTGAAAGATCATCCCGACCGAACGCCGCGCCTTCAGAAGCTCCTTCTGCGGCAGCGCCGTGAGGTCGCGGCCGTCCAGCAGGACCTGTCCGGAGGTCGGCTTCTCCAGAAGGTTGATGCAGCGCACCAGCGTGGACTTGCCCGCGCCGGACAGGCCGATGATGCCGAAGATCTCGCCGTCGTGGATATCCAGGCTGATATCCTCCAGCGCGGTGACGGCGTGGGGCGTGCCGGGGTCGTAGATTTTGCTCAGATGCTTCAGTTCGATCATGAGACGTTTCCTTTCCACAAAAAAAGACTGGAAGCGAACACGCTTCCAGCCCTTCGAAATCATCGCAATGCTTTTACGATCACTCGGACATGACGGGAGACGAGCCGCTCAGGGTATGCTGACGCATGCACATGCACATCGGCATGCACATCATCATGTCCATCATCATAGCAGTCTGGGCAAATTTCATCGCGGTGCGTCTCCTTTCCTCTGTTTTGGCCACATTTTAGCACGCGGAGTGCGGCTTGTCAACGGAAAATGCGAAAATTGGTCAGCTGAACGGAATGTGCGCGCATTTTCCATGCAGCTTTCGTGCATAATTACTCGCGCCGTGCGCCGGACGGCTCCTCCGGGACGGGCGGCTCCGTCACATCAGCCTCCATGCGCGTATGGATGTCGTTGAACGCCTCGCTGTCGAAGGTGATGATGGTGCGGTAATGGTGTCCCTCGGCGTGCAGCGCCTCGCTGATGCGCCTGCGGATGGCGTCCTCCTCGCCGCGCAGGTCAAACGGCAGGACCAGATCAAAAATGACGTTCGTATGCTCGCGTCCGCGCACCATGCGGAGATCGTGGAACGAAAGGCGCGGGTCGATGGCGTTGATAACGCACTCCACGCGCTGACGGACGGCGGAAAGCTCCGCGTCGTCGGTGACGACGGGGTCGTAGTGGACGACCAGCTCGACGCGCAGCTTTTTGGTCACGTCGCGCTCGATGCTGTCGATCAGCTCATGCGCCTCGAGCACATCCTCCCGCGCATCCAGCTCCACGTGTACGCTTGCAAAGCGGCGGCCGGGGCCGTAGTCGTGGACGATCAGGTCGTGAATGCCGAGTACGCGCGGGTCATAGCTGCGGATCTCGTTTGCAATGCCGTGGACGAGCGCCTCGTCCGGCGCTTCGCCGAGCAGCGGCGCGATGGTATCGCGCGCAATGCCCAGCCCCGACCAGAAGATGAACAGCGCCACAAAAAGCCCCGCCCAGCCGTCGCAGGGAATGCTTGTCAGCTGCGTGACGGCGTAGGAAAAAAGCACCGCCGCCGTGGAGATCACGTCGTTGCGCGAATCCGCCGCCGACGCGGTCAGCGCCTCGGAGCGGATGGCCCTGCCGAGTCTCCGGTAGAAGAGGCACAGCCACAGCTTGGCGGCGATGGATACGACCAGGATCGCTGCGCCAACCGCTGTAAAGGCAACTGTCTCCGGTGCAAGGATGCGCTTGAGCGAGCTTTTGAACAGCTCCACCGCGATCACGAGGATCAGCGCCGCAACGCTCAGCCCCGCGAGATACTCCGCGCGGTGATAGCCGTAGGGATGGGCATCGTCGGCGGGCTTCGCGGCCAGACGGAAGCCCAGCAGCGTCACGACGGAGCTGGCTGCGTCGGACAGATTGTTGACGGCGTCGGCCAGAATGGCGACGCTCCCCGAAAGAAGCCCCGCAAGGAATTTCCCGGCGCAGAGCAGCACGTTGACCGCAATGCCGGTCAGCCCGGCCAGACGGCCATACTGCCCGCGTACCTCAGGGTCGCCGGTGTCCTGATAGTTTTTCACGAAAAGGTGCAGGAGCAGTTGTGTCATAAAAGCACTTCCTTTGCGGTGTATTCTGGTTATTATAACCCGCCCGGGCGGGAATGGCAAGCAATACCTGTCGATGGCGCTTATTCCTGCCCGCAGCCAACGCGCCCGTAGGGCGGGCGGCACAGCCTCTGCCCGCAAAAATTGACAGGCAGCAAAGAAAACAGGGGCCGCGTTCTTACGAACGCGGCCCCTCTGTTTTTGACACGCTCAGAGGCCCATTTCCTGCTTGACCTCTGCGAAGCAGCGGACGGCAAGATCCAGATCCTCCTTCGTATGACCGGCGGAGATCTGCGTGCGGATGCGGTCGCGGCCCTTCGGGACGACCGGATAGCAGAAGCCGACGACATAGACGCCCTTCTCGAGCATCCGGCGCGCGAATTCCTGCGCCGTGCGCGGATCGTAGAGCATGACCGGAACGATCGGATGCTCGCCGGGAAGCAGGTCGAAGCCGTGCTTTTCCATCTCCGCGCGGAAATAGCGCGCGTTGGCATGGACGCGGTCGCGCAGCTCGGTGGACTGCTCAAGCAGATCGATGGTGCGCAGCGTTGCTGCGCAGATGGCGGGCGCCAGCGTATTGGAGAAGAGATAGGGACGGGAACGCTGCCGCAGCAGATCGACGATGGGCTGACGGGCCGCAGTGTAGCCGCCGGAGGCGCCGCCCATGGCCTTGCCGAAGGTGCCGGTGATGATGTCCACCCGGCCCATGACGCCGCAGTATTCCGCCGTGCCGCGGCCATGCTCGCCCATGAAGCCGACGGCGTGGCTGTCGTCCACCATCGTCAGCGCGTCGAATTCATCCGCAAGGTCGCAGATGGCCTTCAGGTTGGCGATATAGCCGTCCATGGAGAACACGCCGTCGGTGGCGATGAGAATTTTCTTGCAGCCGGCTGCGCGGGCCGCCTCGAGCTGGGCGCGCAGATCGTCCATATTGTTGTTCTTATAGCGGAAGCGCTTCGCCTTGCAGAGACGCACGCCGTCGATGATGGAGGCGTGGTTCAGCTCGTCGGAAATGACGGCGTCCTCCGGGCCGAGCAGCGTCTCGAACAGGCCGCCGTTGGCGTCGAAGCAGGAGGAATAGAGGATGGCGTCGTCCGTACCGACGAAATTGGCGATCCGGCGCTCCAGCTCCTTATGAATTTCCTGCGTGCCGCAGATGAAGCGGACGGACGAGAGGCCGAAGCCCCAGCGGTCATAGCTTTCCTTCGCGGCTTCGATCAGCGCGGGATGGGTCGAAAGACCGAGATAATTGTTGGCGCAGAGGTTTACGACGCCCTTTTTGGCGGTGGTGTCGATGCGGGAATACTGCGGTGTGGTGATGATACGCTCTTCACGCCACGTTCCGGCCTCGCGGATGGCGTCAAGCTCCTGTTCAAAAGCCTTCAGTGCAGTTTTCATGGGTGCTCCTCCTTACTTATTTTGTCCAGTCCAGTACGACCTTGCCGGATCTTCCGCTGTTCATGGCGGCAAAGCCCTTCTCGAAGTCCGTATAGTGGAAGCGATGCGTGATGACCGGCGTCAGGTCGAGACCGCCCTGCACCATGTAGGACATCTGGTGCCAATTGTCCATCTTCCGGCCGTAGATGCCCTGAAGCGTCAGGCCCTTCCAGATGATGGTGTTCATATCGACCTCAATGGGCTTGCTGCCGAGGCCAAGCAGGGAGATCTTGCCGCCGTTGCGCATGACGGAGATCATTTGATGGAACGCCTGCGCGCTGCCGGACATTTCAAGGCCCACGTCGAAGCCCTCGGTCAGGCCCTGCTGGTGCATGACCTCGTGCAGATCCTCCCGCGCGGTGTTGACGGCGGCATCCACGCCCATCTTCCGGGCGAGGTCGAGGCGGTAGTCGTTGAGATCGGTGATAATGACGCGGCGTGCGCCGGCGAATTTGCAGATACCGGCGGCGATGATGCCGATGGGGCCTGCGCCGGTGATGAGCACGTCCTCGCCGATCAGCGGGAACATGAGCGCCGTGTGGGTGGCGTTGCCGAAGGCATCGAAGAACGCGACCACATCCTCCGGCAGGCTTTCATCGATGATGATGACGTTGGTCTGCGGGATGCAGACGTATTCCGCAAACGCGCCGTCGCGGTCCACGCCGACGCCGACGGTGTCCTTGCACCACTGGATGTTGCCGCTGTGGCAGTTGCGGCAGCGGTGACAGGTGATGTGGCCCTCGCCGGAAACGCGCTGGCCGACGTGCAGTCCGGTGACGCCCGCGCCAAGCTCGGCGATCTCGCCGACGTATTCATGGCCGATGGTCATGGGCGGCTTGATGTGCTGCTGCGCCCATGGATCCCAGTTATAAATATGTACGTCCGTGCCGCAGATGGCGGTCTTGTGGATCTTGATGAGGACCTCACCGGGGCCGGGCTTGGGAACGGGAACCTGCTGTAATTCAAGGCCGGGGCCTGCCGTGCTCTTGACGATCGCGTCCATCATTTCTTTCAAAGCAACATCCCTCCATTTTTTCTTTATGGGCCGCAGCACTGCGCCGGGGCCTGCGCTGCCGCTTATGCATTCCTGCATACATCTGTCCGTATGGTGCGGATTATTTTGATTTTTGTCCGCGTCTCACGGATTCATGATATGCCGTTTTTTCCCGTTTGTCAAGGTGAAAAAGCAGTCCGCACGCGGTTTTGCGCCGCAAATTTCATGTCCGCGTCTTTGACGGCGGCGCTCCGCCGGAGCCGCGCCGGTGCGCGGCCCTCCGGCTGCGGTTTTTGCGGTTATTCGACACTAACCTTGCAAACGCACGCCGGACGTGATACAATTTTTATGCAATATCACGAAACAGGAGGCGGCCTATGGATCTCTACCGGGTCATTGAAGTCAAGCAGAGCGTCTTTGCCGACAACGACGCAGAGGCGGCCCGCCTGCGCGAGACGCTGAACGCCGAAGGCGTCTTTTTAATCAACCTCATGTCCTCTCCCGGCTCCGGGAAAACGACGACGCTGACGCGCCTGATCCCGCTGCTGCAAAAAACGCTCCGCGTGGGCGTGATGGAGGCCGACATTGACTCCGACGTGGACGCCGACACCATATCGCGCACCGGCGCGCGCGTCATTCAGCTCCACACCGGCGGCATGTGCCATCTCGACGCGGCCATGACCGGCGAGGGCCTTCGCCAGCTCGGGACGGAGGGGCTGGATCTCGTCATTCTGGAAAACGTGGGCAATCTGGTCTGTCCGGCGGAATTTGACACCGGCGCACATCTGGATCTGATGATCCTCTCTGTCCCGGAGGGCCACGACAAGCCGCTCAAATATCCGCTGATCTTCCAGCGCTGCGGCGCGATGATCGTCAACAAGACCGACGTGCTGCCGTATTTTGATTTTGACCTTGAAAAGGTGACGGAGTTTGCGCACCGGCGCAACCCGGACATGAAAATATTCCCCATCTCCGCAAAGACCGGCGACGGCGTGGAAGCGCTGGCGGACTGGCTCTGTGCGCAGATCCGGATGCAGAAAGAGAAGATGAAGGAGACAAGAAGAGCATGATCGACAAGGAACTCAGAGAACGCTCCCTGAACGCCCCGGCCAGGGGCGACGCTGCACCGCGCGAAAAAATCCTCAAACTTGGCAAAAAGATCACCGACGTGATCGACCACAAGCTCGGCAAGATCACCTCCGACGATCCGGAATACTGGGGCCTTGCGGGCGTCGTGACCGATGAAATGGCGGACATCGCGCTGTCCATGAAGCTGCGCACGCCCTACACCGTGGCGGAGCTTTGGAAAATGAACAAGGTCACGGACGAGCAGAAGCCGCATTTTCAGGAGCTGCTTGACCAGATGAGCTACATCGGGCTTCTGGAATACGACTATGGCTACCACTACGACCATAACGGCCGCACCGCGCCGCAGTCGGAGCGGCGCTACATCCTGCCGATGTTCGTTCCCGGCAGCGCGGAGCTGTTCAACATGGAGGAGGACAAGGAGCTTTCCGGCCGGAATCCCCGTCTGGAGGCGCATCCGGAGCTGGCCAAGTTCTTCGAGCGCATGACCTATGTGCCGCTGGCGGGCAAGACCCATCTGCTGCCGCCGGGCGGTGGCGGCGTGGGTATGCACGTCATTCCGGTCGAAAAGGCCATTTCGATGGAAAACCAGACGCTCGATATCGAGCATCTGTCCTACTGGCTGAAAAAATACGAGGGGCACATCGGAGTCGGCCAGTGCTCCTGCCGCACGAGCCGCGCCGTCATGGGCGAGGGCTGTGCCGACGACAATATGTGCTGGTGCATCGGCGTGGGCGACTTTGCCGATTACTGCCGCGAGACGGGCAAGGGCCACGACATCACCTACGAAGAGGCGCTGCACATCCTCAAGGCCGCCGAGGACAACGGCTTTGTCCATCAGATCACGAACATCGACGGTGAGAACAAAATCTTCGGCATCTGCAACTGCAATGTGAATATCTGCAACGCGCTGCGCACCTCGCAGCTGTTCAACACGCCAAATCTTTCCCGCAGCGCCTATACGGCGGAGGTTGACCGCGCAAAGTGCGTCGCCTGCGGCAAGTGCGTGGAATACTGCCCGGCGGGCGCGGTACGCCTTGGTCAGAAGCTCTGTGACAAGCACGGCAATACTGTGGAATATCCGAAGCACGAGCTGCCGCACGGCCTCAAGTGGGGCGAGGAGCACTGGGATCCCGACTACCGCGACAACAACCGCAAAAACTGCTACGACAAGGGCACCGCGCCGTGCAAGACGGCCTGCCCGGCGCATGTCGCCGTACAGGGCTATCTGAAGCTGGCCGCGCAGGGCAAATATCAGGAGGCGCTGGCGCTCATCAAGAAGGACAATCCCTTCCCTGCCGTCTGCGGCCGCATCTGCAACAAGCGCTGCGAGGAAGCCTGCACGCGCGGGACCATCGATCAGGCCGTCTCCATCGACGCGGTCAAGAAATTCCTCGCCGAGCAGGATCTTCACGCGGAAACGCGCTATATCCCGCCCGTCGTCGTGGCGTCCAGCCGTCTGACCGGCTGGGAGCAGAAGATCGCCATCATCGGCGCAGGCCCGGCGGGCCTGTCCGCGGCCTACTATCTGGCCACGCGCGGCTATAAGCCGACGGTCTTTGAAAAGTCCGCGCGTCCGGGCGGCATGATGACCTACGGCATCCCGTCGTTCAAGCTGGAAAAGGATATCATCGACGCGGAAATTCAGGTCCTGCGTGAGCTGGGCGTGGAATTCCGCTGCGGTGTCGAGGTCGGCAGGGATGTGACCATCCCGCAGCTGCGTGAGCAGGGCTATCTGGCGTTCTATGTTGCCATCGGCTGTCAGGGCGGACGCCTCCCCGGCGTTCCCGGCGAGGACGCGGAGGGCACCGACATCGCGGTGCATTTCCTGCACGAGGCGCTGGCCGATGAAACGCAGCGCATGGAGGGAAGCGTCGTGGTGGTCGGCGGCGGCAACGTCGCCGTGGACTGCGCGCGCACGGCAGTGCGCTTCGGCGCGTCGAAGGTCTCGATGGTCTGTCTGGAATCGCGCGAGACCATGCCCGCCGCCGCAGACGAGATCGCGGAGGCCGAGGAGGAGCGCATCGAGATCTGCGCCGGATGGGGCCCGAAGGAGCTTCTTAAAAACGAAAACGGCCATGTGACGGCGGTCGTGTTCAAAAAGTGCCTGCGCACCATCGACCCGGAGACGGGCAAATTCGCGCCGGTCTACGACGAAAACGAGACGATCACGCTCCCGGCGGATCACGTCGTGTTCGCCATCGGTCAGGCCATCGAATGGGGCGGCCTGCTGAAGGACACGAAGGTCGAATATCACCGCGGCAATTACCCAGTGGCCGATCCGCTGACCTATCAGACGGCGGAGGAGGATATCTTCGTCGGCGGCGACGTATACCACGGCCCGAAGTTCGTCATCGACGCCATCGAAGAGGGCAAGTGCGCCGCCGAGTCGCTGCACCGCTATGTCCACAAGGGCGCCGATCTGAAGATCGGCCGCAACCGCCGCGACTTCATCATGCTCGACAAGGAGAATTTCTCCGTCAACTGCTATGACCACGCCGCGCGGCAGTCTGAGGCCGTCGATCCCGCGATCGAGCCGCACTCGTTCCGGGATGCACGCATGACGCTCACGCCCGAGCAGGTGCAGATCGAGACGGCGCGCTGCCTCGGCTGCGGCGCGAGCTGGGTCGATCCCAACAAGTGCATCGGCTGCGGCGTGTGTACGACGAAGTGCGTCTTTGACGCCATCCATCTCAAGCGTGACCACCCCGAATGCTCGACCATGATGAAGGCCGAGGACAAGCTCAAGGGCATCGCCTCCATGGCCGGAAAGCGGCTGGGCGAGAGCCTGCGCGGCGGAAAGGGCTGAGCCATGCACGAGCTTGGCGTGGTGTTCCACATTGCCGACAGTCTCGCAAGGATCGCAGAGGAAAACCATGTGACGCGCATCTCGCGCGTCACATTGGAGATCGGCGAGGTATCCACGGTCGTGCCGGAATATCTGACCGACGTCTGGAACTGGAACTGTAAACGCACGCCGCTTTTGAGCGGCTGCGCACTCGAGATCGAGCGCATTCCCGCCGTGACCCACTGCGGCGCCTGCGGGCAGGACTATCCGACCGTCCCGCAGGGCAAGACCTGCCCCTACTGCGGAAGCGGCGAAACGTGGCTCATTCAGGGAAACGAGTTCACCATCAAGGAGATCGCCGTCCCGGACGAGCCGCAGAGCGATGCGGCTGAATAAAACAAAAACGAGGAAAAAGAAATGAAAAGACGGATTCTATGCCTGCTGCTGGCGGCGGCAATGCTGCTCGGGCTTTCCGTGACGGCGCTGGCCGGCGAACCGGACGCGCAGTGCGCGGCGGAATCACTCTACCAGCTCGGGCTGTTCAACGGGACGGGCACCTATGCCGACGGAAGCCCGAAATTCGAGCTTGACCGCGCGCCGACGCGCTTTGAGGCCGTCACGATGCTCGTCCGCCTGCTCGGCAAGGAGGACGAAGCGAAAAACGGCGCGTGGACGACGCCGTTCACCGATCTGGAGCCGTGGGCCGCGCCATATGTCGGCTACGCCTACGCAAACCAGCTGACAAACGGCACCGGCAGCGACCGCTTCGGCGGTAAGGAAACGGTGACGGCGGCGCAGTACCTGACGTTCGTGCTGCGCGCCCTCGGCTACCGGAGCGGCGAGGACTTCGTCTGGAGCCGCGCATGGGAGCTGACGGACCGGCTCGGGCTGACAGCCGGGCGCTACCATGCGCAGACCACGCGCTTTCTGCGCGGAGACGTGGCGCTGATCTCCTGCAACGCGCTGAACATTGCCTGCAGGGACAGCGATCAGAAGCTTTACCAGACGCTCGGCCTGTCCGAGGAAAAGCAGGCGCTCGCTGCCTCGTTCCCGGTCAC
>FR887204.1:30089-36625 GCA_000436735.1 Firmicutes bacterium CAG:170
GAGGAGGCTGACGGCAGCTTTACGGGCGATGCCTCCGGTGCGGTGCCCGCCGAGACCGGAGCCGCCCGCCTTTCCTCCGCACAGCTTGAAAAGCTGCGCGGCGCAAGCATAAAGACTGCAGCAAATACCATCACGACGCTGGCCGACGCCTACGCCTGGCTCGCGCAGGAGGGGTATTCGACAACCGGCATCAACGGGCTTCTATCGCCCGCAAACAGCACCGCACAAAAGGCTCAGGACTGGCTTGGCCTGTCCAGCACGCTGAATCTGCTGCTTGAGGGCGACTATGACGAGGTCGGAACGCTCTACTGCGCCGTGCAAACCGATGATCCGGGCTGGGATTTCCTCTATATCTCCTTCAATTATGTCAAAACGGGCGGCTGGTACTACATCACCGACCCCAATGATCATCTGCCGAGCACCGGCTATGCCTGCTGCCGCGCGCGCACCATCCGGGCAAGCAGCCTCGCGGTCGTCAAGGACGCTCTGGTTTCCGGAGACGGCGGTAAGGTGCGGCTGCTGATGATGGCGGCGCTGCCGCTGACGACCACGCCCATCCGGCTGCGCTACGAGGCGGAGCCGGAAAGCGTCTTGTTCGTGACGCCCACAAATGCGCAGGTGCTCTATCAGGCCAATGCGGAGGCGCTGGCTGAATATCAGCGCGAACAGGCGGAAAAAGCCCGCGCGGAGGCGGAGCGCTGGGAGCGTCAGGCGCCGTCGCTGCGTATCTCCAGCTACGGTATGCCCGATGCCATCGGCAATACGACGCTCAGCTATGAACAGGCCAAAGCGCTGGTCGGACAGGAGCCGGAAAAAATTGCCGAGAGCGTCAAGACCGTGGGCGACGTGCTGCAATACATGATCGCCGCACGCTTCGGCTACAATGCTCCGGGCGTCTTTACCCCGTGGTATGACGACTGGGGCTACGATGCGCCGGGCGACGATCAGCTGCGCCAGAACTACGGCTGCTGCTGCGGCGGCTACGCCAACACCGTCAGCTATCTGCTGGAGGGGGATTATGACAAGGTCGGCACGCTCCGCTGGGTCGGCGGCGGCAATCATACGATCAGCTGGGTAATGACCGGCGGAAAGTATTACGTCTTCGACTTCACGCAGTATTGCAGCGGCGGTCATTACAACAATTTCCACGCGCCGGTGACGGTGCTCGACCGGCTGGAGGATTATTACGACAAGATGCCGTCGATCTACTCGAAGAAGGATGTGGTCATTATGGTCGCCTTTGAGGCCGGCAAGGCGATGTATCCGTCGCAGTGGAATGATCCCCCGCAGTTCTCGGGTCTGACCTTCCCAAAGGAGGCAGACGGCAGCGTGATCGTGATCTATCAGGCGGACCCCGCCTGCGGCGTCCGCTTCCGGCAGGCGTCGAATAAGATCCCCCGCTGGCCCCTCTCATAAGCTCACAAATGCCCAGGGAAAACGAAACAGCATTTTATTCCGCCGCGTTCAGCGGAATCCTACGGATATTTTGACGGACAGAAATGCCGCCGCACAAAATGTGCGGCGGCATTCGTTTTTCATGATCGCCGTCTCTGCGGCAATGCGCTCCCGCAAAGGCGCGCTCCTTGTAACGTTCCCATCCTCGCGCAGGATAGGAGCAGCCCGCTCGCAGGCGCTGACTCAAAGCAGCGCCGTCAGCAGCCATGCAAGCCCGACTGCCGCCGCGCCGGTCAGGAGCCAGCTGAGCCGCACCGTGAGCTTGCCGCTCCAGCGGCCTCCGCCGGTTCTTCCGGCCACATACCGCCCGGCCTCCTGCTGTGCCTGCCGCAGGATATCCTCCTGACTGACGCCGTCCCTGACCTCGCAGCGCACAATGAAAATCGCCTGCTCGAACAGCTCCGGGTCAGGCGTCCGCACCACGACCGCCTGCCTTGTGATCCCCTTTACCATAGCGAAGCCTCCCTTTCAGATACATTTCAAATGTTCTCTGAAAAGTATCGCCTGATTTTCCGGCGCTTAAACGCCGTCCAGCTCGATCTCCGCAATGGAATCGTCCTGATCGATCCAGTCCTGCACCTGCACGACCGTATATTCGGAGGGCGTCATGCGGATGACCACGCGCTCGAGGCCCGCGTTGATAATCAGTCGTCTGCACATCGAGCAGGAGGTCGCGTCGGACAAGATCGCGCCGTTCTTGGCGTCCTCGCCGACCAGATAGATCGTCCCGCCGATGCACTCGTTCCTGGACGCAGAAATAATGGCGTTCGCCTCGGCGTGGACGCTGCGGCAAAGCTCGTAGCGTTCTCCACGCGGGACGCACATCTGTTCGCGGACGCAGAAGCCCAGATCGGAGCAGTTTTTTCGGCCGCGCGGCGCGCCGTTATAGCCGGTGGCCACGATCTCGTCGTTGCGGACGATGATCGCGCCGTAGCGCCTGCGCAGGCACGTCGAGCGCTCCAGGACTGTCTGCGCAATGTCCAGATAATAATTTTCCTTTTCGATCCGCCGCATAATGCCGCCTCCCGCCGCAGTTTTTTTCATTTTACCATAGCGCACGCCGCCTCTGCAAGCACCCGTCTTGCCGGACGCAAAATTTTATGGTATACTGAGTTATCAAACTACGGAAAGGCGGCGTTTTCATGCGCAAAAGGCTTCTGTCGATCCTGCTGTCCGTGCTGCTGTGTCTGGCGCTCGTCTCGCCGCAGGCCGCCGCAGCGGATATCTATTTTGTCGCGGTGGACGATTCCGTCCCGCTGACGCTCCCGTCGAGCATGTCCCCGTTTTTCTCCGGCAGCACGCTCTATGTCCCGTCCTCCGTATTCGAGGCGGCGCCGGGCGGCGTCACTCCGTCCTACAACGCCTCCGGGCAGACGCTCGTGCTGTTCCGGAGCGGTGCGCGGCTGATATTCAATCTGGCGAACGGCACCGTGACCGACGAGGACAAGAATTCCTCCAATATCTCCACCGTCTCCAAAAACGGAACGATCTATCTCCCGCTCTATTTCTGCACCAGCCATTTCGGTCTCTCCGTAACGACGCTCAACAGCGCCGAGGGCTACCCCATCCTGCGCTTCACGACCGGCAGCGAGGTCTATGACGACGCCATGTTCGTGGAAAAGGCGGAAAATCTCATCACCTATCTGGCCGAGCAGTACGGCTCCGGCACGCCATCCGTTCCGAACACGAACGGCGGCGAGGAGGACCCGCCCGGGGAAGAGGAGCCGCACGTCTCCGGCTCCTTCTGTCTGGCCATTGAGGACGCCGCCTCCATGGAGGCCTCCGCTGCCGCGCTGGAGAGCGCCGGGCAGCGCGCGGCGTTCTTCCTGACCGGAGACGAGATTGAGGCGTTCCCGGAGCTTGTGCGCAGCCTCTATGCCGCCGGTCATACCATCGGGCTCACCGTCCCGGACGGCTGCGAGGATCCCGCCGCCGAGCTGGGAAGCGCAAACGAAGCGCTGTTCCGTGTGCTGCGCCGCAAAACGCTCTGTGCGCTGCTGACCGCCGCGCAGACGGAGGACTGCATAGGCTACGCCATTTTCATTCGTCCCGAGGAGCAGCCCCCGCTCGAGGAGCTTCTGACGGACGGCGCGGAAACGCACCTTCTGGTCTGCACCGACGACACCGCCGAGGTGCTTTCGCAGCTCGACCGCGCAGGCGCAACGCTCCGCCCCCTTCGGGAGACGAGTCCCCTCGCCCAGTCCATCGTTCCGCAGGAGCCGCCGGAAAACGACGGCCTGCAATGAGCCTCCGCAAATATCTCCTTCTGCCCGCAGCTCCGTCCGGAGCCTGCGGGCTTTTTCTGCGCCGGAACGCTTCGCGGAGCTGCTTTTTCCGCGTCTGCGATTCCTCTTTTCCGCCCGATTTCGCGCTTTCCGGCGCGTTTCATGGTGAGACGGCGCAAAACGCCCGCCCGGAATTGGGCGGTATTGCCCAATATCTTTTTGCCGCGCCATCGGATATAATGGAAGCAGAAGCCCCGTCCGCCCCGGCGGACGCGCAGGACCCCAGATCTTATCAGAAAGAAGGAACCGAAGCATGAATCAGGCAATTCAGCAGGCCATGACCATCCGTCTCGACTACGAGCTTCCGGAATATCCGGCCTTCGTTCCGGGCTGCCGCCGCGCACCGCGCCGCGAATCCCATCTGACTGAGGCCGACAAGGCACTCGCCATCCGCAACGCGCTGCGTTATATCCATCCCGACCACCACGCGCAGATGGCGAAGGAATTCGCGCAGGAGCTGGACGAGCACGGCCGTATTTACGGCTACCGCTTCCGCCCGGAGGGCCGCCTTTTCGGCAGGCCCATCGACGAATACCGCGGAAACTGCATCGAAGCCAGGGCGTTTCAGGTGATGATCGACAACAATCTGGATTTCGACGTCGCGCTCTATCCCTATGAGCTTGTCACCTACGGCGAGACCGGACAGGTCTGCCAGAACTGGATGCAGTACCGTCTGATCCGCAAATATCTCGAGGTCATGACCGACGAGCAGACACTGGTCGTCATGTCCGGCCACCCGCTCGGGCTGTTCCGGTCGCATAAGCTGGCGCCGCGCTGCATCATCACGAACGGACTGATGGTCGGCGCATTCGACGATCAGCAGAATTTCAACCGCGCCGCCGCGCTGGGCGTCGCAAACTACGGACAGATGACCGCCGGAGGCTGGATGTACATCGGCCCGCAGGGCATCGTCCACGGCACGTTCAACACGCTCCTGAACGCGGGCCGTCTCAAGCTCGGCATCCCGGAAAGCGGCAACCTCGCCGGACGGCTGTTCGTCTCGGCGGGCCTCGGCGGCATGTCCGGCGCACAGGGCAAGGCCGCGGAGATTGCCGGAGCCGTCTCCATCCTTGCGGAGGTGGATGATTCGCGCATCGAAACGCGCTATACGCAGGGCTGGGTCAGTGAGCGGACGGATTCGCTCGACGAGGCTCTCGCCATCGCGCAGGAAAAGCTTCGGAAGAAGGAGCCGTGCGCCATCGCCTATCACGGAAACGTCGTCGATCTGCTGGAATACCTTCTGGAAAAGAACGTCCACGTCGATCTGCTCTCCGACCAGACCTCCTGCCACGTTCCGTATGACGGCGGCTATTGCCCGCAGGGTTTGACGTTCGCCGAGCGCACGCGGATGCTGGACGAGGATCCGGAGGGCTTCCGCAGGCTGGTAGACCGCTCTCTGCGCCGTCACTATGAGCTGATCTGCCGCCTCCACGCGCGCGGCACCTACTTCTTCGACTACGGCAACAGCTTCCTCAAGGCCGTCTATGACGCCGGCGTGAAGGAGGTCTGCAAGAACGGAGAGAACGATCTCGACGGCTTTGTGTTCCCGTCCTACGTCGAGGATATCCTCGGCCCGTGCCTGTTTGACTACGGCTACGGCCCGTTCCGCTGGTGCTGCCTGTCCCGGCGCGAGGAGGATCTTGCCAAGACCGACGCGGCCGCCGCGGAATACATTCTGGCGCACAACCGCCGCTATCAGGACTATGACAACTATGTCTGGGTGCGCGACGCCGGGAAGAACCGGCTGGTCGTCGGCACGCAGTGCCGCATCCTGTATCAGGACGCGATGGGCCGGATGAACCTCGCCCTGAAATTCAACGATATGGTCCGCCGCGGGGAGATCGGCCCCGTCATGCTCGGCCGCGACCACCATGACACCGGCGGCACGGATTCTCCGTTCCGCGAGACCTCCAACATCAAGGACGGCTCGAACATCATGGCCGACATGGCGGCGCAGTGCTTCGCCGGAAATGCCGCGCGCGGCATGAGCCTGATCGCGCTGCACAACGGCGGCGGCACCGGCATCGGCCGCGCCGTCAACGGCGGCTTCGGCATGGTGCTCGACGGCTCCGAGCGCGTGGACACCATTCTGCGGATGGCCATGCCGTGGGATACGATGGTCGGCGTTTCACGCCGCGCATGGGCGCGCAATGAAAACGCACTTACCACCGCCGCCGAATACAATCTCGAAAACGTGGGCAGCAGCCACATCACCCTGCCCTATCTCGCCGATGACGCCGTCGTCGCGGAGGCCGCCGCCTCCATCCGAAAGTAAAGGAGCGCCGCTATGGAACGCCTGCTGATCCAGAACATCGGCCTGCTTGCCACGCCCGCCGGTCACGAGGCCCGGCGCGGCCCGGCGCAGGGTGAGATCTCCATGACCAAAAACGCATGGCTTCTTGCCGAGGACGGCGTGATCGCCGCCTCCGGCACCGGCGCGCCTCCCGGCTGCGGCGCGGCGAAGGTGCTTGACGCACAGGGCTGCCTGGTCACGCCGGGCCTTGTGGACGCGCACACGCATCTGATCTTCGGCGGCTGGCGTCAGAATGAGCTGGGGCTCAAGCTGCACGGCGTGAGCTACCTCGAAATTCTGGCGCGCGGCGGCGGCATTCTGTCCACCGTCGAGGCCACCCGCGCCGCGAGTGAAGAGGCGCTCGTGCAGAAGGCGCTGCCGGAGCTGGAAACGATGCTCCGCTGGGGCACGACGACCTGCGAGATCAAGAGCGGCTACGGCCTCGCCACCGAACAGGAGCTGAAGCAGCTGCGCGCGATCCGGCGGCTCCGGCCGCTCCAGCC
>FR887205.1:0-4377 GCA_000436735.1 Firmicutes bacterium CAG:170
TTATCCTCATCGCGCTGTTCGGCGCATGCCTCGGCTTCATTCCCTACAACATGAACCCGGCCAAGATCTTCATGGGCGACACCGGCTCGACCTTCCTCGGCTATATTCTCGCCACGCTTTCCGTGACGGGCCTGTTCAAGCTTTACGCCATCATTTCGTTTGCCGTGCCATTTCTGATCCTCGGCCTGCCGATCTTTGACATCTGCTTTGCGTTTCTGCGCCGGATCGCCAGGGGCCAGAACCCGATGGTCGCCGACCGCGGACATGTCCACCACCGGCTGATCGACATGGGCTTCTCGCAGAAGCAGGCCGTCGCCATCGTCTATATGCTGACGGCGATCCTCGGCCTTGCGGCCGTGCTGCTGACCTCCTCGGGTGAGCTGAAGGCGCTGATCCTGATCGGCGCGGTGTTCGTCGTCGCCGCCATCGGCGTCAAGGTCATTTTCTCCGGCCACAAGCCGAAGCAGCATCCGTCCGCTCCCGAGGACGCGCCCTCCGAGGCGCAGCCGGACGCGGAACCGCAGGAGGAATCTCATGAATAAGATCAAAGTCATGTCCGTTTTCGGCACCCGGCCGGAGGCGATCAAAATGGCGCCGCTCGTGCGCGCGCTTCAGGCCAGCGAAAGCATCGAAAGCATCGTCTGCCTGACCGGCCAGCACCGCGAAATGTTGGACTCCGTGATGGATATTTTCCACCTCAAGAGCGATTATGACCTCAACATCATGGAAAAGCGCCAGACGCTCTCCACGATCACGACCAAGACCCTGCTCGGCATGGAGCAGGTGCTCGAGGAGGCCAAGCCCGACCTCGTTCTGGTTCACGGCGACACCTCCACGACCTTCGCCGGTGCGCTGGCAGCCTTCTACCATCAGGTCAAGGTCGGCCACGTTGAGGCAGGACTTCGCACATGGGACAAGTATTCGCCCTTCCCGGAGGAAATGAACCGGACGCTGGTCGGCGACATCGCCGATCTGCACTTCTCGCCGACGCGGGCCAACGCGGAAAATCTGCGCCGTGAGGCCGTTATGGGCGAAATCTTCGTCACCGGCAACACTGCCATTGACGCCATGCAGTATACCGTCCGCAGGGACTATACCTTCACGACGGAGCTGCTCAACCATCTGGACTTCGCGCATCGGCGCGTCATCGCCGTCACCTGCCACCGCCGCGAAAACTACGGCAAGCCCATGCAGGACATCATGCACGCCATCCTCGAGGTCGTCGAGCGTCACCCGGACGTGGAGGTCGTCTACCCCGTCCATCTCAGCCCCGTCGTGCGTGAGTGCGCCTTCCCGATCCTCGGCGGCCACGACCGCATCCACCTGATCGACCCGATCGACGTGGAGGAAATGCACAACCTGATTGCGCGCTGCGCCTTCGTCATGACGGACTCCGGCGGACTTCAGGAGGAGGCCCCCGCCCTTGGAAAGCCTGTCCTTGTCATGCGCCGGGAGACGGAGCGGCCAGAGGCCGTCGCCGCCGGGACGGGAAAGCTCGCGGGTGGGGGGTAGGCAAAGCTCGCGGGCGTGGAGAAGGATGTGATCGTCTCAATGGCGAACGAGCTTCTCGATTCGCCGGAGGCCTACGCAAAAATGGCGAAGGCCGTCAACCCCTACGGCGACGGCCATGCCTGCGCGCGCATCACGCAGGCCATTGAATGGTATTTCGGACGCACTGCGGAGCGTCCCGCCGATTTCTGCACAGAATAAATGCAAATGCGTCAGCTGGCAAGCCTATACTCGCTTGCAGGCTGGCGCAATAAAAAAGGAAGGAGCCGCGCGGCATGGGCGACCGTTTCAGCAATAAGAAAAAGCTTGCCATCGCCGGGATCGCCGCGCTGGCTGTGATCGCGTTTCTGCTCGGGATCTTCATCAATTCCGTGGAGAAAAACCGCCACGAAAGCATCGTGCTTCCGGACGCCTCCATAGAGACGCCGCCGCAGGAGAAGCCTGCAGCCCCGGAGGAGAGCTTCGTCCAGATCACGACTGAAAATGTGCAGGACGTTCTGCGCACGCTATCGCGTCCCGCCTATTATCACCAGACGCTGTCTCTGACCACCTATGCGGGAGAGGCCTCGCGTGAGCAGACGGCGGAGATCTGGACAGGCGGCAGTCTGACGCTTGTCCAGCTGACCGATAATCTGGAAACGAAGAGCTTCCTGACGGACAGCGAAACGCTGTACGTCTGGTACGGTGATTCTGAGGACGCAGCGGCGTACTCCCTCGCGTCCGGTGTGCAGCTCGAAGAGCTGACCGGCGTTCCGGGCTTTGAGACACTTCTGAGCGCTCCGGCGTCCTCGCTTCAGGAGGCCGACCTCGTTTCGCTTTCCGAGCAGGACTTTTTGCAGTGCGTTTTTGTCCAGTGTACGCTGGACTCCGTGACGCAGTATTTCTGGGTCGATCTGGACAGCGGACTTCTGTACCGCTATATGGCGCTGGCCGACGGTCAGCCGTTTTACACTGTCCAGCAGACCCAGTTCGAGCTTTTGATGGAGGCCGATCAGGCCCTCGACGGGATCTTCCGCCTCCCGGACGGCACACAGCCCTTCTCCTGATCCCAGCGTCCGCTACAGCAGCAGAAACGCCGCAAAGGTCAGCAGGACGGAGACCGTATCGTCCTCGTCACCATCGATCAGGAGCAATAGTAGGATCAGCAGGATCAGCAGATCTCCCGTGTCAAAGCCCTGCGGAAGGAGCTTCCGCAGGAAGCTGCCGTCTTTTTCCGCGCAGCCGGGCGGCTGTGGCGGTCTGGGTACCGGCGGCTGCGGCGGCGCGCATTCCGCCGGAGGCTCCGGCATGGGCGGCGGGCATGGCTTTTCCACGACCGTCCGCTGAAAGCGCCCGTCCGCACCGGGTATGTATCGGTTATACACATAATCCCCCCTCATGGCCCATGCTTCTCCCCGCGGCTTTTCAGCGCGTATCCCGCCAGATGGGAAAGCCGCGCCGCCTGCATCGCGCGGTCGATCTTTTCCCGGCGCGCGGGCTTAAGAAACGGCTTGAGCGCATTGAGCAGGTTTTCCTGCTTTTTTTCCAGCTTTCCTGCCTGCTCCAGCAGCTGCGTCACCGGCGCGGACATTCCGCCCGGCAGCGGCATTCCTGTCTGCGGCGGCATATCCTTCGGCGGCTCATGGGCTTTTCCGTCCGGAGTTCCGCCCTCCGCCGGAAGCTCCAGTCCGAGCGAACGCGCGAGAGAAAAGATCTCCTGCATCTGCTGCGGGTCGTTCAGAACGGCCTGAATTTTCTCCTCCAGATCATCCATGGCCGTTCTCCTGTCTCCGGTGGATCTGCTCCAGCAGCGCCGACGCCTCCGGCGTCTGAACGAGCGGCTGCATGATCCGCTTCGCCGTTTCATAGTCCCCGCTCCTGGCGGCGGCTGCCGCCTGACGGAGCGCTTTGCCGCCGTCGCGGTTCAAAAGCTGAAGGAGGCGTTTTCCCTCCTGCGTACCGAGAACGCTTTGGAGCTGTCCCGGCGTGAAGGGCGGCTGCCGGTCGTCCGGTCGTTTTTGATCCATGCTGTTCACCCCTTCCGGTGTTCTTCCCTATCCATCTTATGCAGCGGCTGCGCCGCAGGTGACTGATTTGAAAATTCTTGTTTTCTCCGACTCTCATCACTGCATCGGAAACATGTACGACGCCGTCGAGCTGGAAAAGCCGGATATGGCCTTCCATCTCGGCGACTGCATCAGCGACGCGCAGGATCTTTCCAGCGCCTTTCCGATGCTCGATCTCTGCTATGTGCCGGGAAACTGCGATTACTGCACCTCCGTCCCCGCCTCGCTTTTGCAGGAGGCCGGTGGCGTGCGTATTTTTCTCACGCACGGCCATCTGTTCGGCGTCAAGACCGGGCTGACGCGGCTGCTTCTGGAGGGAAAGCGCGTCGGCGCGCAGCTCGTTCTCTTCGGGCACACGCACCGGCCCTATCTCGCGGAGCATGACGGCGTGTGGCTTCTGAATCCCGGCTCCTGCTCTGCCATGCAGGGCAGCTATGCCGTCCTGACGATCGAGAACGGCGGCTTCCATGCGGAGCTGAAAGAAATCGGCTGAACTTCTCTATCATGTATAATATCCTTTGGAGGCTCTTATGCTATTAGCAATCGACATCGGCAACAGCAACATCGTCATCGGCTGCATGAACGGGACAAAGATCGAGCATGAGTTCCGCATTGCGACCGATCATGTCAAAACGTCCGACCAGTACTGCATCGATCTGAAAAACGTGCTTTCGCTCGGGGATATCCATATCTCCGAGCTGGAGGGTGTCATCATCTCCTCGGTCGTGCCGCCGCTGCTCAACTCGTTCCGCACGGCGGTCATGAAGCTAACCGGGAAAAAGCCCATGGTCGTCGGCCCCGGCATCAAGACCGGACTCAACAT
>FR887205.1:4527-11313 GCA_000436735.1 Firmicutes bacterium CAG:170
TCCCAGCCGCCCCTACATCGGCTGCTGCATCTGCCCCGGCGTCCGTATTTCTGCGGATGCGCTCACGACGCGTGCCGCGCTCCTGCCGGGGATCAACCTCGATGAGCCGAAGCGCGCCATCGGCCGCAACACCATCGACTGTATGCGCAGCGGCATCATGCTCGGCGCGGCCGCCATGCTGGACGGCCTCATCGACCGCATGGAGGACGAGCTTGGCCAGCAGGCGACCGTCGTCGCCACGGGCGGGATCGCAAAATTCGTCATTCCGCTCTGCCGCCGCAGTGTGATCTACGACCGCAATCTGCTGCTCAAGGGCTTGTCCATTCTCTACTACAACAATCAGAAATAAACGCTTTTATGCGGGAAAGGCAGACGAGCTATGGCGATTTATGCTCCGGATCAGTTTTTCCTTTCCGAACGCGGCTTCCGGAAGCTTTTGAAGGAGCTTCCGACACCCTTTTATCTCTATGACCGCAGCGGCATCTGCGCGGAGGCCGCCGCGCTTCAGGCTGCTTTTTCATGGAATGACGGCTTCCGTCAGTATTTTCCTGCTCGCCTGAATCCGACGCCCGGACTTCTGCGCCTCCTGCGGGAGACCGGCTCCGGCGTCCTTTGCAGCAGCCCGCAGGAGTGGACACTGGCGCAGAGGTGCGGATTTACGGAGGATGATATCCTCACGACATTCGACGCGCCCGGCGCTGCTCTGCGCATCCTTGACGGCGCATATGATCTTCCGCACACGCCGCCGAAGCGTGTGCTTCTGCGCTTCAACCCCGGCGGGAAGCTGACCTTCGAAGGCCGCACGATCACATCGCTTGATCGCGTCCGCCTTGGAATGCCGCAGGCGGAGCTGTTTCAGCTCGCGCGGCAGCTGCATATGTTCGGCACGCCGCAGCTTGGCCTGAGCTTTCAGGCGCTCTACAACGAGCTTTCGCCGGACTATTATCCGGCCGCCGCACGGCTGCTCTTTACGCTGGCCGCAGCGCTTTTCCGCGAGACCGGCATTGCGCCGGAGAGCATCTGCCTCGGCGACGGCGTCGGCGCGTCCTCCCGGCCGGAGTATCCAGCGCCGGAGCTTTCCGCCTGCGGCGAGGCGATCCGCTCCCTGTACGAACAGCTTCTTGCGACGGAGGGTCTTGGCCATATCCGCCTGAAAACCACGCTTGGACGACGGATGCTGGCTCCGCACGCCGTCTTTGCCGCGCGTGTCCGCGCGGTCAAGCAGCGCCGCCGTCCGCTCATTCTTCTGGACGCAGCCTGCTGCCAGCTCCCGACCGCGGGTCAGCTTGGCGTACACCACCATATCAGCGTTCTCGGCAAGAGTGCGCCGGAGGGGCGCGTCGTCTGCGACGTTGCAGGCTGTCAGGCCGAATCCTATGGCTTCCTCGCGGAGGGCTGCATCCTTCCGCCGGTCAGGGAGGGCGATGTGCTCATCTTCCACACGGCAGGCGTCTCCTGCGCGCAGAGCATTCCCGGCCTCGGCTATCCGCCAGCAGCGCAGTACCTTCTGGAGCCGGACGGCTCCGTCACAAAGCTCTGACCTCAGAGCATCGTCAGAAACAGCGCAATGCACACAGTGAAGCCGATGCCGATGGCGCAGGTCACGACTGTTTCTACCACGTTCAGAAGCCGCTCCGAGCGGAGCGTATTCTTCTCCCGCCGCTCACACGCCTCGCGGCGCAGCTCTTCTTCCCAGCGCGTTTCCGGGCGAAAGCTTTTCAGCTCGATCACATTGTTTTCACACATCATAGTACATACCTCCTGTCCACGCATTTATCATATAGGAAGATATGTCCAATAAACCGGACTTTAGAAAGGAGCTTCGCAAAAATGGAGATCTTTTATATTCCCTCGACCGGCGGCGGTCAGCTGCACTGCCGCAAGTGGCTTCCGGAGTCGAAGCCGAAGGCCGTCGTCCAGCTCGTCCACGGCATTGCCGAGCACATCGGCCGCTACGACCATTTCGCGCGCTTTCTGAATCAGCACGGCTATATCGTCACGGCGGAGGATCACATGGGCCACGGCGGCTCCATCGTCGGCGATCTGAAGGGCTACTTCAACGGCGGCTGGATGAACGCCGTCGCGGATGTCAAGGCGCTTCATGACAAGACTGCGGCGGAGCATCCGGGCCTGCCGTATATCTTCCTTGGCCACAGCATGGGCTCGTTCCTGCTGCGCACCTATCTTTACACCTATCCGGAGGCGCTGAACGCCGCGATCATCTCCGGCACCGGCTGGCAGCCCGCCGCCGCGCTCAAGGCGGGACTTGCACTCTGCAAGTTCGAGGAAAAGCGTCTTGGCGAGACAAAGACCAGTCCCCTGCTCAACTCTCTCATTTTCGGCACCTATAATAAGATGTTCAAGCCGAACCGGACGCCGAACGACTGGATCTGCTCTGACGACGCCGTTGTGGACAAGTATATGGCCGATCCGCTCTGCGGCTTTGACGCGACGATCGGTCTTGCGCGGGATATGCTGACCGGCATCCGCATGAATCAGGAGCCTGCCAACCTAGCGAAGATGAACAAGGCGCTGCCCGTTCTCTTCGTCTCCGGCGCAAAGGATCCCGTCGGCGGCATGGCCAAGGGCGTCCTGAAAACCATCGACGCCTTCAAGCGCACCGGACTGCGCAATATCACCATTCACATTTATCCGGAGGGCCGCCACGAGATGCTCAATGAGGTCAACCGGAGCGAGGTCTACGGCGACGTGCTCCGCTGGCTGGAGGCACTCTGAGCGCTCCCGTCAGTCTCTGGAAGCCGCGCCAGAATCCAGTAAAATTTTGTGCAGGACAGCATCTGTCCTGCACTTTTTTCTGAATTTTGGGCCTTAGATTCGGATACTTTGCCGGAAACGGTTGCATTTTGTATCTCTTTCTGTTATAATCGTAGAAACTTTGTAACCATTTGAAAGGAGTGTGAGCGTATGGCGCACCGCCTGCAAACACTTTTTCTGACGCTTCTGCTGATCCTCGGTCTGACCGTTTTCCCTGTTTTTGCAGAGGAGGACGACGGCAGCTGGGACGGCTGGAACGACAACGGCTGGTATGACGACCTCCCGGAGGAGGAGACCGAGCCGGACGAGGTCATATTTCCGGACGTTCAGCCCGGCTCGTGGTACTACAAGGACGTGATGGCCCTCTACGACGCCAGAGTCATCGACGGCTTCAAGGACGGCACCTTTCAGCCCGAAAGCACCGTCACGACCGGACAGGCGCTGAAAATGATCCTTCTTGCCGCCGGTTACGGCGAGCCGGAGCGCGTCGCCTCACACTGGGCGCGCGGGTACCTCAATCTGGCGCTTGACGAGGGCATTCTGGAGCGCGGCGAGATCACCGATCTGGATGTGACCATCCTGCGCAGCCTTGTTGCAAAGATCGCCGCAAAGGCGCTGCATCTGGAACGCCAGTCCGCGGAAAACTTCTTCGTGGACACCACGGACGACTTCACGCAGGCGCTCTACGAGGCCGGGATCATCAACGGCTACAAGGACGGTACATATCTTCCCGGGCGGACGCTCACGCGCGCCGAGCTTTCGGCCATCGTCCACCGCATCTATACCTACCGTGAGGATCAGAACACGAACGACGAGACCTCCGGTGAAAACTCTGACATCCAGCTCCGCACGACAGAAAAGTGCGTGAGCCTTATCAAGGAGCTGGAGGGCTTCCAGGAAAAACCGTACTGGGATTATCAGCAGTATTCCATCGGCTACGGCAGCGCCTGCAAGGAGGGCGAGTACCCCAACGGCATCAGCCGTGAAGAGGCCGACCGTCTGCTGCGGAAGTACCTTCAGGGCTTTGAGAAGGATCTGGACGCTTTCCTCGAAAAGAACAATCTCCGTCTGAGCGACAACCAATATGACGCGCTCATCTGCTTCAGCTACAACCTCGGCAGCAGCTGGATGAAAAACACCAAGCTTGCCAACCTGCTCATCCGCGGCGATTACACCGAAAATGAGTTTGCCAGCGCCTACGGCGTCTGGTGCCATGTCGGCACCGACGCGCAGATCCACAAGGGCCTCATTACCCGGCGGATCCGCGAGCTGCAAATGTTCTTCGACAATGACTACACCGGCTCCGCCGCCAACACCTTCTATTACGTCATCTATACGACGGATCGCGGCGAGCTGGAGACCGACGTCGGCCTTTACCGCGCCGGAAGCTATTACGACCCGCTGTTCAGCGCGGAATGCGAAGGCGATACCTTCCTTGGCTGGTTCACGGAGGACGGCGTGGCGCTCACGGAGCGCGACGTGGCGGCCGGGAACGTGACCGTGTCGGCGGCATGGCAGAACGACTACGGCGGCGGCTTCTGGGACGAGAGCGGAGATTACTGGCCCTAATGCTTATATAGTCCGGTTTATCGGACATTAGCTTTCGTATAATAGGCACAGCTCAAGAGAAAGGATGCTGTGTCATGGAAATTTCCGTTCGGTATGTCAGAGATCATGTGGAGGTCTACTCCCCCCGCGGCGAGTTTCTGTTCTCCGCCGACAATCTGGCGGAGGCCTACGCACTTCTGGAGGATTGAGATGAATATTCAGATTTTCGGAAAATCCAAATGCTTCGACACGAAAAAGGCCGAGCGCTGGTTCAAGGAGCGCGGGATCAGATTTCAGAGCATCGACCTTCTGAAATACGGCATGTCCGGCGGCGAGTTCGACAACGTGCTGCGCGCCATCGGTGGGATCGACAAGCTGATCGACTGGGAGAAAAAGCACCCGCAGATCGATCTGCTGCGCTACCTGTCAAGCGACCGTGACAAGGAGGACAAGGTCTTTGACGACCCTTCCCTCATGAAAACGCCGGTCGTCCGCAACGGCAAAAAGGCGACCGTCGGCTACTGCCCAGAGGTCTGGGCTGGCTGGGAATAAGTAAGTATAGGGCGCTGCCAACCGGCAGCGCCCCGCTTTTACTCTTCGTTCATGTCATCCAGATTTTTGGTGCGGATCTCAAAGTCCGCGTCCTTCGGCAGTCCCTGCGCGATGGCCGGGAAGAAGTTCCCCGTGTCCGCCGTGCGCTGGATCTCATACGTCCCGTATTGATTCACCATGTCGAAGCAGTCGTCCGCATTTCCGGGAAATGCATGGACCATCGGCGTTTCGTCATACGGAAAGCCGCCGTCCTTTTTCTTCATTTCGATCACCCCTTATCAGTATTTTCTCTTTTTAAGTAAATAAGCGTTGATTTCTCTGGAAAATGATGCTATGCTGAATGCGGAGAAAAAGAAAGAAGAAAGAAAGGAACTTACTGTATGATCAACATGGACATTCCAAGCGCTGTTCTAAAGGAACGCGCAAAAGCAACACTTCGCGGAACGTATTGGACCTTTGTCGGCGCAACGCTCATCGTTGCAATCGTCTCCGGTCTGATTTCCGGCATTGCACAGCTTCTTGGCCCGGCTGTCGGTGCCATCGCATCGATTGCCGTAGCTCTCTTCTATACCATCCCGGTCAGCCTTGGCGTTCAGCGTATGTATATCCGTACCGCGCAGGGCTGCGGCGTCAACACGAATGAAATCTTCAACATTTACAAGTCCGGCAATCTCATGAACGCCATCCTTGCGCTCTTCCTGAAGGGCTTGTTTACGTTTCTCTGGTCGCTGCTTTTTGTGATTCCCGGCATTATCAAGGGCTATTCCTACTTGCTGATCGATTACATGATGGCGGAAAATCCCGCGCTTGACCAGAGCCGCGCCTTTGAGATCTCCAAGCAGCTCATGTACGGCAACCGCTTCAAGGCCTTCGTTGTCGAGCTCTCCTTCATCGGATGGCAGCTTCTGAGCGTCCTGACCTTTGGTATCGGCATGCTTTTCCTTACGCCCTACATGAGCATGACGATGACGCATTTCTATTTGGAGCTGAAGGAGCGCGGCATCCATGCCGGCATCATCCGTCCGGACGACAACCTCTACGCCGTTCAGGCCAGCAACTATTCCCAGAACGGTCCCGAATTCAACTGAACCACCGCATATAATCAAGGAGCACGCCCGGAGGGCGTGCTCCTTTTTCTGTGAATTAGCACGCCCGGAGGGCGTGCTCCTTTTTCTTTGAATTCACGAATTGCAGGAAAGCCGTTCAAAGAATAATGCAGATCAGGCCGCCGCTCGATTCATTGATAATGCGCGTGAGCGAATCCTTGAGCTTCATGCGCGCGTCCTCCGGCATCCGCTTGAGCTTCGCGCTCAATCCCTCATTCACAAGCTGAAAGAGCGATTTCCCGAAAATATTGCTCTCCCAGAGCTTTTCGGTATTTCCCTCGTACTCTCCAAGCAGATAGTGGATCAAGTCCTCCGACTGCTTTTCGTCGCCGACCATTGGGCTGATCTCTGTGCGGATGTCCGCGCGCATCATGTGGATGGACGGCGCACTGGCCTGAAGCTTGACGGCGTAATTCCCGTTTTTCCGAACGATCTGCGGCACCTCCAGATGCATTTCCTCTGCGGACGGCATAACGATCCCGTAGCCTGTCGCGCGTACCTGCTCCAACGCAGGCGCGATGCGGTCATACTCCCGCTTGGCCGCCGACAGCGACTCCAGAAGCTCCAGAAGCTCTCCGTCATTCTCGACCGGGAAGCCGCTTTCCTCCGAAAGCACCTGATAGAAGAGCTTTTCCGGGAAGGTCAGCACGCAGCTCAGAATGCCGCTTCCGAGATCGACGTCGCGGACGGCGAAATCCTCCACCTGCTCCAGCTCCAGAAGCTTTCTGACCGCAGGCTCCGCCTCGCTGAGCCGCGAGATGTTGGCTGCGCTCTGCCGCATCGCCTCAGAGAGCGTCGTTTTTAG
>FR887205.1:11384-17923 GCA_000436735.1 Firmicutes bacterium CAG:170
AAGCGAAGCTCCGATACCGGGAACTCATACAGCAGCTGCGTGAGGATTCCGAGGATCTCCTGCACCGTCATCGTCAGGCAGTTGACACAGACCGCATGGACGCCGTACTGCTCCGCAAGCTGCTCACGGAGCGCCTGCGCGGCCTGCCCGTCCGGCTGCTCCGAGTTCACCAGCACGAGGAACGGCTTCCCTGTTGCCTTCATGTCAGTGATGGCCCGCTGCTCCGCCTGCACATAATCCTGACGCGGAATGTCCGTGACCGTTCCGTCGGTCGTCAGGACGATCCCGATGCTGCTGTGCTCCTCCATGACCTTCTTTGTGCCAAGCTCCGCCGCCTGCGTCATGGGGATTGGCTCCTCGAACCACGGCGTCGTCACCATGCGCGGCGCGCCGTCCTCCTCCGCGCCCATCGCGCCATCCACCATGTACCCAACCGTGTCAATGAGCCGCACCGAAAGCCGGCTCCTGCCGTCCGGGCTGATCTCCACGGCCTCCTCCGGCACAAATTTCGGCTCCGAGGTCATGATGGTCTTTCCCGAGCCGCTCTGCGGCAGCTCATCCTTCGCACGCTCGCGCCGGTAGACATTTTCAATATTCGGCAGCACCAGCTGCTCCATAAACCGCTTGACAAACGTGGATTTTCCCGTCCGCACAGGGCCCACCACGCCGATATAAACGCCGCCGTCCGTGCGCTCCGCGATCTGCTCATAAATCGTGCGTTCCTTCACGATACCGCCTCCTTACCTGTTCTGTTCTAACTCTATGAGGACAAACCCGGATCTATGCCTTTCCATTGCCGGAAAAACGTGCGGCCTGACCGAAGTCAGGCCGCACCATTTTACATCTCACATCGGGATCAGCAGGAGCTGCTCCTCCTCCACAAGCTCGGAGTCCAGATGATTCGCCTCCTTCACAGCCTGCACCGTCGTGCCGTACTGCTTGGCGATCTCCCAGACGCTCTCCCTGCCGCGCGGTGCGCGCAGGACGACGGAGGGCCGCTCCGGATCGCGCTCGGTGCAAAGCTCGAGCGTGCCGCCGCTGAGCGTCTGAAGCTGCTGCGCAGCGCTGCATGACAGGCGGAACGTGACCTCCGTCCGCGCCTCCGCGCCATCCGCAGCCGCCTGCACGCTGCTCCCGCAGGCAAACGCCGACGCAAAGCACCGCGCGTTTTCGCAGAGCGCCGTTTCGACCGCCGCCTCCGATTTGACCGCCGTGCCCTGAAGCGCGCCGGAGGCATCCTGATAGAGCACCCGCAGCGTCATCGGCGCCTTTACGCGCATCGCCCCGCCGTCACGTTCGAGATACGGCGCGTCCAGATACACCGCCGTGTCCACCACGCCTGCAATTTCGCCGCCGATCTGCTGCCGGACCGCGTCGCGGAGCGTCTGCCGGTCAAGGCGGCATTCCAGATCATACTGCGTCCACTCCGGCTCCAGGACCGCGCCGACTGCGTAGGCGTCCTCTGTCAAGGTCAGCGTCAGCGTATCACTGACGACGCACTGCGCCGTCATGCCGACAGACAGCAGCAGTCTATGCGCGTCGGACGCATCTAGCTCCAGCTCCGCAGAGGTCACGACCACCTGCGCGTCCATCTGCGCCTGCTCGTAGTCGCCGGTCAGGTCGCAGAACTGCGAGAACGGAAGCTGCCGCTCCCATACGCCAAGTCCCCCCTCCGCATTGCGGTAGAGCACATGCAGGCAGAGATTGCCCTTGAACACGGCCTTGCTCCCAACGACCTTGCAATCCGTGACCTCCGGCCTCGTTTCATAGCTGAGGATCTCTGTGGGCTGCGCCCTCCCGGACGGCAGCTCCAGCTCGTCGGACAGCGTGAAGGACTTTTCCGAGGTTTCCGTTGGAAGCAGGACGGGATATGTCTGCGTGCGCAGCTGGAGCTGCTGCGGCGGCGATTGCAGCGCATAGACGGTCAGCTCCTTCTGCTCGTAGCCGTCCAGCGTGCAGCCAAGATCGACGCGGAACAGAATTTTTCTGGAATTGACCAGCCGCGCGTCTGCCTGCCGCACAAAAAGCTCCGGGAATACCTGCGCCCGCTCCGCGATGGCGGTATGCTCCATGCGCAGGCTGAACGGAAGGTAGGCGTCCAGCTTCTGCGGCGACGTACCGTCCTCCGGGACGCAGAGCGCCGACGCGCGGATGCCGCCGGAGATCAATACGCTTCCCGCACGGCATTCCGTCCCGCGCAGAAGCGCGGAGGCCGACGCGAACACGACGCGCTCCACATCCGGGCAGCTATCCGGGACAATGACCTCGACCGTTTCCTCCTGCCGTCCAGTCTCATGTAAAATATGGCCGAGATAGCGCACCGGCCTGGTTTCAAAAGAAAGCTCCATGCAGCATCACTCCTTGTATGTTCTACCGTATTTATACGCGGCAGCGGACAAGGATATTCCTGCTCAGCTCTGCTTTCCGGCCCCGATCAGCCTTTTCAGGAGCCCGGCCAGCAGGCCGGGCGCTCTTACCGTAATGATCTTCAATATGCTCCCTCCCGTCTGCGCAGTCCGGAGGCACGCTCCGGAGCCGTGCTCACCTCCGGCAGCCCGCAATCAGAACGCCGAGCACAATGAGAATGATCCCGACGAGCACGCGCGCAAACCATCCCGGGATCAGCAGCGATGCCAGCAGCCCGGCTCCCAGCGCCACAAGGACGCAGCTGAGCCCGCACGAACGTGAACACATGATACCACCCCTGCTTCACCATACGCGGAGGCTATTGAAAATGTGACGCCGAAGGCCTTGCCTCTTCCCGGCCGGCAGCAAAAAAGCCGCCGGCACTGCGCATATTGCGCGGCCGGCGGCTCCTGTTCATATTCCATTTTTGCGTCTGCGGCGGCTTCCATGCAAGCTCCTGCATTTCTTACCACCCGTGACCCGCTTCATACTGCAAAAAACACAGCCTGAAAGTCAGAGTGCTCCGCGCTCCTTCATCTCCCACGGCTTGAGCTGACTGGCCGCCTCGTACATACGCAAATAGCTTTCATAGCGGCTCTTTTCCAGAAGCCCCTTTTCCAGCGCCTCGCGCACGGCGCAGCCTGGCTCCTTCCGGTGGGAGCAATCCCGGAACTGGCATTTGCCGAGGTACGGCGCGAAATCCGGGAACGTGTCCTGCAATTCTTCCTTTCGGATCAGCTCCATCTCGTCGGTGTCGAAGGAGGAAAAGCCGGGCGTATCCGCAACGAGCGTCCCGTCCGGGAAGCGGTACAGCTCGATGTGCCGCGTCGTGTGGCGGCCGCGTCCAAGCTTTTCGGACACCTCGCCCACCGCAAGCCGCAGCTCCGGTTCCATCGCGTTGAGCACGCTGCTCTTTCCGACGCCGGAATTTCCGGTAAACGCGGTAAGCTTTCCCTTGATCCGCTCACGCAGCTCCGCGATCCCCTCTCCGGTCTCCGCACTGGTACACAGCACATCAAAGCCCGCGTGCTCATAGATCCGCCGCAGCTCCTCGCCGGAGCGCAGATCGTTTTTGTTGATGCACAGCAGCACCGGTACGCTCCGCCGACCCGCGATGGCAAAGATGCGGTCGATCAGAAACGGTTCTGTTTCCGGGATGGCGCAGGAGGCCAGCACGACCAGCAGGTCGATGTTTGCGACCGCCGGACGCAGGAAGGAATTGCGTCGCGGCAAAATCGCATCGACCGTTCCCTTTCCGTTTGCCTCCACGGTGATCTCCACCAGATCGCCCACCAGCGGCGTCACGCCCTCCTTGCGGAAGCGTCCGCGCGCGCGGCACTCGACCACGCCGTCCGGCGTCTGGACGTAATAGAAGCCGCTCAGGGCCTTCACGATCCTATTCTGCTCCACCATCAATACCCTTCCGCGTCGAAATCGACCAGCTGTGTGTCATATTCCTCGCCATCCACAAATATGGTCACGAGCTTGATGCCGCTTCCCTTGACCGGCAGCTCCAGATCGCGCCCGATATTCTTGCTCATATCGACCTCAAACGGCTCAATCTGAATTTCGCCGCCAACCATGACGTAGACCTCATAGATTCCATCGCCGGACGGCATCTGTACATGCAGGATCACGTCCGTAACCGCCGCCTCCGTGACGGTCACGCAGATCATCTCCGAGTAGGCAAACGACGTCTCGTCGCCGACCGTGTTCACAACCTTGCAGAAATAATAGTAAGTTCCGGGTGTTTCGGTGCTGACGCTGCATGCAGCGCGGCTTCCGACCAGAACGCCGTCGTCAGTGCTGCCGCTGGGCGTCTGATACCACGCATAGCTCAGAACGCCGTCGTCTGTGGACTGTGCCTCGACCTCCAGGGTAAGTGTTTCGCCACGCGTGACCGTCGTATCCGTAGACTGCGAAATGATCGCTGGCGTCTCAGCGTCAGCCGGGCCCTTGGATATCTGCAAATTTATGACCGTCTCTCTCCGAACCTCCTCGTCCGGGTCGATGCTCTGGAATGTGACCGTCCCCTCCGGGAGGTCGCTCTCTACCGCCGTCGCGCTCCCGACGCTCAGACCCTTGGCCTCGATCAATGCCTTTGCATTCTCGACCGTCATGCCGACGAGCGACGGCACGCGCACCAGATCCGCCGCCGTTCCGAGACTGACGTAGATGTTCACAACCTGTCCCTCTGTCAGCGGCTCGTCCTTTGCAGGCTCCGTGCGGATCACATAGCCGTCCGTCACAACGTCGCTTTCCTCATAGATGGGATTCGCCGTCACGGGAATGCTCATCGTATTGAGCGAGGTCAGCGCATTCTGGAGCGTCATGTTGACCAGATCCGGCATTTTCTTCTCCTCCGCGCCGGAGGAGACGATCAGTCCGACCGTCGAGCCAACCTTGACGGTGCGGCCGGGCGCCGGGGACTGGTCAAGAATGTAGCCGTAGGCATATTCATCGCTTGCGCGCCATTCCTGGATCTCGATCTTGAAATTCGGATAGTCGCTGAGCTTCAATTCGTCATAATTCGCCTCGATCAGCGTCGGAACAACGTCCTCCTCTGTTTTGGTAAACAGATCGGACACGAAATAATTGTACAGGAAATAGACGATACCCAAAATCGCCAGCACGATGCAGACGATCCCGGCGGTCACGGCGATGCGGCTGCTCTTGCGCGCCTCGCTGGAGCCTTCCTTCTCCCGCTTCTCGGGCATTTTTACCGGCTCCGTTCGCGGCTGACGCTGCGGACGCTCCGTCTCCTGCCGCTGTGGGCGGTCGGGCGTATTCAGGAGCTGTGCAAAATCCATGCCGTCACGCGGGGCGGTAAAATCGAAGGTCATATTCGGGTCGCGGCGGAATTTTTCCAGATCCTCGAGCATCTCCGTCGCGCTGGAATAGCGCTTGTCCCGATCCGCCGTCATGGCGTGCATCGTGATCTGCTCCAGTCCGACCGGGATCGACGGATTGAGCTGACGCGGCGGGATAGCCTTCGCGTTGATGTGCTGGATGGCGACGGAGACCGGCGTATCGCCGTCAAAGGGCGGCCGTCCGGTCAGCATCTCATACATCACGACACCGAGCGAGTACAGATCCGTCCGCGCATCCACATGCGCGCCCTTGGCCTGCTCCGGCGAAATGTAGTGTACCGAGCCGAGCGCCTCGCGCGTAAGCGTGCTCTGAGCAGACGCCATCTGCGCAATGCCGAAGTCTGCGACCTTGACGCTGCCATCCTTGAGCACCATGATGTTGTGCGGCTTGATGTCGCGGTGGATAATGCCGCGGCTGTGCGCGTGCTCGAGCGCCTTTGCGATCTGCGTGGCAAAATGCAGCGCCTCGCGCCAGTTGAGCACCTGCTTCTGCTCCATATACTGCTTGAGCGTAATGCCGTCGATCAGCTCCATAACGATATAGTCCACATTCTCGGAATGGGACACGTCATAGACGCTCACGATGTTTGGATGGGACATCATGGCGACGGCCTGCGACTCGGCATGGAAGCGGCGGCGGAACTCCTCGTCCTTCGAAAGCTCCTCCTTGAGTATCTTGATGGCGACGAGGCGGTTCAGGCGGTTGCAGCGCGCCTTGTATACGACGGCCATGCCGCCGGAGCCGATCATCTCCAATATTTCGTAGCGATCATCCAATAGCCTGCCTATGTAGTTATCCATAAGTAGCTCCTTTACCAGAATTCCGTCTCAAGCGGCGGACGGCCGCCGTTTCCGCGCCCGGCGCATAGCCTCCGGCGCGGCTGCTCAGATCACGGCCAGCGTCACGGTCACATTGTCCGGCGCGCCGCGGTTTTTCGCAATGGCAAGCAGGCGTTCGCAACAGGTGCTTTTTTTCAGCCCGTGCGCCACCTCGAACAGCATCTCCTGATCGGCCATCTCGTTGGAGAGGCCGTCGGAGCAAAGCAGGATGCAGTCGTCCTTTTTCAGCTCCTGCACATAAATGTCGCCCTCCACCTGCGGCTCCGTGCCGACGGCGCGGGTGATCAGATTCTTTCCCGGGTAATTTTTTGCCTGCTCGCGGGTCAGCTCCCCGCGCTGCACCATCAGCTCTACGACGGAGTGGTCGCAGCTGAGCTGGCGGACGCCCTGCTGGGAAAAGTGATAGGCGCGGCTGTCGCCGAC
>FR887205.1:17948-22832 GCA_000436735.1 Firmicutes bacterium CAG:170
GTCGCCGACGTTGATAACGACCGCCATATTGCGGAGCAGAAACGCCGCGACCAGCGTCGTACCCATGCCGGAATAGTCGTCGCTGAGGCCGGAATGCTCATAAACGGCCTGATTGGCAAGCTCCAGCGCGCCCTTGAGGATGGAGATCACGCGCTCCGTGCCCGTCGCCAGCTTCTGGCACCGCCTGACCTCCGCGACGAAGGTCTCCGCCGCCATGGAGCTGGCAATATTTCCGGACTTCGCACCGCCCATGCCGTCGCAAACGATCATCAGCGCGCGGTCATGCCCAAAGCTGACGATCTCGTAGGTGTCCTGATTCTGCTGGCGGATGTTGCCGGGATCGGTAAGGCCCCAGATCTGCACGTTCATTCCTCCCCGTTTTTTTCGTATTTCCTGCGCAGCTGCCCGCAGGAGGCGTTGATATCACTACCGAGCGTCCGGCGAACTGTTGCGGTCACGCCGTGGCGTTCAAGAATTTCCTGAAACTTTGCAATGGCCTGCCGTGAGCTGCACCGCAGACCCGATTCCTCCACGCTATTCAGCGGGATCATGTTGACGTGCGCCGCCATGCCCTGAAGCTTTTTTGCCAGCAGCTCCGCCTGCTCCGGTGAGTCGCTGACGCCGTCGATCATCGTGTACTCAAAGGATACGCGCCGTCCGGTGATCTCGTAATACTCCTTACACGCGGCAAGAAGCTGCTCCACATTCCAGCGGCGGTTGACCGGCATGATCTTGCTGCGGCTCTCGTCGTCCGGCGAATGCAGCGATACGGAAAGCGTCAGCTGAAGCTTTTTCTGCGCAAGCAGGCGGATCTTGTCCACAAGGCCGCAGGTCGACAGGCTGATGTGCCGCATTCCGATGTTCAGCCCGTCCGGGCTGTTGACCAGCTCCAGAAAGCGCATCACATTGTCAAAATTGTCAAGCGGCTCGCCAATGCCCATCAGAACGATGTTGGAGATCTCCATACCGGAATCCTTCTGCGCGAAGATCACCTGATCAAGCAGCTCCGACGGCTCCAGCCGCCGCACCAGCCCGCCCAGCGTGGATGCGCAGAACTTACAGCCCATCGGGCAGCCGACCTCAGAGGAAATACAGATGGAATTGCCGTGGTGGTACTGCATGAGCACCGACTCCACACAATTCCCATCGCGCAGCTTCCAGAGGTACTTGATCGTGCCGTCCTTCTGCGACTGCAGCTTCCGGACGATCTCCGGCGCTGTGATATCATACAGCCCGTCCAGCCTCTGCCGCAGCGGCTTGGAGAGATTCGTCATCTCGTCAAACGAAGCAGCGCCCCTGTGCAGCCAGACAAAGACCTGCTTTGCGCGGAAGGCCGGTTCCCCCAGCTCCCGGAAGGCCGCCTGCATTTCGGCCAGCGTCATGGACTTAAGATCCTGCTTCATGAATGCTTCCTCATCCTGCAAATAAAAAATCCGTCGGTGTCGTGTTTGAATGGCAGGAGCGTCAGCATCCCGTCATTTTCAAGCCCGAAGCCCGTTGGGGCTGGGATCGTTTCCGGTGAAAGATCGGGATGCTCCTTCAAGAACGCCTCCGCGACCGCCTCGTTTTCACGCCGGAGCACCGTACAGGTGCTGTAGACCAGCGTTCCGCCGGGCTTCACATAGCGGCAGACGTTCTCCAGGATCGCACGCTGAAGCTCCGGCAGCCGCGCCAGCGGCTCCAAAGGCTTATAGCGGATATCCGGCTTCTTTCGGATCACGCCGAGGCCGGAGCACGGCACGTCGGCGATCACCGCGTCAAACTGTCCGTCAAGCGCCGGATCATGCTCCGCCGCGTTTTGCAGCCTCGTTTGCAGCATCGTGATCCCGAGTCGCTCCGCGCCCTTTTCGATCAGCGTCAGCTTGTGCGGATGGATGTCGCAGGAGAGGATGCTTCCCTCATTGCGCATCTGCATCGCCGCGGCGAAGCTCTTGCCGCCGGGGGCCGCACAGGCATCCAGCATCTGCATCCCCGGCTCCACGCCGGAGGCCAGCGCTGCCAGATGCGCGGCAGGATCCTGAACGTAGACCCGTCCGTCCCGGAAGGCATCCAGCCGTTCGAGATTCCCGGTTCCCTGAGCAAGGCGGCAGTCCGGCAGCCACGGGTGCGGCGTCAGCACAGCGCCCGCCTCCTCCAGCTCCGCAAAAACGCTTTCCGCGTCCGCACGAAGCGGGTTTGCGTGCAGGATCGTCGGCGTGATCTCGTTGTCGCATTTCAGCAGCGGTTCGATGGCGTCCTTTCCGACGCTCTCCTCCAGAAGCTCGACCAGCTTCTGCGGATGGCTGTATTTCGTCGCCAGATCCGGCGGCTCCGGCAGTGCGTCCCGGCTTCTCGCCATCGCGCGCAGCAGCCCGTTGACGAGTCCCGCCGCGCGCCAGTTCGCATAGCTCTTGCACTGCTCGACCGCCTCATTGACCGCCGCCGACACCGGGATCTTATCCAGAAATACGATCTGGAATGCGCCCAGCCGCAGGATATCCAGCACGACCGGCTGAAGCTCCCGCAGCTTTCCGTTCAGGAAGTGCGCGATATAAAAATCCAGCAGCATCCTGTTTTGCAGCACGCCGTAGCAGAGCCTGCTGGCCAGCGCCGCGTCGCGCGCATCGAGCCGGTCGCGGGCGATATACTCCTTCAGGACGCCGTCAGACCATGCATTCTGCCGTCTTGTGGCGATCAGCGCAGACAGCGCCGTCGTTCTAGCATTCATGTTCCAATTCCTTAAATCTCAATGGGATGGCCCCGGAAATAGTCGGCTGCGCGCATCCGCTTGCCGCCCTCCGCCTGAAGCTCGGCGATGCGCACGACCGCGCCTCCGCCGCAGGCGATCTCAAGGCCCCTTTTATCAAGCGCCACCAGCGTTCCGGGCGCTTTCTCCGTCGTTTTTCCGGTCGGCTCGACGCGGAATATCTTGAAGCGCTTTCCGCCAAGCTCCGCCGTGGCGACCGGCCACGGGATAAGCCCGCGCACCTGGTCGATCACATAACGCTCGCACTGCGTCCAGTCGATGGGTGAAAGCTCCTTCGTGAGCATCGGCGCATACGTCGCCTTCGCGTTGTCCTGCGGCGTGCGCTGCGCCGTTCCGTTTTCGATTGCGCGGACGGTGTCGCAGGCAAGCTCCGCCGCGATATCCGCCAGCCGCGCCATCAGCTCCTCCGAGGTCTCCATCGGCTCGATGGGCGTTTTGCGAATTTCGATCACGTCGCCCTCGTCCATTCCGGCGGTCAGGTACATCGCGGAAATGCCGGTCTCGTCGCAATGGTTGAGGATCGACCACTGCACCGGCCCCGCACCGCGCAGCTCCGGCAGGATGCTGGCATGCATGTTGATGCAGCCGAGCTTTGGAATGTCCAGCACGCGCTGCGGCAGGATCTTTCCATAGGCGACCACGACGATCAGGTCAGGCGCCAGCGCGCGAAGCTCTTCCACAGCAGCATCGTCGCGGAAGCTCTGCGGCTGCACGACGGGCAGGCCGACGGAAAGCGCGTACTCCTTCACCGGCGACTGTGCCAGCTTCATGCCGCGATTTTTCGGCGTATCCGGCTTCGTATAGACGGCCGCGATCTCAAAGCCGCGTTCATGGAGCCTTTGCAGGCACACGCGGGCAATGTCCGGCGTGCCCATATAAACGAGTCTCATTCCGCTTCCTCCGCTTCCTCGTCCTGCTTCATGATCTCTTCCAATTCTTCCGGCGAGAGCATCCGCTCCGCGATCTCGGTGTACATATGCCCGTCCAGATGGTCGATCTCATGACAGAAGCAGCGCGCGACCAGCTCCTCGCCGTCGTACTCATACCAGTCTCCGTAGCGGTCCTGTGCGCGGACGGTCACAAAGTTCGGCCGCGTCACGATGCCGTACTGGCCCGGCAGGCTTAAGCAGCCCTCAAGCCCCGTCTGCGTTTCCTCGCTGACGTGCAGAATTTCCGGGTTGACCAGCTCGATATCCTCCTCGCCGGTATCGACGACCACGACCCGGCGCAGAATGCCGACCTGCGGCCCCGCGAGGCCGACGCCGTTGGCGTCGTGCATGGTCTCGAACATGTCGTCGAGGAGCGTCGCCAGACGGTCGTCAAATTTTGTGACCGGGCGGCATTTTTTTGTCAAAATCGGGTCTCCCACCGTTACGATCTTTCTCAGTGCCATACCGGCATCCTCCTAATCATATGAATTGACGTCGGCAAAGGCGCTGACGCCCTTATTCTCCTTTTCCGTAAAAAACATGCGCAGATGCTGGGAAAGCAGCTGCCGCAGCTTCCGTGAATTCTTGCAGCTCAGCGTCAGCCGGTAGCGGTAGGTGTAGTTCACCCTTGCGACCGGCGCGGGACTTGGCCCCAGCAGCAGCGCCTCACACAGCTCCGCGTCCTGCGTCAGGCTGGCAGACAGCCTGTCCCGGAAGCGCGCAGCCGCGCGCATGACCTGATCCTCGTGCATTCCCGTGAATGTCAGCAGGAAAATATCCCGCAGCGGAGGAAACCCCCGCAGCGTTCGAATTTTGATCTCCAGCTCGTAAAAGGCGTCGTAATCCTGCTTTGCGGCAAGCTGCAAAACCGGGTGCTCCGGGGCCATCGTCTGAATGACCGCCGTGCCGAAGGCAGCGCCCCGTCCGGCCCGTCCGACGACCTGTGTAATGAGGGAAAACGTCGTCTCCGCCGCGCGGAAATTGTCCACATACAGCGACATATCCGCGTCCACGACGCCGACGAGCGTCACGTTTTCAAAATCCAGCCCCTTTGCCACCATCTGCGTGCCAAGCAGAATGGGGATCTTCTCCCGGCGGAAGCGGCCGAGGATGGCCTCATGGTTGTTGGAGGCCGTCACCGTGTCTGCGTCCATGCGCAGAACGGCCGTGTCCGGGAAGAAGTAGCGCAGCGCCCCTCCGATCTTCGGG
>FR887205.1:22997-29455 GCA_000436735.1 Firmicutes bacterium CAG:170
GGCGCCGCTTCGCCGCACTCCACGCACACAAGGCAGCGGCTGTTGCCGCGCCGGTTGAGAAACAGGATGGACTGCCTGCCGGAGAGAATATTTTCCCGCAGGCGCTCTTCCAGCGCTCCGCTGATCGAAGCGGGATTGCCGTTTCGCAGCTCCTGCTTCATATCGACGATCTCGACCGCCGGCAGCGCCTGTCCGTTGTAGCGCTGGCGCATCGTATAGAGCGAATAGGCGCCGCTCCTTGCGAAATACATGCTCTCGACTGACGGCGTCGCCGACCCGAGCACGACCAGCGCGCCCTCCTGAACGCCGCGATAGATGGCGACCTCCCGCGCATGGTAGCGCGGTGCATTTTCCGACTTATAGGTGTGCTCCTGCTCTTCATCGACCAGAATAAGGCCGAGGTTTTCCGCAGGCGCAAACACCGCCGACCGCGTTCCGACAACGACGCGGGCCTCGCCGGACTGAATTCTCCGCCATTCGTCGAAGCGTTCTCCGACGCGCAGTGAGCTGTGCAGGACGGCGACCTGCCGTCCGAAATGCGACGTCAGCTTTCCCAGAAGCTGCGGCGTCAGCGCGATTTCCGGCACCAGCAGGAGCGCGCTTTTCCCTTCCTCGAGCGCTTGACGGATTAGGCGGATATAGACCGAGGTCTTGCCGCTTCCCGTCACGCCGTAGAGCAGCGCAACGCCCGGCTTCTCCCGGTGCATCTGGGCAAGCAGTCCGTCAAAGGCCGCCTGCTGCTCGTCGGAAAGCTCCGGCGGCGGCAGAAGCCGGTCCGGCGTTTTTATGGAGGAACGGAAGATCTCCCGTTCCGAAATTTCCAGATATCCAAGCGTCTGCAGGCGCTTGAGCGTTGTCATCGACGCGCCGGTCAGATAGCAGATCTCGCGGCAGGCCGCGCTTCCGACCGTGCAGAGAAGCTCCAAAACCGCCTTTTGCAGCGGCGCGCCGCGCTGTTTTTTCTGCGCAAAGGCGCTTGCCTCCTCCGCTGGAACAGCCAGCGACGCGATCTTCTCCGTTTTACTTGCTGTGCGCTGGGCCATGTCCATGCCGGACGTGATAAGCTTTCTGCCAAGCAGGAAGCGGATGGCCGTCTGCGCCGTCTGATCGTCCGGGAACTGCTCCCGAATGGCCGGATACGCGGCGCAGCCGCCGTAGTCCTCCAAAATCTGCATCACGCGGTCGGCCTGCACATTGTGCGCCGTGGCGCTGCGCCAGTCGCCGCGCTCGCGGCAGATACTGTAGGTCTCCGTCGCCTTGAACCAAAGCCCGACCGGCAGGATCGCCCGCGCGGCCTCATAGTAGGTGCAGAAATACCGCTCCCGGATGAACGCGGCCAGCCGAAGCTGCCGCTCCGAAAGCACGGGCTTTTCGTCGAGCGCCCGAAATACGGCCTTGAGCTTTCCCGCGGGCGCGTCCTCCACCTGAAGGACGATCCCCTCGCAGCTGCGGTTGCCGCGCCCAAAGGGCACGAGCACGCGCATTCCCGGCTCCAATGTCAGCTCCGGCGGGATTTCGTAGGAATAGAGCTTGTCAATTGCAAAAAGCGCGGCCGAAACGGCAATTTTTGCGATCATGAAACCCCTCCCTCAGAAAAGCTTTCAAGGCGTAGGCAAGAGCTTGCCTGCGCCTTGCAGCTTCCGTATTTTCTCAGTGCTCGTATTTGTCCTTGAGCTTTGCGGTGAGCTTGCCGTCGGCGACCTCGCGGATGGCGATGGTGACGGGCTTGTCCGTCAGCGGCTCGTGCGTGATCTCGGATTCAATGGAGATCTGACGTGCGCGGCGCGCAATGACGTTCACCAGAAGATAGCGGCTGTCAACGTTTTTCAAAAGTGTGGACATTGCGGGATAAAGCATAATTTTCCTCCTGTATTACCCATGGACTGGATCCATTTTTTCCTGTTTTGCAGCGGTCATGATCTCGCCGATCCGCGCGACCGCGTGATCGACCGTATCGTTCATGACCGTGTAGTCATATTGATACGCCTGCGCGTATTCCCATTTTGCGTGCTCCAGACGCTCTGCCATGATCTCCGGCGCAACGTCGCCCCGATGGACAAGGCGGCTGCGGATCTCCTCGAACGACGGCGCGGTGATGAAAATGAGTACCGCGGACGGCACGCGCTTTTTGATCTTCAGCGCGCCGACGACATCCACATCCATCACGATATCGACGCCCTTTTCGGTCGCCTCAAGGATCGGAGCCAGCGGCGTGCCGTAATAGTTGCCGACATACTCAGCAAATTCGAGCAGCTCGCCTGCGGCGATCATCTTTTCAAACTGCTCCCGGCTGACAAAATAATAGCTCACGCCGTCTACCTCGCCGGGCCGGATGGGCCGGGAGGTCGCCGAAATGGAATAACGGACGTTTTCCCTTTCCTCGACCAGACGGTTCAGAATGGTGTTTTTTCCGACGCCGGACGGCCCGGAGATCACAAACAGCTCCCCTTTCAAGTCGCTTCCTCCTGCGTTTCATCATCGGCAGAAAAACCGGAATCGATTCTGCCGGCCAGGGTCTGCGGTAAGACTGAGGACAGGATTACATGATCCGTGTCCATCAGCAGGACGGACTTGGTTTTCCGCCCAAAGGAGGCGTCGATCAGCATTCCGCGCTCCCGCGCCTCCTGGATCACGCGCTTGATGGGCGCGGATTCCGGGCTGACGATGGAAAGGATGCGCGCCGCGCTGACCGCGCTGCCGAAGCCAATGTTGACCAGTTTCATGCCGTCCTCCGGTTATTCGATATTCTGGGTCTGTTCGCGGATCTTCTCAAGCTCCGCCTTGATCTCCACGACGGTTCGTGCCTGCTCCAGATCATTTCCCTTGGAGCCGATGGTGTTCGCCTCGCGGTTCAGCTCCTGAAGCAGGAAGTCGAGCTTGCGTCCGATCGCGCCGCCGTTTGTGAGCATCGTTTCCAGCTGATTGAGGTGGCTGCGCAGGCGGACGGTCTCCTCGTCCACGGCGATCTTGTCGGCGTAGATGGCAGCCTCCTGCAAAATGCGGCCCTCATCGATCGTCGTGCTTTGCAGCACCTCCTGCATTTTTTCCGTCAGCCGCGCGCGGTATTCCGCAAGCGTCACCGGGCTGCGCTGCTCCACCTTTTCCACAAGGGTCAGGATCGTCGCGGCGCGTCCGCGAAGGTCGGCCTCCAGCGCCGCACCCTCTGTTGTGCGCATGGCTGTGAATTTCTCAAGCGCCTTGTCCACGACGGAAAGGATGTCCTGCGTCAGCTTTTCTTCATCTTCCTCCGCCTTCTCCACGACGAAAACGTCGGGCAGACGGCTGAGCGCCGTCACGGAGATATCGTCGCGCACGCCGTAGTCGCTTGCGATCGAGCGCATGGCGCTGAGATAGCCCTCCAGCACGGGATGGTTGACGGAAATGCGCATCTGCATGTCCTCCATCACGTTGACCGCGATGAACACATCCACCTTGCCGCGTGAAATGGCGCTCTTGACATGCGTTTTCACGCTGTCCTCTGCAAATGCGTAAATCCTCGGCATCTTGACGGTGCAGTCCAGATAGCGGTTGTTGACGGAGCGCAGCTCCGCGGTGATCTCGCGGCCGTCGATGGTCTCGACTGCGCGGCCGTAGCCGGTCATACTTCTAATCAAGTCAGCTTCCTCCGTATTTCATGATGAACCTGCGGCGGTCAAAGCCGCCGCAGGCAGTGCCTGATTTAATTGCCGTTCGTGTCGCTGTTTTTCTCGTCCGTCTTTTCGGCCAGCGTCACAACGATCGTGTATTCGTCTCCGATCACGCCCGCATCCGGGAAGCCGTCGATGTAAATGGTGACCGGGACGGTGTTGGTACCCGCCGTCGTGTAATCGGAGAGATCCGCCACGACGCGGAGGTTATTGGAGGTGATCTTCGAAATATCCGCCGTAGAGGCGCGGATGAGCACCTGTACCTGCTTGGTCATGCTGGTGGCGGTCAGCCCCTCCGGCTCATGGATGAAGGCGATGTTCGTCGCGCGGATGACAGCCGTCTCCTTATTGCGGATTGTGACCGTCACATTCGCCTGATCGACGCCGCTGACGTTCTTGGTGTCGTTCGGAATGATGATATCAAAGCTCTGCGTCAGGGTGTTCGACTCCATATCCGCCAGATCGATGGTGCCGAGCGTGATCTTGTTGATGGCGTCGAGCACCGTCGAGTCGCCGGAGAGCGTGATGCTTTCCGGATCGATCGTGACCTTGGCGTCCTTGCTGGTCGCGCCGCCGCCGTCGAGGATCTCGACCTCCAGCGCCACGTCCTTATATTTCACCACATTCAGCGTCACATCGACCGTGCTGATATCCATGGACAGATTCGCCGTATCGACCGCATTTCCGTCCTTGTCGCAGAGCGTGAACGGAACGGTATCCGTCACGGTTTTGTCCAGATTCGTGCGCGTGATGACGACCTGTGCGCAGTCGATGGTACTGACCACGCTCTCGGGGCCTGTGACCTGCACGACGTCATAGTCAAACGAGGTCTTTTCCAGCATGTAGCCCTCGGCCACGCTGACGCCCGTGAAGTCCCCGCGGATCTCGATCGGCATGGAAACCTGCTTCTGCACCTCAAAGGTGATGGAGCTGGGGCTTCGGCTGGTGACGGTGATGCCCGCGTCCTGCACGGAGTTCGGGAGGTTCAGGTCGTAGCTCATGGTATAGCTCTTCGCCGTGCGGATGCGCGTCACATCGACGACCGCCGTGATCTCGTCCTGCTGCTGAAGCAGCTTGTTGAGGTCGGCGTTCTTTCCGTGGAACTCCGCCGTAACGGTCGCAGTACGCCCTCCGGTGATGATAAGGCTCTGATCCTCCCGCAGGACATCCTCGCCGGAGAAAACGACGGGAATGCCGGTAATGGTGCGGTTGCCCTCGGGGTTGACGACCGTGACGACATAGATCCAGAGGATGCTTGCCGCCATCAGCGATATGATGAGTAGAAAGATCTTATTTTTCTTCATGGTGCGGTTCTTCCTTCTTGGCAAAAAAGGCTCTGACCCGTTCGACGACATTCTTCTTTCTGCCATCGTCCTCCGGCAGCAGCTCGTTCGTCAGGAGCTTTTCGAGCGTCTGCGGCGCAAGATGGCGCTTGAGCATTCCGCCGATGGCGACGGAGATGGTTCCCGTTTCCTCCGAGACGATGACGACCACAGCGTCGGAGGCCTCGCTCATGCCGATGCCCGCGCGGTGGCGCGTGCCGAGGTCGCTGGAAAGATGCGTGTTCTCCGACAGCGGCAGCACGCATCCGGCGGCGGCCACGCGGCCATGCCGGATGATGACCGCGCCGTCGTGCAGCGGGGAATTCTTGAAAAACAGGTTGCGCAGCAGCTGATCGGTCACCTTCGCGTCGATCAGCGTGCCGGTCTTGAAGTATTCGTCCAGAGAGGTCTGGCGCTCGAACACCAGCAGCACGCCGACGCGCTCACGCGCCATGATCTCGCAGGCCTGCACCGTCGCCTCGATGGCGCTGGCCTCCGCGCTGCGGTTGGCGGACGAGTCAGTAAAGCTCAGCAGGATATTCTTTCCGCCGAAGCGCTCCAGCACGCGCCGAAGCTCCGGCTGGAACACGATGACCAGCGCAATCACGCCGACCTCGATGATCTTTGTGAGGATCCAGTTGAGCGCATACATATGCACCACATCGGTCAGCCACGTCATGACCAGCAGCAAGAGGATACTGCGGGCCACGCGCGCGGTGCTGGTCGAGCGGATGAGCAGCATAACCTTATATATGATAAAAGCGACCACAAGAATGTCTACGATATCCATAACGCCGAGGGTCGGGATTGAGTAGAACAATTCCTGGAAAAAGCTTTTGATGGAATTCATAAGCACTTCTCCTGCTTACCTTTATACTTACTGGTCATTATACTTCAAACGCAGCCGATGTGCAAGTGCCATCGGGACTCAAATTCCGTCCCCGCGCATATTTTTTACAGCGTTCACGAACGTCTCGACCTCCGTCATTGTGTTGAAAACGGAAAAACTGACGCGGACCGTCCCGGTCTCGAACGTTCCCGCGCTCTCATGCGCCAGCGGCGCACAGTGCAGCCCCGCACGCACGGCGATCCCCTGCTCCGCCAGCCGCCGCGCCGTATCCTCGCAGTCCTCGCCCGGCAGCAGGAAGGACAGGACGCCGCTCTGTGCCGTGCCGGAAAAGACGACCGCGTCCGTATCCTCCCGCAGCCACCGTTCCAGCGTCTTCCGCAGCCGCAGCTCATGCCGCTCGATCTTTCCGATCCCATGCCTGCGCACGAATTCCAGCCCGGCGGCAAGCCCCGCGATGCCGCAGACGTTATGTGTCCCGGCCTCCGCGATATCCGGCAGGATATCCGGCATTCTCGGCGAGGCGGACAGGCTTCCGCTTCCGCCCTGCATCAGCGGGTACGGCTTTTCTCCGCAGATCAGGATCCCCGTCCCCTGCGGGCCGTAAAGCCCCTTGTGTCCCGGCATGGCGATGAAGGCCGC
>FR887206.1:0-11596 GCA_000436735.1 Firmicutes bacterium CAG:170
GCTGGACGCACTGCTGCTTTCCATGTCGCGGCTGGATGATTCCACGCTCTGGCACCGGGGTGGTTCGGAGGGCGCACAGCTTGTGCGCAGCCGCGCGGCGGATATCCTCGCTGCGCCTGCATCGGAACGGGAGGCGCGGACACGCCGGCTGGACGCGGAGCTGATCGAGCGGAATCTCAGTCCCGGCGGCAGTGCAGATCTTCTGGCGATGGCCTTCTTTCTGGAAAAGGCGCTCCCGCTGCTCGGACAGGAGGAAGCGTAAGCTTCGTGACCGGAAAAGCGGAGCATATGACTTTATTGAATCAAAACAAACAGCTCCTGACCGTACCAAAACCCGGTCAGGAGCTGGTTTTCTGTGCATTTGCGGCAGACAGGTACACTGCGCCTGCCTTATCAGCGGTGGACGTAGTGCAGGATATCGTTTGCGACCGGCGTATAAAACAGACGGTTGATCTGCTCCGGGTCGCGGGTCTGACCGAGGATCCACATGAGCTTTCCGCAGATGGCCTCGGTGGTCATGTCGAAGGCCTCCAGAATCTGCGGCGTATGCCGGATCTCATAGCCGACCTGATACACGCCGACGTCGCTGCCCTCGTTCTGCACCTGTGTGGTCAGGACGATGGTTTTCCCGGCCTCGATGCCCTTCTGGAGCGTGTCCAGAAAGCCGCTTCCGGGATAGCTGGGGATGCCGCCGACGCCGAAGCTCTCAAGGATCAGCGCGTCGTTCTCCTGTAACATATAGGCCGCAAGGCTGGACGGCACGCCGGGAATCAACTTCAGAAGCGCGACTTTGCCGTCGAGCCGGTCGGAGAATACCGGCGCGTCGAGATAGGCGTTCTCGATATATTGCAGGAGACTGCCGTCCTGAAGCACCGCAAGATACGGGTAATTGATGCTGGAAAACGCCTCGTAGCTCTTTGAGCGCGTCTTGCAGGCGCGGGTGCCCTGAATGACCTTGCCGTTGAACACGATCATGACGCCGTGCAGGCGGTCAGACGCGGCGCAGAGGAATGCGTCGGTGAGGTTGATCTTGGAGTCGGTGGAATCGAAGCTGATCGGCTTCTGCGCGCCGGTCAGGATAATGGGCTTTTTCGCGCCCTGGATCAGATAGGAGAGGGCGGCGGCGGTATAGGCCATGGTGTCCGTGCCGTGGCTGACGACGAAGCCGTCGTAGCGATCGTAGTTCTCCTGAATGGCCTTTGCAAGCGCGACCCAGTTCTCCGGCCGGATGTTGGTGGAGTCCAGACTGAACAGCTGGATGCAGTCCACGCGGCAGAATTCCGATACCTTCGGCACAAAGCAGAGCAGCTGCTCGGATGTGAGCGCGGGCCGGAGGCCGTCCTGCCCGATCTGGGAGGCGATGGTGCCGCCGGTGCCGATCATTAAAATGTGTTTCATGCGTGACCTCCGCAGGTGGATAGAATGCCCGTTCGCTGCGCGGACGGTGATTCAACATAGAAGGCCCGCCCGGAATCGGGCGGGCCTTTGCATGACAAAAGCTCGGATCAGAACACGCCCTGCTCGTACATGGCCTCTGCGACCTTCTTGAAGCCGGCGATGTTGGCGCCTGCGACCAGATCGTAGCCCAGACCGTACTCCGCAGCGGCCTCAGCGGAGACCTTGTGGATGTTCTTCATCATCTTGTGCAGCTGTGCATCGACTTCCTCAGCCGTCCAGACAAGACGCTCGGAGTTCTGGCTCATTTCGAGACCGGAGACGCCGACGCCGCCCGCGTTGACAGCCTTGGACGGAGCGACGATCATGTGCTTCTGCTCACGCAGATAGTTCAGAGCGTCGTTCGTGGTCGGCATATTGGCGACCTCGATGTAATACTTGACGCCAGAAGCCGCGATCTTCTCTGCGGACTCCATGCGGACGTCGTTCTGAGTAGCGGCGGGCATATAGACGTCAACGTCCTTCACGCCCCAGCACTTTGCGCCCGGAACGAATTCCACGCCGTATTTGTCGGCATAGGGCTTGCAGTGCATCGGGTCCTTGGCGCGCATCTCGAGGATGTAGTCGAGCTTTTCGCCGGTGACGCCGTCCGGATCATGGATGTAGCCGTCGGGGCCGGCAAAGTAGGTGACCTTTGCGCCCAGCTCGGCAGCCTTCTTCATGATGCCCCAGCCGACGTTGCCGTAGCCGGAGATGGCGATGCGCTTGCCCTCAATGGTGTCGTTCTCGTGCTTCAGAACTTCCTGGAGATAGTACACAGCGCCGTAGCCGGTCGCTTCCGGACGGATCAGGGAGCCGCCGTAGCTCATGCCCTTGCCGGTGAGAACGCCGTTCTCCCAGACGCCCTTCAGACGGCGGTACTGGCCGTACAGGTAGCCGATCTCACGGCCGCCGACGCCCATATCGCCTGCGGGAACGTCGATGTCCGGCCCGATGTAGCGGTACAGAGCCGTCATGAAGCTCTGGCAGAAGCGCATGACCTCGGCGGCGGACTTGCCGGCGGGATCGAAGTCGGAGCCGCCCTTGGCGCCGCCCATGGGCAGGCCGGTCAGGCTGTTCTTGAAGGTCTGCTCAAAGCCGAGGAACTTGATGATGCCCTCATAGACGTTCTTCTGGAAGCGGATGCCGCCCTTGTAGGGGCCGATCGCGCCGTTGAACTGGCAGCGCCAGCCGCGGTTGGTATGATAGTTGCCGTTGTCGTCCATCCAGCAGACGCGGAACGTGAACATTCTTTCCGGCTCGACCATGCGCTTCAGCAGATCGACCTTCTCGTATTCGGGATGCGCGTCCATGATGGGAGAGATGGAAGAGAGCACTTCCTCGACGGTCTGAACGAATTCAGGCTCGTTGGCGTGTGCAGTCTTGACATAATCGATGACACTTGCAACATAAGCATTCATGATGATCTTATCCTCCTAAAATATAATCTGCGGATTTATGGATTTTCTACAGATTGCTATGTATATCATAACGCTTTTTTAGGCGAAATACAACAGCAGTGTGCGCGGGCAGTGTACAAAATCAGACCTTAAAATTGGTAATAATGTCTACGATCTCCGCGCCGATGCGCTTCTGGGCCTCGACGGTGGCAGCGCCGATGTGCGGCGTGCAGGAGACCATCGGATGGCTGTACAGAGCGGAGTTGGAGGCGGGCTCGTCGGCGTAGACGTCGAGACCGGCGGCGCGGACCTTGCCGGATTCGAGCGCGGCCAGAAGTGCGGCCTCGTCCACGTTGGTGCCGCGGGAGGTGTTGATGATGCAGACGCCATCCTTCATCTTTTCGATGCGCTCTGCGTTGATGAGCGCGCCGCCGTCAACGGCCGGAGCGTGGACGGAGATGAAATCGGACTTGGCAAGCAGCTCGTCCATCTCAACGTAGGGGATGCCCAGCTGCTCCTCGATGCCGGGGATGTGGTAGATATCAAAGGCGATGACGTTCATGCCGATGGCCTTGGCCATGACGCCCAGATGCTGGCCGATGCGGCCGAAGCCGACGATGCCGAGCGTCTTGCCCTGAAGCTCGATGCCCTTGCCGTAGGCCTTCTTTTCCCACTTGCCCTCACGCATGGTGTGGCCCGCGATGGAAAGATAACGCGCGCAGGAGAACATGTGGCCCATGGCCAGCTCCGCGACGGACTGGGAGGAAGCCTTCGGGGTGTTCTTGACGGTGATGCCATTGGCCTCGGCGTACTTGACATCGATGTTGTCCACGCCGACGCCGCCGCGGATGATGAGCTTGAGCTTGCCGCCCTTGGCCTCGTCGATGTGGTTGGCGCGAACCTTGGTCTTGGAGCGGACGACGACTGCGTCGAACTCGCGCAGGGCTGCGCCCAGCTCTTCGGGAGCATAGAACTGCTCAACGACCTCATGGCCTGCTTCACGCAGCTGCGCCATGGCCTGCTTGTCCATACCGTCGGTAACGAGAATACGCATGATAAAATCTCCTTATTTTGAATTTTTGTGAAAGCTACGGCGCGGAAAAGGGTATTCCGCGCCGTATGAACAAATTATTTGCCGTAGTTTTCTTCGAAATTCTTCAGGAATGCGACCAGCGCCTCAACGCCCTCCTTGGGCATGGCGTTGTAGATGGAGGCGCGCAGGCCGCCGACGGACTTGTGGCCCTTGAGGTTGTCAAAGCCCGCAGCCTTGGTGGCGGCGACGACCTCGGCGTCCAGCTCCTTGGACTCGGTGACGAACGGAACGTTCATGAGCGAGCGGACCTGCGGCTCAACGGTGCCGTTGAACATCCTGGAGCTGTCGAGGAAGTCATACAGGACTTTGGCCTTGTCAAGATTGCGCTTGTGCATCTCTTCCAGACCGCCGATGCTCTTGAGGTACTTGAAGACCTTGCCGCAGCAGTAGATGGCCCAGCAGTTCGGGGTATTGTACATGGAGCCTGCGTCGGCATGGGTCTTGTACTGCATATAGATGGGCAGCTCGGTCAGATCGTCGCGGATGAGATCCTCGCGGATGATGACGACGACCATGCCGGCCGGACCGACGTTCTTCTGCACGCCCGCGTAGATCATGCCATAGTCGGAGACGTTGCAGGGCTGGGAGAGGAACATGGAGGACTGGTCGGAGACGAGGGTGTGGCCCTTGGTGTTGGGCAGCTTCTGCCAGGTGACGCCGTGGATGGTCTCGTTCTCGCAGATATAGACGTAGTCGGTATCCTCGGGAATGTCCAGATCGGAGCAATCGGGGATATAGGTGAAGTTCTTATCCTTGGAGGAGGCGGCGACGACGACCTCGCCGACCTTTTTCGCCTCGGCAATGGCCTTCTTGGACCATGCGCCGGTCTCGATGTAGACGGCCTTGCCGTTCTTCATCAGATTCATCGGGATCATGGAGAACTGGAGCGTAGCGCCGCCCTGAATGAACAGGACCTTGTAGTTGTCGGGAATGCCCATCAGATCGCGGAGATCCTGCTCGGCCTCGTCGATGATCTGCTGGAAAACCTTGGAGCGGTGGGACATCTCCATGACGCACATGCCGCTTCCGCGGTAGTTCATCATTTCATCCCGGATCTCCTCGAGAACAGGCTCCGGCATCATTGCGGGGCCGGCGGAGAAGTTGAAGGTACGACCGTATTTCATAATGCTTGCCTCCTGAATCATTGTTCATAGCATAAGTGCCTTGGGGTCTATCGTCAGTATATACCTTTGTTACGAAAGAATCAACCGGTTTCTAAAAATTTTTTTGCAAAACTAACAAACTTTTAGAATTTAGCGTGATGCAATGAAAAATGCGCAGAGGGAAGCCCCTCTGCGCACGTCTCCGGGCGGCAGTCAGACGGCGCCGCCGGTCTCGCCCTTGTATTTGCGGCGCGTTGCAAGCCCGCCGCGGATGTGGCGCTCGGCCTTGTTTTCCGCAAGGATCGCCTGAACCTGTATGTACAGGGAACGGTTGCATGTCTCCAGCCGTTCCGAGAGATCCTTGTGTACGGTGGATTTTGAGATCCCGAAGTGTTTGGCGGCGGCACGGATGGTCGTGCGGCTTTCAATAAGGTACACAGCAAGCTGTTGGGCTCTGGCTTCCAAATCCTCTCTCATGTGGCACCTCCAAGCTGTGTATGCTGGTATAGACTATGAGAGAGAAGGCGGAAGTATGTGCTCCGGCCTGTCCGGAAACGGACAGGGAAAGTAAAATGCCCCGCGAACGCGATGCGTTCGCGGGGCCTGTTGGAAGCGAGAGAAAATCAGCGGGTGAGCGCGGCGGTATCCTGCGCGATCATCAGCTCTTCGTTGGTCGGGATGACCCAGACGGTGACCTTGGAATCGGGTGTGGAGATCACGACCTCTTCGCCGCGGAGCTTGTTCTTCTCTGCGTCGAGCTTGACACCGAGGAATTCCAGACCGTCACAGATGGAAGCGCGCATGGAGGCGGAGTTTTCACCGACGCCTGCGGTGAACACGAGGCAGTCCACGCCGCCCAGAGCGGCTGCGTAAGCGCCGATGTACTTGCGGACTTCGTATGCAAACTTGTCGAGCGCAAGCTGCGCGGCCTCGTTGCCCTTTTCGGCTGCCGCGTCGAGATCACGGAAGTCGGAGGAAACGCCGTCGGACAGCGCCAGAACGCCGGATTTCTTGTTGAGCATGGTCAGGCAGTCGTCGGCGGACATGTTGTACTTGTTCATGATGAACTGTGCAACGCAGGTGTCGATGTCGCCTGCACGGGTGCCCATCGGGACGCCGGCCAGCGGGGACAGGCCCATGGAGGTATCCTGGCACTTGCCGTCCTTGACGGCGGAGAGAGACGAGCCGTTGCCGAGGTGGCAGACGATGACACGGTGCGCGTTCTCCACGCCACCCATCAGCTCGATGCAGCGCTTGGAAACGAAGCGGTGGGAGGTACCATGGAAGCCGTAGCGGCGCAGATGATCCTCGGTGTAGTACTTGGTGGGGATGGCATAGCGGTATGCCTTCGGAGGCATGGTCATATGGAACGCGGTATCGAACACGGCGACCTGGGGCTTGCCCGGCATGGCCTTCTCACAGGCCTCGATGCCCATGAGGTTGGCGGGGTTGTGGAGCGGGCCGAGCGGGATGCAGTCGCGAATGGCCTGCTTGCAGGCCTCGTCGATGATGCAGCTCTCAACGAACTTGTCGCCGCCGTGCAGAACGCGGTGACCGACTGCGTCGATCTCATCAACGGACTTGATGACGCCGTCGACCGGATCGACCAGAATGGCCATAACAGCCTCGATGGCTTCCTTATGGGTGGGCATCGGGATGTCCTTTTCGACCTTCTTGCCGCTCGCAGGGACCTTGTGGGTCAGGCGGCCGTCCAGACCGATGCGCTCGCAAAGGCCCTTGGCGGTGACGTTGCCGGTGTCCGGATCCATAAGCTGGTACTTAAGGCTGGAGCTGCCCGCGTTGATAACCAGAATGTTCATAGTTCTTCACTCCTGTATTTCTTTTTTTCAGCAAACGTGCTAAAATCTTTCACAGCAAGCTCTATCATACAATAAAAATCCTGCGGAAACAAGTGCTTTCCGCAAGAAATTCCGAAGGAGGCGCGCCATGCGGGCAGCCGGGATCATTTGTGAATACAATCCGTTCCATCTCGGACATGAAAAGCAGCTCCGGCTCGTGCGGGAGCGTGTGGGAGAGGACACAGCCGCCGTCTGCCTGATGAGCGGCAATTTCGTCCAGCGCGGCGCGCCTGCCGTGTTCGACAAGACCGTCCGCGCGCGGGCGGCGGTCGAGTGCGGCGCGAGCCTTGTCTTGGAGCTGCCGGTCACTGCCGCGCTTTCCTCGGCGGAGGGCTTTGCGCGCGGTGGCGTGGAGATCCTTGACCGGCTCGGGGTGGTGGATACGCTCTGCTTCGGAAGCGAAACGGGCGATACGGACGCGCTTGTCCGCGCGGCGGAGGCGATGCGTTCGCCGGAGTTCACGCAGGCACTCCGCACGGCGCTGGACGAGGGGCGGAGCTATCCGGCCGCGCGGCAGCTGGCGCTGGAGCGCGTGTCGGGAGACGGCGCGCTGCTGACCGCGCCGAACGACATTCTGGCGGCGGAATACTGCAAGGCGCTTCTGGAGCGCGGCAGCAGAATGCGGCCATTGGCCGTCCGGCGGGATGGCGGCTATCACGACGAGACGCCGGACGCGGAAAATCCGTCGGCGACCGCCGTGCGCGCGCAGCTGGAGCAGGGCGGGACGTGGCGGCAACTCGTGCCGCAGACGGCTGCGGCGGTCTATGCGGACGCTGCGCGCTATTCCATGCGGGCGGGAGAACGCGCGGTGCTGGCGCGGCTGCGCGGACTGACGCGGGAGGAATGGGCGCGCGTCCCCTTCGGCTCGGAGGGACTTTGGAGCAAGGTCTGGCGGGCGGTGCAGACGGAAGCCTCCGTCGAAGCGATCCTCTGCGCGGCAAAATCGAAGCGCTATCCGCGCACACGGCTGCAAAGGCTGCTGCTGTGCGCGTATCTCGGCATCGATGCGCAGACGCTCCTGCGCGAAGCGCCGTATGTGCGCGTGCTGGCGTTCGACGAAAAGGGCAGGACGCTGCTCCGCGAAATGCGCAGAAACGGCACGCTCCCGATCGTCAACGCCGGAGAGCGCGGCCCGGACGCGGAATATTTCGCGCTGGAATGCCGCTGCGCCGCGCTTTACGGGCTGTTTTCGGAAAATCCGGCGGAGACAAACGGCGTGCCGGAAGAGAAAATCAGGATTTTCCAGAGAAAAAACTAAAAAATTGCTTGCAAAGCGGAAACGGATATGATATACTACCCAAGCGTTTGAACCAAGGGAAGGGCAGTCTGCCTTTTTACAGAAATCTGATGAGAGAGGTGAAACTCATGAAGGAAGGTATCCATCCCAAGTACGAACAGACTACTATCAGATGCGCGTGTGGTGCAGTTATTGAGACTGGTTCTACTAAAAAGGACATTAAGGTTGAAATTTGCTCCAAGTGTCACCCGTTCTACACCGGCAAGCAGAAGCTTGTTGACACCGGTGGACGTGTTGACCGTTTCAACAAGAAATACGGCCTGAAGTAAGAAGCAAAGTCCGCACCGCGTACCGGTGCGGGCTTTTTTCATACCCGGCGAATTTTGTCAAAGACCGGCGCGGCGCAGATCGGAAATTACGGAGAGAAGCATGGAAGAAAAAAAGATCATCATAGACCGGGCGATCCTGGTCGGCCTGAACGCCGACTGCTTTACGCCGGAGGAGACCTCCGACGAAAAAACGCTCGACGAGCTGGAGGCGCTGCTGGAGACGGCGGGCGGAGAATGCGCCGGCAAGGTCTTGCAGAACAAGCACACGCCCGACCCGCACTCGTTCATCGGTGAGGGAAAAGCCGACGAGGTTCGGCAGATGGTACAGTCGAGCGGCGCAAATCTTGTGATATTTGACAACGACCTGACGCCGTCGCAGCTGCGGACGCTGGAGGATCTGATGAAAGCGCCGGTGCTCGACCGCAGCGCGCTGATTCTGGATATTTTCGCCCAGCGCGCCAAAACGCGCGAGGGCAAGCTTCAGGTGGAGCTGGCGCAGTATCAGTATTATCTGCCGCGCCTGACGGTGTGGAACGAGGAAATGGGCCGCCTTGGCGGCGGCATCGGCACCAGAGGCCCCGGCGAGACGCAGCTCGAGACCGACAAGCGTTACATCCGTTCCCGCATCCAGAAGCTCCGTGCGGAGCTGGAGGAGGTGCGGAAGGTGCGCGCCGTGCAGCGCCGCCGCCGCATCAAGAACGACGTGCCGGTCGTGGCGCTGGTGGGCTATACGAACGCGGGAAAATCCACGCTGCTGAACTATCTGACCGGCGCAGACATTCCCGCAAACAACCGCCTGTTTGACACGCTGGACACGACCACGCGCCAGCTCTCGCTCAGCGATACCTGCGACGTGCTGCTGTCCGACACCGTTGGCTTCATCGCCAAGCTGCCGCATCATCTGGTCGAGGCGTTCAAGGCGACGCTCGAGGAGCTGCAATACGCCGACCTTCTCATTCATGTGATCGACGCCTCCGACCCGGAGCGCGAAGCGCATATGCAGGTGGTCGAGCGGCTGATCGGCGAGCTGGCCAAGCCCGGCGTGCCGGTGATCGACTGCTACAATAAATGTGACATCGCGGAAAACGGCGCGCCGCGCGGAGAGAACAATGTGGAGATCTCCGCAAGGACCGGCGAGGGCATCGACGCGCTCAAGGCGCTGGCCGAGCGGCTGCTCGAACGCGGACTGCACCATGTCCGCCTCTGCCTGCCCTATTCGATGGGCGGCATGGTCGATACGCTGCATTCGCAGGCGAAGGTGCTCAGCTGCCGCTATGAGGCGGAGGGCATCCTTGTAGAAGCCATCATGGACGAGACGCTTTACGGCAGACTGCTGCCGTATGTGACGGAGTGAGCTATGGAAGAATATCGGATCCCGGCAGGCCCGTCCGAGGCGGAGCTTGTGGAAAAGAAATCGCGCTTCATCGGGCAGGTGTTCCCGGCGGAGACGGAGGAGGAGGCCCGCGCCTGTATCGAGGCCGTGCGGAAAAAGCACTATGACGCCCGGCACCACTGCTTCTGCTACCGGCTGGCAAACGGGACGGTCCGCGCCTCGGATGACGGCGAGCCGCAGGGCACGGCCGGTCAGCCCATGCTGGCGGTCTTTGACCGCGAGAACGTGCAGAACGTCGTGTGCGTCGTGACGCGCTACTTCGGCGGTATTCTGCTGGGCGCGGGTGGATTGACGCGCGCGTATACCAAGACTGCCAAAATGGCACTCGACGCGGCGGGCATCGCGCGCCGGTGCGTGTGGGACTGCGTGGATATCTCATGCAGCTATGCCTTTCTGGAGCGGGCGCGGCTGGAGCTGGCCGCACAGAGCGGCGAGGAGCTGAACGCGGAATACGGCGCGGCAGTCCTGCTGCACGCCTGTCTCCCGCAGGAAAAGACCGCCGCGCTGGCCGCGCGGCTGCGGGAGCTGTCCGCAGGAACGGGCACGCCTGTGAAAACGGGGAACAGTTACACGCCTGTAAAAACGGGGAACATTTACCGCGCGGAGCGCGTCGAAAAATAAACAGACGTTCAAGAAACGTTCACTTTTTTGTGCTATAAAGAATATCAGAGCGAAATGGGGGACTAGTCATGACCGTTCGGGAAAGACTGGAGCAGGAGGAATACCGGGAGCTTTCGCCGCTGGCGCAGAAGTCGGCGGAGACGAAGGGACGGCTCTACTCGGAGGAGGACAGTGACGCGCGTACCTGTTATCAGCGCGACGCCGACCGCATCGTCCACAGCAAATCCTTCCGGCGGCTCATGCACAAGACGCAGGTCTTTCTCTCGCCGGAGGGCGACCATTACCGCACGCGCATGACCCACACCATCGAGGTCTCACGCATCGCGCGCACAATCTGCCGCGGCCTGCGGCTCAATGAGGATCTGGCCGAGGCGGCGGCCTACGGCCACGATCTGGGCCATACGCCGTTCGGCCATGCCGGAGAGGCGGCTTTGACCGATGTGACCGGCAAGCCCTTCCGGCACAATGAACAGTCGCTGCGCGTGGTGGACAAGCTCGAGCACGATGGCGCGGGCCTGAATCTGACCTACGAGGTGCGCATGGCCATCCTCGGCCATACGGGCGATTTTATCCCGGAAACGCTGGAGGGACAGGTCGTCCGCGCCTCCGACCGTATCGCTTACATCAATCATGACATCGACGACGCCATGCGCGCCGGGATCTTGAAGGAATCGGATATCCCGCGCGAGATCGCGGATATCCTCGGTCATTCCCATTCGGAGCGCATCAATACGCTGGTCATGGATATGATCGACCATACGGCGGAGACCGGCACGCTCGGAATGCGGCCGGAGGTCGCCGCGGCGATGGACGAGCTGCGGAAATTCATGTTCGCCCGGGTCTATACCAATCCTGTGGCCAAGGGTGAGGAATCCAAGGCCAAGGATATTATCCGCAGGCTCTATGAGTATTACAGCAAAAACCCGATGAAGCTTCCGGCGGATTTCATTCCGCAGCTGGACTTCGACGGAATGGACCGCATCGTCTGCGACTATATCGCCGGTATGACCGACCGGTATGCGGTCTATAAGTTCTCGGAGCTGTTTATTCCGGCCACATGGCAGGTGCGGTGATTTAACGGAGTGCCTCCGTAGGGCGGCATTCAGCCCCCTTTTCCTTTGATGACA
>FR887206.1:11682-15580 GCA_000436735.1 Firmicutes bacterium CAG:170
ACACGAATCGCTTCGCTGGATTCGCGTGGGAGCCCTGTCCCCTTTGCAAACCCCCTTAAAACGACCAAGAAGGGGGCTGCGGCCCCCCTTCCTTGGATTTTCCCCGGGGCTTGGTTTGTGCGGAATTTATTTTCGGATTTACAAAACGCGATGCAGATGCGTATTGGACAGACCGGCGAGGTTATCGAAATACTCTGCGTCTGTTTCGACTTCCATACGTCAAATATTCAACGGGCGCAAAAAAGCAATTTGCACGGCCTATCGTACGCTTGGGAAACCCGATTCTACGGCCGCCCGAAGGGCGTTTTGACGACGGAAACGAAACGACAAAACGCAAGACAGAACGACAAGCTTTTCAGGCGCGTAAGCGCTATTTCGCGTCCAGCGTCTCTTTTTTGCATACTTTTTTCTGACAAGCCAGAAAAAAGTATGTCCGCGAAGCGATACCGCACCAATTGGGTGCAGAAAGGAGGTTGCAATGCCATTCCCGCCAGCATTTCTCGACGAGCTGTCGGCCCGCAATCCCATTGAGGACGTGGTCGGCCAGTACGTTTCCCTGACCCGCAAGGGCGGCAATCTGTTTGGCCTGTGCCCATTCCATTCGGAAAAAACAGCCTCCTTCTCGGTCGCGCCCGACAAGGGCATTTACTACTGCTTCGGCTGCCACAAGGGCGGCGGCGTGGTGAATTTCATCATGGAGATCGAAAATCTCGACTATCCGGACGCGGTGCGCTTCCTTGCCAAGCGCGCAGGAATGGATGTACCGGACGATCATGAGTACACCTCCACCTACAAGCGGCAGGAGCGCCTGTGGGCGCTCTGCAAGGATGCGGCGCGCTTTTTCCATGAGCAGCTCTTCGCGCCGTGCGGAGAGGAGGCGCGGGCGTACATCGTAAAGCGCGCGCTTTCCCGCGCGACCGTGACGCGCTTCGGGCTTGGCTACTCACCCAACGAGTGGTCGGCGCTGCTGGACGCGATGGTCAAAAAGGGCTACACCAAGGAAGAGCTGCTCGAGGCGGGCCTCGCGGTCAAGTCGCAGAAGGGCGGCATTTACGACCGCTTCCGCAACCGGCTGATGTTCCCGATCATCGATGTGCGCGGCAACATCATCGGCTTCGGCGGGCGCGTGATGGACGACTCGACGCCCAAATATCTCAATTCGCCCGAGACGATCATCTTCAACAAACGGAAAAATCTCTTCGCCCTGAACATTGCGAAAAAAAGCAAGCAGGGACGGATCATCCTCACCGAGGGCTACATGGACGCCATCGCGCTGCACCAGTACGGCTTTGACTGCGCGGTCGCGTCGCTCGGCACCTCTCTGACGGAGGAGCATGCCAACATTCTGGCGAAATACACGAATCAGATCGTTCTGATCTACGACGGCGACGAGGCAGGACAGAACGCGACCCGGCGCGCTATCCCGATGCTGGAAAAGGTTGGACTTCAGGTGAAGATCCTGCGGATGCAGGGCGCGAAGGACCCGGACGAATTTCTGCGGAAATACGGCGCCGACCGCTTCAGCCTCCTGCTCGACCAGTCGGAGAATCAGGCGGAGTACCGGCTCCAGTCGCTCCGTCGCAAGTATGATCTCGCGCAGGACGACCAGCGCGTCGCGTTTCTGACGGCGGCGGCGGAGATGGTCTCCACGCTCCAGAACGCGGTCGAGCGCGAGGTCTATGGCCGACGCGCCGCCGAGGCTGCGGGCGTCAGCTACGACGCCATCAAGCTGGAGGTGCAAAAGGCGTTCAAAAAGCGCATTGCGCGTGAAAAAAAGAAGCAGGAGGTGCAGGACCTTTCGCCCGCGAAGCAGCAGCAGCCCCGCATCAAGGGCATTCGCTATGACAACGTGCGTTCGGCGATGGCGGAAGAAGGACTTCTCCGGCTCGTGCTCAAGGAACCGGCGCTGTTTGCCGGTGTGACGCTCCGGCCGGAGCAGTTTTCCTGTGAACTGCTCGGCAGAGCCTACGCCGCGCTTGCGGCGCGCAATGCCGCCGGTCAGAGCGTGACGCTCGGCGCGCTGGAGGGGGAATTCTCCCCCGAGGAAATGGCGCATCTTTCGGCGGTCGCAGGCAAGGACGATCAGATCATCAACGAGGACGCTCTGCGCGATTATGTGGACGTGATCCGTCAGGAGGACGAACGCAGAAACCGCAGAGGCGGCGACGCGCTGCTGGCTCTGGCCGCGCAGCGCAGAGAACAGAAAGGATACGGTGGCTGAAATGGCAAAAGACATGGAACTGCTGCAAAAAATGGAGCTTACGGACGAGGCCCGCACCAAGCTGACCGCACTTCTGGAGGAAAGCAAAAAGACAAAAAAGGTCGCCTCCAAGAAGCTGGTCGATACGCTGGACGCCGTGGATGCCACCGAGGAACAGACGGAACAGTTTTACGATGTGCTCGAGGCGGCGGGCGTGGAGATCGACGTCAGCGACGTGCTCGATCTGATCGGCTCCGCCGACGGCCTCGACAGCCCGACGCTCGACGAGATCGACGCCATTGAAAACGGCGAGCTGGAGGCCGCTCCGACCGAGGAAGAGCTTGCGCGCTATGACGATCTCGGCGAGGGCCGCCTGGATGACCCTGTCCGCATGTATCTCAAGGAGATCGGCAAGATCAAGCTGCTCACGCCCGAGGAGGAGCTGGAAACGGCCAAGCGCATGGCCGAGGGCGACGAGGAGGCGCGCAAGCGCATGTCCGAGGCGAACCTTCGACTCGTCGTCTCCATCGCCAAGCGCTACGTCGGTCGCGGAATGCAGCTTCTCGACCTCATTCAGGAGGGAAATCTCGGCCTGATGAAGGCTGTTGAAAAATTCGACTATACCAAGGGCTACAAATTCTCGACCTACGCGACCTGGTGGATCCGCCAGTCGATCACCCGCGCCATCGCCGATCAGGCCCGCACCATCCGCATCCCGGTACATATGGTCGAGACCATTAACCGCGTTCTGCGCACCTCGCACAGCATGGTCCAGACACTTGGCCGCGAGCCGACCACCGAAGAGGTCGCCAAGGAGCTGCACATGGACGTTCCCAAGGTCGAGGAGATCATGAAGATCGCGCAGGAGCCGGTCTCCCTTGAGACGCCGGTCGGCGAAGAAGAGGACAGTCATCTCGGCGACTTCATTCAGGATGATGACGCTTCGCAGCCTTCCGAGGAGGCATCCTACACACTTCTGCGTGAGCAGCTCGAGGATGTCCTCGCTACCCTCACGCCGCGTGAGCAGCAGGTCCTGCGTATGCGCTTCGGCCTTCAGGACGGCAAGCCTCATACCCTCGAGGAGGTCGGCAAGGAGTTCGACGTTACGCGCGAACGCATCCGCCAGATCGAGTCCAAGGCGCTGCGCAAGCTGAGGCATCCGTCGAGAAGCAAGAAGCTGAAGGATTTTTTGAGCTGAACATTTTAACGGAAGGCTTTCGTTGAAGGCTTTCAATCACACTTTCTTTGCGCGGCAAAGAGCGTGCCTCCGGCGGCATACTTTTTTCTGGCTTGTCAGAAAAAAGTATGCAAAAAAGAGACGCTGGGGACGCGAATAGCGCTTACGCGCCGGATTCTCTAACTTTCAGACTTTTGACTTGGCCCGTTTCTCTTCCGCAACCAATAGAGGCTGTGAAGCAGAAACGGGCAAAACCTGAAAGCCCCGCATGGATTCAGAGCAAATACTTTTCGATTTTACAGGCAAAAATATTTGCCTCAGCAGATTTTTTAGACGGCAGAAATTCTGCGGACCGCCCGAAGGGCGTTCCTTGCGGAACGCACGATCAGTGAATGACACGCAGAAGCAAAATGCTTTTTCAGGCGCGTCAGCGCGATTCCGCGTCCCCAGCGCCTTTTTTCTCCCCATTCTTTTCTGGCAAGACAGAAAAGAATGGGCCGCCGGAGGCACAACGCGCCTTT
>FR887206.1:15630-18783 GCA_000436735.1 Firmicutes bacterium CAG:170
AGATGAGGGCCCGCGCAGCGGCGGTGACGGCGCTCATAATCGCACCGCGCCTTCGGTGCATTCGAAATGCCCCGCCGGAGGCATTCCGCGCCATTCTGACGCAGAAAACCCCCACGGAAGCGGAAGAATCGGGCGGGAAGGGCAGAATTTGCACAATCTTCAAAAATCAACACTTGACAACGACAGAAAAATCCGTATGATTATTCTATCACATAACCGCTCCATCGGCCGCAGAGAGAAAACAGGCCGGTGTGATGGATGGAGGAAGATATCATGTTTGAGAAGATCCGGTCCTATCTGGCCGCGCAGCTTGACATTTCGCCGGATGAGATCACCCGCGAGACGACCTTTGAGTCGCTGGGCATTGATTCGCTCGACACCGTCGAGATGGTAATGGATCTGGAATCGGAGCTGGGCGTCGATCTGGAGATGGAAGAAAAGCTCAACACAGTCGGTGAGCTGGTCGATTTCGTCGAAAGCAGACTCGACTGAAGACTTTTCCTTGTCAGGGCCTGCCGGCCTGTGGCAAGGCTGCACTACTCGGGGAGATAGCGGTGCCTTGTTACCCGCAATCCGCTATAGCGGGGAGGAAATCCCGACCGAGGGTGCGTATTGTATCGTCTGACCCATATAAGCGGCGTTGAAGATTCGGTCTTACGCAACGGGGCCCTGTGAACCGTGTCAGGTGGGGAACCAAGCAGCACTAAGCAGCCCACCCCGTGTGCCGTGAGGCAGCCGTTTCCGAGCTGGCTGTATGGGTAACGGGTGTAGTGCGCATTCGAAGAAGGGTGTGCAGTCCTGCCATGGGCCGGCCTCTTTTTTGCCGCCGGAGGGCGGCTTTTTTATGCTCTGCGGACGGTATGGAGCGGGAAAACGCGGCGGAAGCGCCGCTCCGCAAAAAATCAGTAAAAAAATATTGAAAACCCTCTTGCTATTTTTGAAAAAAGCAATACAATGATAGCGAAGGAGAAAACCGGAAGGGCAGGCAGATGTGACCCTGCCAATTCAACAAAGCAGCATGCGTACCCGAAAGTTGCATGAATGAGTAGAAATGGCGCGTCAAGTACCGGCTGGATGGGAGGTTGCCACCGGGCGAAGGGGTTTTCCCGCGGTGCCATTTTCGCATCCGCTGAAGCAAACAGAAATTGTACAGCAGTTTCCAGCTTGTGAAATGAAATATTGTTTCAACCTCCTCCCATTTACAAAATAGGAGGCTTTTTTATGCTGAAATCCTTTACTACGAAGCGGCTCGTCATCGACGCGCTGCTGGTCGCGCTCTTCTTTGTCCTGTCCATGTTTGCCGTGGAGATCGCCGGTGTAAAGATCACCTTTGTTTCTTTGCCCACGGTCGTCTGCGCGCTGCTCTATGGCCCGGTCGATGCCTGCATCGTCGGCCTTCTCGGCGCATTTCTGGAACAGATGCTGAAATACGGCTTTACGGCCACGACGGTCCTGTGGCTGCTGCCGGCTGTGCTCCGCGGCCTGATCGTCGGCCTCGGCACCGTTGTGCTGCGCAGATCCATGTCCATTGAGGCCATCACCTCGACGAAGAAGCCCTATGTTTATTACATTGTCTGCATCGTGGCCGGCCTTGTGACCTCGTGCGCAAACACGCTGGTATTCTATCTTGACTCCGTGATCTATCATTATTATTCCTTTGCCATGGTTTTTGGCGTATTCTGGGTACGCCTTGCAACAGGTGCGCTGGCCTCGTTCCTGACGGCGACGGTTGCGCTGCCGGTCGTTATGGCGCTGCGCAAATTCCATCTGGCTGACGCAAACCCGCGGAGAAAGGCTTCCGCTCAGTAAACGCGCAGAAATCCAATCAAACAGAAAGAAGTTCGATATTATGACCCTTGACGAAGCTCTGCATTATATTCACGAGGTCTGCTGGAAGGGGAGCGTCCCCGGGCTGGAGCGCATCAGCGCCCTGCTCGACGTGATGGGCCATCCCGAGCGGCAGTGCAAATTTGTCCATGTGACCGGCACCAACGGCAAAGGCTCGACCTGCGCGATGGTCGCGTCCATCCTGCGCAAGGCGGGCTACAGGACCGGCCTGTATACCTCGCCGTATCTGATCCGCTTCAACGAGCGCATTCAGGTCAACGGCGAGCAGATCTCCGACAAGGACATCTGCGAGCTGACCGAGTACATCAAGCCCATGGCCGACTCCATCTTCGAGCGGCCGACGGAGTTTGAGATGGTGACGGCGCTCGGCTTCGAGTATTTTGCCCGCCAGCACTGCGACATCGTGGTCTGCGAGGTCGGCATGGGCGGCGAATTTGACGCGACGAACGTGATCCTGCCGCCGGAGGCGGCTGTGATCTGCAACATCGGACTCGACCACACCGAGGTGCTGGGCGATACGCTGGAGAAGATCGCCGCGACCAAGGCCGGGATCATCAAGCCCGGCTGCGACGCCGTGATCTACCGCGAGAAGCCGTCGGTCGAGGCGGTGTTCGAGGAGCGCTGCGAGAAGCTCGGCGTGCCGCTGCACAAGGCGGACTTCGATTCGCTGCAGCTGCTGTCGCATTCGCTCGAGGGACAGGTGTTCGACTGGGAAGACTTCAAGAGCCTGCAGCTTCCGCTGCTGGGCGAACATCAGCTGCACAACGCAGCAGTCGCGCTGACCACGGCGCGCGTACTGCAAAAGCGCGGCTGGAGGATCACCGACGAAAATATCCGCGAGGGCATCGAGACCGTCCGCTGGCCGGGCCGTTTCGAGCTGATGCGCAGAGAGCCGATGTTCATCATTGACGGCGGCCACAATCCGCAGTGCATCGAGGCGCTCGTCAAGAATATTGAGGACTATTTGCCCGGACGGGAGCTGACGGTGCTGACCGGCGTGCTGGGCGACAAGGACTTCCACTGCATGTACCGCGACGTTGCACGGTACGCAAAGGAGTTTATCACCATCACTCCGGCAAATCCGCGCGCGCTTCCGGCGGACAAGCTGGCGGAGTATCTGCGGCAGTTCGGCCGTCCGGTCACGGCGTGCCAGTCTGCCGAGGAGGGCGTGCGGCTTGCCGTGGAGCACGCGGGCCGGGACGGCGTCGTCCTCTGCTACGGCTCGCTGTATATGATCGGCGATATCGACGCGGCGCTCGGAAAGCTCTGAGAAAGCAAACGAGAGAGTCCGGCAGGCGGAAGCCT
>FR887207.1:0-2076 GCA_000436735.1 Firmicutes bacterium CAG:170
TTTCTTTGCCGCGCAAAGAAAAAGGGGCTGAATATTCTATTTCACCTCTGCCAGCCCCGCCTCAACGAGCTTTTGCAGGCTCATGAGGATACCGAGCTTGGCGTGATACCACGTCAGGCCGCCCTGGAAATAGACCGCATACGGCGGACGGATGGGGCCGTCGGCGGAAAGCTCGATGGACGAGCCCTGCACGAACGCGCCCGCCGCCATGACCACCTCGGAGTCATAGCCCGGCATGGCCCACGGCACCGGCGTCACATAGCTGTCCACGGGCGCGGCGGCCTGAATGCCGGAGCAGAAGGCCAGCATCCGCTCTGCGCTGCCAAGCTCGACGGCCTGAATGATATCGTGCCGGGATTCCGTCGCGTTCGGGATGCACGGGAAGCCCAGCCGTTCATAGATCCCCGCGGCAAAGATCGCGCCCTTGAGCGCACCGGCGACGACGGTCGGCGCGAGGAAGAAGCCCTGATAGAACGACGGAAGAATGCCGAGATTCGCGCCGACCTCCTGACCGAGGCCAGGCGCCGACAGCCGGTAGGCGCAGCGCTCGACCAGCTCCGCGCGGCCGCAGATATAGCCGCCGATGGGGGCCAGTCCGCCGCCGGGGTTCTTGATGAGGCTGCCGACGATCATATCCGCGCCCACGTCGGACGGCTCGCGCGGTTCGACGAATTCGCCGTAGCAGTTATCCACCATGCAGATCACGTCGGGCTTGCACTGCTTGCAGAACGCGATCAGCTCACCGATCTTCTCCACCGAGAAGGACGGGCGCGTCGCGTAGCCCTTTGAGCGCTGGATGGTGATGAGCTTCGTTTTTTCGCCAATGGCGGCGCGGATGGCGTCATAGTCGAACGAGCCGTCCGGCAGAAGATCGACCTGACGGTAGCGGACGCCGTATTCCATCAGCGAGCACTTGGAGGGACGGATGCCGATGACCTCCTCCAGCGTGTCATACGGCGCGCCGACGGGACTCAGCAGCTCGTCGCCCGGCAGCAGATTCGCGCTCAGCGCGACGGTCAACGCATGCGTTCCGCAGGTGATCTGCGGGCGGACGAGCGCGGCCTCCGTGCCGAAGGTGTCTGCGTAGACCTTTTCCAGCTTTTCGCGGCCCATATCGTCGTAGCCGTAGCCGGTCGTTGCGGCAAAGCACGTCGCGTCCACGCGGTTTTCGTGCATGGCGCGCAGAACCTTCGCCTGATTATATTCCGCCGTCTGATCGATGGCGGCGAAGCGCTCCTTTAAGCCCTCGAGCACCCGCTCACCGTAGGCCCAGACCTCGCGGCTGGCACCGAGCGACTCATACATTTCAAACAGTTCCATTGTGTTCATCCTCTTCTCTGCTTCCCAAATTCTCAAAGATCTGCGTTGCGGCGTCCCGGATCACGTCGGGCTTCGTCACGATGATCCCGTTGCGCTCGTCGCCAAGGATCAGAAGCGTGTCGCCCGGCTCCACCTGAAACAGCTTTCGCGCTTCCTTTGGGATCACGATCTGACCCTTTTCGCCGACCTTGGCCGTGCCGAAGATGTGATAGCCCTTCGGGCGGCCCAGAAGATGCTTGCCTCCGGACATAGGCTGCTCCTTTCCGTTCGGGTGAAAATCATACTTGTATAACTTACACGAAAAGGCCGCTTTTGTCAATTCCTCCCGCAAAAAAGAATGCGCCCCGCCTTCCGAAGGAAAGCGGGGCCGCGATGGATCCCAAATGCTCTGTTCCGTTTGCTCAGCCTGCGCCCTCTGCCTTGCGAAAAACGCGCCGGAGCGCCCGGCGGGTCTTCGAGTTTTCCCGGAGCATGGACGGCAGATGGCAAGGCAGACGAGGCAGATGGGCTGTCGCCCATCAACGAGGATAACGCAGCCAGCGGCTCTTCAGGCCCGGGAAAACCATGTGTGCCTTTGTCAACTGACGCTATGCAGCTCGCCTGCGTTCTGCGTGTGGTAGAGCTTCGCATAGGTGCCGCCGCGCCGCAGCAGCTCCTCGTGCGTACCCTGCTCTTCAATTTTGCCGTCCGCAATGACAAGAATGCGGTGCGCCTTGCGGATGGTGGAGAGACGGTGGGCGATGATGAGCGTCGTGC
>FR887207.1:2148-8755 GCA_000436735.1 Firmicutes bacterium CAG:170
CTGTCAGGCTGTCCAGCGCCGAGGTCGCCTCGTCCAGGATCAGCATCGGCGGGTTTTTCAGGAAAATGCGCGCGATGGAGATGCGCTGCTTCTGTCCGCCGGACAGGAGTGTGCCGCGTTCGCCGACGTAGGTGTCGAAGCCGTCCGGCATCGCCAGAATGTCGTCGTAGATTTCCGCCCGTTTCGCGGCCTCCACGATCTCGTCCATCGTTGCGTCGGGCCGTCCGTAGCGGATGTTTTCCAGAATGGAGTCGGCAAACAGAAATACCTCCTGCTGCACAACGCCGATGTTCTTGCGCAGGCTGTGCTGCGTCAGGTCGCGCACGTCGTGGCCGTCTACCAGAATGGCGCCGTCGGTCACGTCGTAAAAGCGCGGGATGAGCTGGCAGAGCGTGGACTTGCCGCCGCCGGATGGGCCGACGACCGCGACGGTCTCACCCGGCTCGACGTGCAGCGTCACGCCGTGCAGAACGTCCAGCTCCTCTTCATATGCGAACGTCACGTTCTCCACGTCGATCCGGCCCTTGACGTCGTGCAGCTCCAGCGCGTCCGGCTTGTCCTTCAGCACAGGCTCCGTGCGCATGATCTCCAGAAAGCGGGAGAAGCCTGCCGTGCCGTTTGCAAACAGCTCGGAGAAGTTGGTCAGCCGCCGGATGGGGTTGACGAACGAGGTGATGTAAAGGCTGAAGGTGATCAGGTCGATGTAATCCATATCGTCCTTCATGATGAGCACGCCGCCCACCGCGATGACCGCCACGGAAAGCATGGAGACGAACAGCTCCATCATGGCGTTGAACAGACCCATCTCCTTGTGGAACATGCGCTTGGAGGTCTTATACACATTGTTCGAGCGGCGGAATTTTTCCTCCTCCAGATCCTCGCTGGCAAACGCCTTGGCCGTGCGCATACCGGAGAGGCTGGACTCGATGTCGGCGTTGATCGCGCCGGTTTTCTGCTTGACGAAGCGGGAGGCCTTGCTCATGGCGCGGCGGCGGCTCATGATGATGACGAGAAAGATCGGGATCATGACGCACACGACCAGCGCCAGCCGCCATTCGACCGTGAACATGATGGCCAGCGCGCCCGCGATGGTGACCATCGAGATGAAGATATCCTCCGGGCCGTGGTGCGCCAGCTCTGTGATCTCAAAGAGGTCGGAGGTCAGGCGGCTCATGAGCTGGCCGGTGCGGTTGCGGTCGTAGAAGTCGAAGCTCAGCTCCTGCATGTGCGTGAACAGCGCGTCGCGGATATCGGCCTCGACGCGGATGCCGAACGTGTGGCCCCAGTAGCCGATGATAAAATACAGGCAGGAGCGCAGAATATATGCCAGCACCACGATCCCCATGATAAGGAAGAAGGTCTGGTAGGCATGCGCCGGAAGGAGCTTCTGCATGGCCGTGCGCGAGACGATGGGGTAGCACAGGTCGATCAGCGACACCATCAGCGCGCAGAAGATATCCAGAACGAACAGCTTCCGGTGCGGCTTGAAGAACGACAGGAAGATCGCAAAGCCGCTTTTTTTCTGATATTCTTTCGTTGTCATGGGTGGTACTCCGTTTCTTTACGCGCCGCGCTTGCTTTTTGATGCGGTGGCAGATATGATAGACAAAACAGAATGGGAGGCAGAATATGCCTGAAATCTTATATGCAGACGCGGCGGTCGCCGTTGTTGTGAAGCCCGCCGGCGTACTTTCACAGGGAGATGCGGAAGACGCCATGCCGGCCCTGCTGCAAAAGCAGCTCGGCGGCGCGATCTTTCCGGTGCATCGGCTCGATCAGCCGACCGGCGGCGTGATGGTCTACGCCCGGACGCAGGATGCGGCGGCGAAGCTCTCCGCGCAGATGCAGTCGGAGGCGTTCGGCAAGGAATACCTCGCCGTGCTCGACGGCGCGCCGGAGCCTGCGGAAGGGGAGCTGCACGATCTGCTCTTTTTCGACCGGCAGAAGGGGAAAAGCTATGCCGTCCGGCGCAAGCGCGCGGGCGTGAAGGATGCGCGACTCGCCTACCGCGTGCTTGCGCAGGCGGAGGGGCTGACGCTGGTGCGCGTCAGACTGTTCACCGGCCGGACGCATCAGATCCGCGTCCAGTTTTCCTCACGCGGCTGGCCGCTCACCGGCGACGGCAAGTACGGCAGCCGGAATAACCGCTGCACGCCTGCGCTCTGGTCGGCGGAGCTGCATTTTGCGCATCCCGTGACCGGCGAGACGCTGACCTTCCGGTCGCAGCCGCCGGAGGCTTATCCCTGGACGCTGTTTTCGCCGGACTCCCTGTAGAAGATCAGGGAATACCACGTCACAAGGTTTCCGTTGAAGAAATTCATGTCGAGCCGGTCGGCCAGCGCCGTGACCAGAATGCCGTTGCTCTCGACGCAGGGGAACATTTTTTCCGGGAAGCGGCACGGCGCGTCCGGCCATGCGCATTTTTCGCAGATGGCGCACGACTCCGTCGAAAGGGCCATCGCATCGCCTCCGCACGCCTGCTTTACCAGCGCCAGCACCTCGTGCGTCAGCGCCTCATGCGGTGCGCGGGTCCCGAGCGTTTCTTCAATGCTGGCGATGTCATGGACCTCCGCGATCGTGGAGATCACGAGCACCGACGGATAGGCCAGACAGCGCGCGCGGCACTCGTCCACCGTCCCGACGGCGGGCGGACAGGCCCAGCTTTTGTTGTACATCGGGCATTCCGTCTCGCAGATGCGGCGCACACGCTCCGTGAACGTCAGCTCCTCCGTTTTCAAAAATGTGTACTGATACAGCGGCAGCTCCGCAAGCTGCCGCTCAAGCTTTTCGCGGTCGATCTTCGCCGCCTCCTCATAATTCGTTTTTCCGTATGGATTCTGTGCCTGTTCATTTTACATGGCCGGGCGGCGTTTCGTCAAGCCCTCGCGGCAAAAGAAAGCCGCCGTGCAGGCGAAGCGCACGCCTGCGCATCACGCGATCCCGTCCGGAAGCGACACAAAGCGTGTCTTTTCCGGGAACTGAATATTTCTCCTTTCTTTGCAAACAATAGCTTTGCAGCCATACAGAGCAAATTGATACAGTATTGGAGGAAGCCACCATGAAGGCAACAGGAATCGTTAGAAGGATCGACGACCTTGGCCGCGTCGTGATCCCCAAGGAGATCCGCCGGACGCTGCGTATCCGCGAGGGCGACCCGTCACAGATAACATTGGCACGGTGGGAGAGATTCTGCTTTGCGATGGGCGATTTTGCCAAACGGAACGGGTGGAGTTAGTGCATAATGACGAAAGCGGGAGCGATGACCGTAGGTATCCGAGAGGGATGAATCATGGAAACGAATCGCCCGGATCCATTGCGCTGCAATGGATCCGGGCGGTTTCCTCTGTCTCCATGAGGCCAGTAAGGGCGACACATGTTGTCGTATTCTATACCAAATGCTTCGGAACACTAGATGCCGAGTTCGTAATTTTAGCTTTTTCGGTGTCTCGAATGCGATCAGCCATTTTCTGAATCCTGTTGGTAATCCACATATATGCAGTAGTCCCTTCTGAGTAATCCGCCTCTGCATACATATCAACGCGTCCATCCTCACGCATCTGTTCTACCTGCTGCATGGCTTCGTTGTCACCCTTGGGATAGATCGCAAAGGTTGCGCCACCGCCCTTTTTTACAACGGAAAATGCCGGAATATCACTCGGTCCATCCGCAATATAAATCATATTTTCAAAATGAACTCTACGATTTTCTTCCGGGATCTTGGAATTGACTTCAATTCCATCTACTTTCCCGATTCCCTTGTTTATTTCAAATATCGCTCTGGTTTTTGATGTATTGTCGATCGTGTATACCGTTTCTCCAATAACCATGTTCCCGTCTTTGTCTGGAGTTTCTAAAAGCTCACACCCCCATACGCCGTCAACAAAAGGCATCAGCTCTGAACCCCGGATAATTTCAGCAAATCCTGTGCTGACAATGTAGTGCTCAACTTGAATCCCATATTCCGAATAACGCTTGTCATCTTTGAACATGTTCTTGGTTTTTTCAAAAATTTCAGGAATGCCGTTATAGAATTTTTGCCTTTTCCCATACTCTTTCAGCTTTGCATTATTAAGGCCCTTTAGCGTACCATCATGCGCACACCGAATAAAGTAATTCAGGTAGTATGTATCCCGGTTTACCCGAATTCCCTGTGCGGCAAGTTCTAATGGCCGTGCATTTACTTTTTTCCAAAAATCAGACGATTCGATTTTATAATCCTTAAAAATTGGATCCTGCATATAGCCATCGACCAATGTTTTGTCACAGTCCCAAATAACCGCGATAATATTTGCCATTGTTAACCTCCTTGTAAATACATTTACGCCGCCAGCGCATTGGCATTAACCCTTTCAATCGCCTGCCGGATGCCTGCCCACACGGACAGGTCTGTGAACACCTCAACGATGCTGCCGTAGTCTGTGAACGGCGCTTCCTGCAAAACGGACAGATCTTTCATCATGCCGTTATGGACGATATACTCCACAATCTGGTTTACGAAATAAATCTGCCGGCTATCGAGGCTGGCATCATTCAGATACTGAGCAAAGGCTTCTTTTGCTGCATTCATATCAAGCCCGACAATTTCCCGCACGAACTCGCCCAGCGGCTTTTGCCCATACTCGGCCTCATAGTCCTGCTTGGTGCCGACTTCACTCCAAAGAATTTTCTCCAGTGCCTGTACATCTTCCGCGGTCAGGGGGACATTGCTTTTGAGCTTGGCAATCACCACATTGTCCATGTGCTGCCGCACATAGAATTCTGCTTTAGCCTTGTAGTTCTTAAGGTCATCATTTTCCAAATCTGATTCATTCCAGTCTACAGAGAGAATCTCATCATCAAAATTCGTATCATAGCACACGCTGGTTTGCGGGATATACTTCATAAGGTCTCGCAGATTTTCCCGGATATGCTCAAATTCGTTGATTCCGGCATTCTCTACATAGTCCGTATGCAGAATTTTGCCGATCAATTCGGCTTGCGCCATGATTTCCGGAATATTTGCCACAGCTGCAACGGCGGAAACTTTCTTAAACAGGTCGCTGCGGGCTTTACCGTATTTCTTTCCGGCGAGATAGGCAAGCTCAATGCCATATATCAGCGCATCGAACCGCATCGCCTTAGCATCGTCTTCCTCCGGCGTGATGAGCGGTGCCAGCTCCTGCCCCATGAGCAGGGTGTCCTCATAGGTCAGCGCATTGTAGTTGTCCGCATTTGAGTAAAGCTCTGCATATTTGAGGTGCTGCCGGACAGCGAAGTTCTCCCTGTTCAGCTCCTGCACCTTGCCTACCATATCCTCTACCAACGCCTTGCGGAAGGAAATCAAGTCCGTTGCCTGATACGCCAAGTCTTGCAATTTGAACGCAATTTGGGCCTTCAGATGGAAGATCGCTCCTTGTAAGGCAATCATATTGGCAGTGGGCCGTCCCTTGTTCATGCGAAAGAACTCAAAGTTGCCGCAGAAGTCAAAAATATAGAACTTGTCCTTATCCTTACCGTCCAGCAGCCTCGGGCACAGACGGGTGCCGCGCCCGATCATCTGCCAGAACTTCGCCTTGCTCATGACCTTCTTGAAAAACACTAGATTCAGCACCTCCGGCACGTCAATGCCGGTGTCCAGCATATCTACAGAAATGGCAATCTGCGGCAGCTTTTTCGGATCAGAAAACTCATCGATGGCGCTTTGCGCATAGGTCATATAGTTGTCGATGACTTTGGCGAAACCGGGCAAGTGCGGATATTCCTTGTTGAACACCTCAAGGATTTTCTCGGCGTGGATGTGGTTCTTTGCAAAGATGATCGTTTTGCCCAGCTTACTGCCGTAGTCGATGGTCAGACCGTGGGTCATCAGCGTGTTCAGTACCTGTCGGATGGTGTCCTCGTTGAAAATCCACTCGTTCAGCGCCGACGATGCAATACTCTCCGGAAGTTCACCATTCTCGTCCTCAAAAGTGTCCTCGTAAGCCCGCTTGTCCGCGTCGGAAAGTTCATCGTAGACAATGCCCTGTTCAATGAATTTCAGTTTCGTTTCTACAGACAGGAAATCCACCAGATACCCGTCCTTGACCGCCTGCGCCAGCTCATAGCCATAGGTGGGCACGCCATTTTCCAACTCAAAAATCTCATAGGTATTCTTGTCAATTTCGTCTTTCGGCGTGGCTGTCAGCCCCACCAGCGGGGCATCAAAGTAGTTGAAAATATCCCTGTATTTGTTGTAAACGGAGCGGTGAGCTTCGTCGCAGATGACCAGATCGAAATGCCCGCAGGTGAAGAGTTTGCCCTCCTCGTCCTGTACACTGTCGATGACGTTGTACATGGTCTGATAGGTGGAAAATACGCAGTGCGCTGTGTAGTTATCCTTCTCCTCGCAGAGATTGGTAACGGAGAGATCGGGCAGCAGATTCACAAAGCTGCGCTTGGCCTGCGTTACCAGACTGTTGCGGTCAGCAAGGAAGAGAATATTTTTCACCCAACCATGCTGAAGCAGCACATCGCACAAGGCAATGACCGTCCGCGTCTTGCCGGAGCCGGTGGCCATGACCAGCAGCGCCTTGCGCCGGTTGCGTGCAAAGGCATCGCAGGCAGCTTTGATGGCGCCCTCCTGATAATA
>FR887208.1 GCA_000436735.1 Firmicutes bacterium CAG:170
CATTAACTGATAAAATGCTGTGTTTTCAAGGGTTGTACAGTTTTTAGTGAGAACACCCAGCTTCTCTGAATTTTACGAAAACCATTGAAAACACTGGGCAAACCGGGTTTTCCGGGTTTGGAGGAGATAGTAGTCAAACAGTAGTCACGCCCCTGCCGGTGACGGCAGGGGTGATTCAGGGAATCCTAAAAAACAGAGGGCGGATGGAGCGTGTGCTTATAGAGATCCGGCAGAGAAGATCTGATCAATTGACATGGTGCGTTCTGCGGTATTCAGAGGGAGAGGTGCCGGTTTCCTGCTTGAATTTACGCCGGAAGCTGGAAGAAATATCATAGCCAATTTTTGCGGATATTTTATCAATAGATTCTTCTGTCGATTCCAGCAAGTATTTTGCCCGCTGTAGCCGCAGCTCCCACACATAATCTGTAAGGGTGGTATTCATCCGTTTTGTAAAGAAGGTACTCATATAGACCGGGCCGACGTGAAAATGATTGGCGAGATATGCAAGGGAGAAGTCTGCTTTGAAACAATGCTCTTCAACGAATGCGACGACCTGCGGGAGTTGAAGCCCGGTACTCAGGGATTCAACCTCGAATTTGTCCAGGATCGACTGGATGCTGCGGCAGATAGCCGTCTGGTCGTTTGCTGCCCGCATACTGCGGCATATCCGCAGAGCCTCATTCAGCAGCGGCTCATATGCTTCATAGCGGACGGAGTAGGCATGCATGGAGGTGTTGAGCAAAGAGAGAATGTCCATATAGATGCACCGGACGAATAGCACCGGATAGGCAGCCGAGGTTGAGACGATGCTGCTTATTTCATCGCGCGCCTTTCGGAAATCCAATTGGCGCAGACAGATTGATAGATCGTCAAGGATCTGATAGGGATATTGAACTGCGGGCTGGTCCTCGCAAAGCTGCCGGACAGACGCATAGCTTGTAACAGGTGTGGAACCGGCGTAACGCTGCGCCTGTTTTGCCATATCGTAGAGGCGCGCGATCTCTAACGGGTTGGAGGAGAAGTCGCCATATGAAATGGAGCAGGGAAGTTTCGCGGCTAATTCCTGAAAATAGTATTCAGCAGAGGAAATACCTTCGTTGGGCATGACTGGAATCCATAGCAGGATGATGCGCTGCTTTGGGCAGGCCTCCAGATCGATTACAGTCCAACCGTCTGGAGGCAGAAACTCCGACCAGTCCAGTACCGTGCTTGCAGACTGAAACCGAATGATTGCAACGGTCAAGGTGCCATAAAAGTCCTCACTGAACAGGCGGTCGAGCTGCGTATCAGAAAACGCGGAAAAGTCAGCTGAAGTGAAGCGGATGCTGTCCTTTACCATGGTTTTATAGTAGTCAATCTTTGCTTCCAACAGCTCCTTTTCGCTACGCGTTTCATCGAATGCGCGTCCGATCTCCGAAAGCTCGTTCCCGGCGACAGAATCTTTTTTCGTGATGCGTTTGGTCAGAGCATGGAGCGGAAGATAGGTCACTTTTAGCGAAAGAAATACCAACAAAATGCCAAGTCCAAGGAAAATGCCCATGACCGCATAGGATTTTTCAAATGCTGCAGTGGCGTAGTCACTGAAATAGCCTGTATTGACCCGAACGATCAGTGCCAGGCGAAGCGCCCCGACACCCTGAATATACAGCGCACTGTCCTTGCCATCGGCGATGAATGCAGAGCGCACCATGGTCTCTGGAGCATCGACGGAAGAAAAACTCTCCGGGTGGTTTGAAAAAACGAGAATGTCCTCGGACAGCAGGCCAACTGCGTCAATCTCCTGCGTTGCGTATGTATTGATCCATTCATGAAGCTGCGTATCATTGAGGAGGAAAACAGTTCTGAATTTTGAGGAATTTTTTGCAGCCGGGAAGAAATAGAAGGATGTTTCGCCGATGGACAGAGCAAACAGCGTGTTCTCGCTGCTCTTTTCGAAAATAAGCTCCGGAGGAATGAGCAGATCACCGGCAGCAGTTTTCAAATAGTAGTCTCCGTCCTTGCAGGCTACGGAAGTATTTGCGGACAGGACATCTTCATTTTGAATATCGAAATACAGGATGTCCTTGACGAGCGCGTTGGTCATGGATAGCTTTTTCAGTTCGGAAACAGCCAGATACCGATCGTAGCTGCTTTCCGAGTAACGGGCGAAAATAAAAGCTGTGTTATTTTCAATGATATAGTTCATCACCAGTATGTCAGACAGGTCCTGATCCAGAACAATGGATATATTTTGTATCTTGCGCTCGGTTTCGTCCTGATAGACGGAGCGGTATTCCCGTTCCAGCTGAAACTGGACTACTGCATAAAAGCCGACAAAAGCTACGGACAGAACGAGAACATAGGAAATGACATATTTGAAAAAAGTCGAGTTGCGTAATTTCATGGCATGTCTCCTTATGCAGATAGACGTGACGCTTTGCGCTGCAAATATTATACCGAAGGAGAAATGAAAGCTCAAGCACTTGCCATGGTGCAATTCTTCACGCCATACATAATTTTTGTGCGGTACTCTTGGTAGAGACGGGGTGTATAATATAGTTGCAATAGTTAGAAATAAAAGGGACGGAGAACGGACATGACAGAAACACAAAACGAGTACCGTGAGGAAAGCGGAGCCGGGAATCACTATCGGACGGCTTACCATCAGGGACTGGAAGCGCTCCTTGCACGGCTGCAAAAGCAGTCGGACGGATTGCGGAAGCAGCTGCATAAAATGCTCCTTGAGCGGCCGGAAGCTTTTCGCAGACAGATTCGGCAGTCACTCGGTTGGCCGCTGACAGAGAAGAGAGAAGATGTGCCGACTGTGAAAAGGGAATATGTTGCCTCGGACGAAACGACAGATATCTATCGAATGCAGATGGAAATACAGCCGGGGCTTTGGATGTATGGAATCCTGTTTTTGAGGCGCTCGGAAGAGGCGCTGCCGCTGGTCATTTCTCAACATGGCGGCTTCGGGACGCCGGAGCTTTGCAGCAGCTTCTTTGACAGCGCGAATTATCATGATATGACGCGCAGAATCCTGCGCAGGGGCGTGCATGTGTTCTGCCCGCAGCTTTTTATGTGGCATGCGGAGTTGTTTGGCAATAGGCCGTATGACCGCAGAGCATTTGACGACCGGCTTAAGCGTGTGGGCAGCTCGATCACAGCAATTGAAATAGACGGCCTGCAAAAATATCTGGACTATTTCCAGACAGCGCCGCAGATCCAGCCGGACAGGATCGGTATGATTGGATTGTCCTACGGGGGCTTTTATACGATGCTGCTTACGGCGTTGGATACAAGAATTCGTGCAGCAATGAGCGCTTGTTTTTTCAACACCGCGCAGGCACATGACGAATTCTCGGATTGCTTCTGGGCAAATTCGCAGAATTGCTTTCAGGATGCGGAGCTTGCGGCGTTAGTATACCCGAGAAGGCTTTGGATCGACGCTGCGGATGGGGATGAGCTGTTCCCGTGCAATATGGCGCGGGCAGAGCTGGAACGATTGAAAGCGATCCGCGCGGACGGCTGGGACGGACTGCGGTTTCGCATTTTTAAGGGCGTACACGAATTTCCAATAGATGACACAGGGATCGAATATGTGGTACAGGCGCTGAAATGATCCTGTGCAGGAAACAATTTTTATGCAATATGAAATAAAATTTGTGCGCTTCCCATGGCGGTTTTGTTCGAGTAAGATAAAATCGCAACAGGCGTTGAAATCAAACGCAAAATAAAGGGGAGGTACCACATGAAACAGTTGACCAGAAAAATTCTCGCGCTTTTGCTGTGCGCCGTGCTGCTGCTCGGCATGACGGCATGCACACAGACTCCAAATGAACCGGCAGAAAAGGAAAACGAGCAGACCCCGACAGTATCGGAAGATCAGAACAGTGAAAACACGCCGACTGCTTCTGAGAATGAAAGCAAGCCCGCAGAGGAGAATGATACGATCTCTTTCCCGCTCGAGACTCCTGCAACCTTCAGTATGTTTGCAATCGTGAACGGAGACGTTGCGCTTCCGGACTGCCTGGCATGGCAGGAGGTCGAAGCACAGACCAACGTCAAGTGGGATATCCAGTCGGCGCTTGGTGTTGAGATCGAGGAAAAGAAAAATCTTCTGCTCAACAGCGGCAAATACCCGGATGTTTTTTATAAGGCAAATCTGACGCCGGATCAGGTCAATAAGTACGGCTCGGAGGGCGTGTTCATTGCGCTCAACGATCTGATCGACCAGTACTGCCCCAATCTGAAGGCAGAAATGGCAAAGCGCCCCGGCGCAGAAGAACGCATTACGGCACCGGACGGCAACATTTATTCTCTTCCGTTCCTCGGCCGTTCCGGCAACGGCTGGATCAATTCGTTTATCAATCAGCCGTGGCTGGATAAGCTCGGGCTGGAGATGCCTGCGACGCTGGACGAATTCTATGAGGTTTTGAAGGCGTTTAAGACGCAGGACCCGAACGGCAACGGCGAGGCAGACGAGATCCCGTTTGCCTGCACGCAGGATTTCCTGTACTATTTCATTCCGAACTTTGATATCGTCATTGACAATAACTGCGGCGGCTGCAATATGGCGCTCATCGATGGGGAGTATCAGCATCTGTATTCCAGTGAGCGATACAAGGATTTCCTTGCATATATGCGAAAGCTGTATGCAGAGGGGCTGCTCGATCCGAATACCTTCATCCAGAACGGCGATCAGATCCACGCGGTTGGACAGTCCGGCGATACCATCGGTTTCTTCTTTGATCTGGCGTCCTATCTGACGGTCGGACGTGAAAGAGATGCGGACTTTGTGCGCGTTCCCGTATTTGCAGATCATGTGCTCCCGTTCTCCCTTGCGGTTGTGCCGGGAACACTGGCAATTACGGACAAGTGTGAGCACCCAGAACTCGTAATGGCCTGGGCAGACCGCTTCTACACGCAGGAGGGCGGTGCGCTGGTATTCATGGGCGTGGAAGGCGAGAGCTATGAGGTCTATGACGATGGAACCTGGGGCTGGATCACGGGTGACTATCCGGACATCACGACACTGCGTGCAGCGACGTGTATCTCGGGCGGCGCATATGACGCCTCCGTACAGCCGGAGCTGTGGTTTGAGAATTCCGGCGATGCGGCAGAATACAAATTCAACCATGATGTTCCGTCCGACCGCGAATACAATCCGAACAGCTTCCCTGCACTGAACTTTACGGAAGAGCAGCAGAGCGAACTGGCGACAATCCTGGCCGATCTGGACCCGTATATCAAACAGTATCAGGCGCAGGTCATCACAGGCGACGTTGATCTGGAAACCAGTTGGGATTCTTATCTGGAAACGATGAATCAGATGGGCTTGCCGAAGCTGATCGAGATCGTGACCACTGTTCGAAACGCCGCAGACTGATACATAGGCCCGGCGCAGAGAAACAGAGCTGTTTCTCTGCGCCCTTTTAATAATCCGGCTGTGAGCCGATGCAGAAAGCGGACACAGGCAAAGAAAGATGGTGCAACGAAATGCCACGCAATCAAAACACAATGCCGCGGGAGCGGTTAAGACAGAAGCAGGATGCTGGATGGCTGCGCAAGGACATCCGCAAAAACTGGATTCTGTATCTGATGATCCTGCCGGTCGTTATATATTATATCATTTTTCATTATGTTCCGATGTACGGCGTTCAGATCGCCTTCAAGGACTACGTCGGAAAGCTTGGGATATGGGGTAGCCAATGGAACCATTTTGCCCATTTCAAGCGCTTCTTCAGCAGCTATAAATTCTCTGCACTCTTGAAAAATACGCTGACGCTGAGCATCTACTCGCTTCTGGTAAGCGTTCCGATCCCGATTATTTTCGCGCTGCTGCTGAACTATTTGCCGGGAAAGCGATTCCGCAAGTTTATCCAGATGGTCTCCTATGCGCCGAACTTTATTTCCATGATGGTCTTGTGCGGCATGATTACCATCTTCTTTTTTCCGGGAACGGGTATTATCAATCAGATCATCCAGCATTTCGGCGGAGAATCTATCCCATTTTTGTCAAGTCCGCAATACTACCGGCATCTGTTTGTGTGGTCCGGCGTCTGGCAGAGTATGGGCTTTTCGGCGATCATGTATATTTCCGCGCTTTCCGGCGTTGATCGGGAGATGCATGAGGCCGCTATTATTGATGGCGCAACCAAGCTTCAGAGAATCTGGTATATCGATCTGCCGACAATCATGCCGACTGCGATGATCATGCTGATCTTCGCAATGGGCGGAATTATGGGCGTGGACATGGAGAAATCCCTGCTGCTCCAGAATTCACTGAATCTGCCGGTGTCTGATGTACTGTCCACCTATGTTTATCGTGTCGGACTGATCGACAGCGATTTTGGATATTCAACGGCGGTCGGACTTTTTAATTCGCTGTGCAACATTATCCTGCTGGTCACGACGAATGCGATTGTAAAAAAGAAAACAGCGACAGGACTGTGGTAAGGAGGAGAAGAAAATAAAGCTGCATCATACAAAGAGCTCTTTCCGGAAGCAGTGTATGTCGGACAAGGTGTTTGACGTAGTCAATGTGACGCTGATGGTCGTGCTGGCTGCCATTTTTTTGTGGCCGCTGATTTTTGTGCTGAGCGCATCCTTCAGCGATCCGGCTGCTGTAACATTGGGCAAGGTTTGGCTTTTTCCTAAAGGTTTTACGCTGGAGGGGTACAAGGCAATTTTTGAGTATAAGAACATCTGGATCGGCTATAAGAATACACTGATCTATACGGTACTTGGGACGTGCATCAATCTGGTCATGACGATCTGCGCGGCGTATCCGCTTTCGCGCAAGGACTTTCGCCCCGGGAAGCTGCTGTCGAGGATGTTCATGTTTACCATGTTTTTCTCAGGCGGACTGATCCCGTCGTACATGGTCGTTGTAAATCTGGGAATATACGACACGATCTGGGCGATGGTCCTTCCGAGCGCAGTCCATTTTCTTTACATCATTATTATGCGGACATACTTCCAGACGAATATTCCGCAGGCGCTGTTTGAGGCGGCGGAGCTGGACGGAGCGAATACGGCACAGATCCTGTTCCGGATCGTCCTGCCGCTCAGCGGGCCGATCCTGGCTGTCATGGCGCTCTACTATGGCGTCGGCAAATGGAACAGCTACTTCGACGCGCTGGTTTATATGGGAACACAGACCAAGTATCCGCTGCAGCTGTTCCTGCGCGAGATCCTTATCAACAATCAGATCGATCTGAATATGGCGGGGCTGGATATTGCGGCGGCCGAGGCCAAGCTTCAACTTGCGCTGATTATCAAGTACGGCGTTATCGTTGTGGCGTCGCTGCCTGTCTTGTGCGCATATCCGTTTGTGCAGAAGTATTTTGTAAAGGGAATTATGATCGGGGCGGTGAAGGAATGAGCATTGCAGATAAGACGGCGAATATGAGTTCCCTTCGCGTCGAAAGGATCACGGCGGACCGGGAGCAGGTCTGTATCAATATCCCTGGTACGGCTATGAGTGAAGATACGCAGTTCAAGGTTGAATTTCGCGCGCCGTATGAGACCCCGGAGCGTCCGAATCTGGAAGAATACGCGACGGTGTCCGTTCAGAAGGATTTGACACAAGGAAGCGTGCGGATATCCTTTTCCCGTATGCTGGGAGAACACGATCTGCTCTATTGCAAATTGTTTGTATATGAGATAAGAGACGGCGAGGTACTGCGCATTCCGGGGCCATGCTATGCGGAGCTGCGGGAAGCTGGCGCTGAATGGGACTACCCGTATCTGGCTGCTTCGACGATCAAAGGGCTACAGGTCAAGACATTCGAAAATGTGCAGGAGCTGGGACTTGGACATGCCGCGCTCAATGTCAATCTGCCGTGCATTGTGCAGTCGTCCGATGAGAACCGTGCGATCACGTTTCCCTGTATGGGAAGAATCTATTATTTTAACCGCGCGTATATGGAGCAGCTGGACGGGCGAATCAAAATGCTGTCGGATGGCGGAACAGTCGTTGACCTGATCATTCTTACGCGGGCAGAATGGCATGGCGTTTGGGGCGACCCGGTGCTGACGCCGCTGCTGCTGCATCCGCGGTTCGATCCGAGCGGCATTGTCAGCGCGTTCCATGTGACCGCAGAGGAACCGCTGATGCTTTTTATAGCGTGTATGGAATTCCTCGCTGAGCGGTATATGCGACCGGATGAAAAATACGGCAGAGCATGCGGATGGATCATCGGCAACGAGGTGAATGCGCAGTGGATTTACTGCAATTGCGGAGAAATGGACATGGATACCTTCCTGTCGGAATATCAGATCGCGCTTCGGTGTGCTTTTTATGCAGTCAGGAAGCACTATGCGCAGGCCAGAGTATATATTTCGCTCGATCATTGCTGGAATATGCTGCTGAAACCAAATGAAAAGCACTTCTACAGGGGAAAAGCCTTTCTGGATGCCTTGCAGCGAAATGTCCAGGCGGAGGGCGATTTTGACTGGGGCGTTGCGTACCATCCGTTCCCGGAGGATCTGAAACGGGCGGATTTCTGGAACGATACAACGGCGATACAGAGCTTTGACACCGGAAAGATCACATTCCGGAATGTCGAGATACTTGCCGCATATCTCAAGCAGAAGCAATTTCTGCACAGAGGAAAAATCCGACATATCATCCTGTCCGAACAGGGACTGTGTTCCGGTGATATGCCGGAGGGTGAGCGGCTTCAGGCAGACGCATTTGTGCTGGCATTTCATAAAATCAAAGCGATATCTGAGATTGAAGCATTTATCTACCACAGCCATCTGGATGAAAAAAACGAGGGATTGCTGTTGGGCCTTCTGGCGGAGGACGGACGGAGAAAACCAATCTATGACTGCTTTTCTGCGATTGACGGCCCGGAGGGAGAGGAACTGCTCCGTGCGGCGTGTATGCGCATAGGGGAAGAGAATTGCCGGAAAATCGGCCTTCAATAGGAGTAAGAGAGGTACATGGAATGGGTTTAAGCTTTCAACCATTCGATTTGAGAATCGACTGTGGACGTTGGAAGGATCTTGATTTTACAGATAATCCAAGACCGACGTTCTCGTGGGCCGTACAGGGGACGGGAAGCGGTCAGTATCAGACTGCGTGCAGGCTTACGGTTGCGGATGCATACGCCGAACTGTGGGACGGCGGATGGGTAAGAACGCAGAAACAGTGCCTTACATATGATGGCGTTGCGCTGAAAGGCTCCCACATATATATTATTTTGAAAAGCTGCAGGAGATTGCTGATTCGCGCAGTGGCATTGCAACAGCGAATATGACGGAAGTCCACAGAAAATTGTTGGAACGTAAAAGCTTTGCGGACATGACCGGGAATAATGTCAATCATCCGAATGATTTCCTTGCGAGATGGTATGCACAGTACATCGTTGGAATGCTGAAAGATAGTACATTTTCTTCTGATAGAACACTGAATGCCAGACGCCTGTTTTCTTTTGAAAATGGCGTACAGGGATGGAGCGCAGGGGAAAATGTGAGTACCGTCAATACTGTTCGCTCGTTTGCAAACTGGCCGTTTGCGCCACAGGAAGGAAGCTGCGCGTTAGAGGCTGAGTTTCCAACGCAGGAGGCAAATGCTTGGAGAACCATTATGATTTCGCTGGAGGAACCGTTGGATCTGTCGGAAGCGGGCTGTGTTTACTATCACATCAATAGCTATGGTGGAACTGGGTATGAAACGCGAATTCGGCTGTATAGCGGCTCCAATATGAAAGAGGAAATCAAAGCAATGCAGGCGGATTCCTGGAATTACATTTGTACAGATGTTGCATCTTGGCCATATAAGGACAATATAACCAAGATCGAAATTGCATTCCGTGCTACTGGAAGCACTGCGGCGTGGTATGGTTCGCGATTCCAAATCGATAATGTGGGCTACTTGCTGGAAGGCACGCTCATTTATGATTTTGAAGGTACAGCGCACAGCTGGAAGGGCACTGAGAATGTTATGTCAGTAAACAGTGTTGCTGCTTTTGCAAATAGCCCAATGAAACCTGTCAGTAATGCATATGCATTGGAAGCTCTGTTTCCCGATATGGCGTTAAACGAATGGAAAACAATCGCTGTTGAATATGATCAGATGTTGGATCTCTCGGAAGCAACACATTTTTACTACTATATCAACAGCTATGGCGGAAGAGGATATGAGACACGCTTGCGGTTATACAGCGAAAATGACGTATGGGAACAGACTGTGTCGATGGATGCTGATATGTGGAATCGTATCGAGGCAAATATCAGCAATTGGAGCGGGCGCGGACACATAACAAAAATCGAAGTTGCATTTCGCGCGATTGGTTCAAATGCAGTATGGTATAGTTCAAGATTCCAGATTGACAAGGTCGGATATCGAAAAGTTTCGTGATCGGTTTTCAAATGTGCCGTGTTACAGAGGTGGCTTTTATTTATCCAGGCTGTAGAACTGCGGGGAGACGTCGACGAAAGGAATAAAAATGCTTACAATTCTTGAAACAACATGTGAATATAGGAAAGATCCGCTTGGGCTGGACGAGCGACGACCACGTATCAGCTGGAAACTTCGTTCCGACCGGAGGAATACGCTCCAGACGTCCTATCGCCTACAGGTAGCGAACGATCCGGATTTTTCGGAGCCGCTGTGGGACACAGGCGATACAGCCTCCGATCAGTCCGTCCTTGGCGTCTATGAAGGCCCGGAGCTGCGCCCGAGGACCAGATACTATTATCGTGTCAGCGCAAGGGATAACCATGGCGAATGCAGCGGCTGGAGCGAAACCGCTTTCTGGGAGACCGGAATGATGGACTGCGCAGAATGGAAAGCCGATTGGATCATGGCGGAAGAGGAGAAGCGTTTACAGCTGGATGTCAGTCCACTTCTTAGAAAAGCATTCGTCCTCGACGGGCAGATCGCCTCGGCCCGCGTTTATGTGACGGCACTTGGCCTTTATTCGTTGGATATCAACGGGAAGCGTGTCAGCGAAGATTTTTTCACGCCCGGCTGGACGAGCTACCGGCACAGACAGCAATATCAGACCTATGACGTGTCGCCGCTGCTGCAAAGCGGAGAGAATGTGATCGGTGCGACGCTTGGAAATGGATGGTATGCAGGGTATATTGCATGGAGTGGTGAACGCGGGTTTTACGGAAAGAAACGGGCACTGCTGGTGCAGCTGCACATTCGCATGGCGGATGGAACAGAGCAGGTCATATGCTCGGATGAGAGCTGGCAGTCAAGAGAAGGCCCGATCCGAATGTCAGAGATATACCACGGAGAGCGCTATGACGCAAGACTGGAACAGGTGGGCTGGAATATGCCGGGGTATGATGCGTCAGAATGGAGTGGTGTAAAGCAGCTGGAATATCCGAAGGACATTCTGGTTGCGCAGGAGGCGCTGCCGCCGCGTATCATGGACGAACTGAAACCAAGAAGGCTGTTCCGTACACCTGCTGGTGAGGCGGTATTGGACTTTGGACAAAACATGGTCGGCTTTGTCCGCTTCCGTGTGAAGGGAAACGCAGGTGACCGTGTGGTCCTGCGCCATGCGGAGGTGCTGGATAGAGACGGAAACTTTTATACGGCTAACCTGAAGGGTGCGAAGCAGACGATCGAGTATATCCTGAAGGGCGGCGGCGAAGAGCTTTATCAGCCAAGCTTTACATTTCAGGGTTTTCGGTATGTCTGCATCGACAGCTATCCCGGAAAGATCGAGCCAGAGAATTTTACCGGCTGCGTGGTACATTCGCAGATGAAGCAGAGCGGGAGCTTCGCCTGCTCCAATGAGTTGGTAAACCAGCTTCAGCACAATATACTGTGGGGACAAAAGGGCAATTTTGTGGATGTTCCGACGGACTGCCCGCAGCGCGACGAACGCCACGGATGGACGGGCGATGCGCAGATGTTTATCCGCACAGCGTGCTTCAATATGGACGCGGTGCTGTTTTTCCGCAAATGGCTGCGGGATCTGGCTGCCGATCAGACGGATGAGTATGGCGTAACAAATGTTGTCCCGAATGTACGGGAGGTGTCCTATGCTGGCGCGGCGGCGTGGGGAGATGCCGCCGTGATCTGCCCGTGGACGATTTTCCTGTGCTATGGAGATAAGCGGGTGTTGGAAGAACAGTACGACAGCATGAAGCGATGGGTGGAGTATATACAGCGGCAGGGGGAAAATCCATTCCTCTGGAATTCCGGTGAACAGTTTGGCGATTGGTTGGCTCTCGATAATGGGCAGGGCGCTTGGATCGGCAGAACACCGACCGACTATATTTCCACGGCGTTTTATGCAAACTCGGTAAAACTGTTGGCGAAAGCAGCCAAATGGCTGGAATATCGAGAGGAAGCAGAGAAATATCAGAGGCTTTATGAGTCTGTCAGGAGTGAATTCCGAAAAAACTTCGTTTCGCCGAACGGCCTGCCGTGCGCAGACACGCAGACGGCCTATGTGCTCGCGCTGATGTTTGATCTGTTGGAGGAAAAAGATCGGAGCAAGGCGGCTGAGACGCTTGTAAGGCTGCTGCATGGCAATCGGGATCATCTGAACACTGGATTTGTCGGCACGCCATACCTGTGCCATGTATTGAGCGGATTCGGTCATCATGATCTGGCATGTAAGCTCCTGCTCCATACAGATTTTCCGTCATGGTTATATCCGGTCACAAAAGGGGCGACGACAATCTGGGAGCACTGGGATGGAATCCGGGAGGACGGAAGCTTCTGGGATGACATTATGAATTCCTTTAATCACTATTCCTATGGCTCGATCGGAGATTGGATGTATCAGGAGATCGCCGGCATTCAGGTTGACGAGAAAATACCGGGGTACCGGCATATCCTTCTTCGGCCGCGTCTTGCCGACGGAATGTGCTTTGCCAGAGCGGTCTATGAATCGCCTTATGGAAAAATCGTTTCCGGTTGGAAAAGAAATGAAACGGAAATTGAAATTGCGATCTCGATCCCAGCAAACTCTTTTGCAGCAGTCACATTGCCAAAGACCCGGATTTCACAATTGCGGAGTGAAGGCGGCGGAGAAGAAGTTATTGCCGCTCTTGCGCGGGCAGTGCAGACAGAAGACGGCATGGCGCTTGAACTTGGCTCCGGAGATTATATTTTTCAGTATGCGCTGGACGCAGCGTTATGATATCGGTAAAAATGAAGAAATGCTGTGCTGAAGGATGTACTTTATCTTGAAACACAGCGGAAAGGATTGGTCAAGCATATGAAAAAGATTACAGATAAGCAGCTGTTGATGGGGGCGGATTTTGCGGGTTTTCCGCTAAAGGAAGCAATCAAGGAGTATCTGGAGAAAAAGGGGTGGACAATCACGGATATCGGAGTTACGGCAGACTCTGACCCCAATGATACCGAGCTGATGTTCCATCGTATCGGCCTGCGGGTCGGGGCGATGATTGCCGAAAAGGAATTTGAACGAGCCATGATTTTCTGCGGCACCGGTATGGGAATCCACATCGCAGCATCAAAGTGCCCGGGCGTTCATGCCGGCGTTGTAGAATCAGTTCCGGCAGCATTCCGCGCGATCACAGGAAACGGCGTTAATGTTCTGGCTATGGGCGCATTTTATGTAACGCCGGAGCTGGGAAAGCAGTGCGCGGATGCGTATCTTTACAACGATTTTGGAAGCGGATGGGAATGGTGGCCCGGCTTTGACCGCTTCCATCAGATCGCAATTGATGAACTGAATGCGTTCAACTACGACGAATACAAGGCGAACGGATTTAAGGTCAAGCATCTCGGCGATTGCGGCTGCGAGCTGTATGACCGCCCGAAGGGCTTCTCCCCGGTGCCGCTGATGTGTAAAAGATAAGTTAAGAAAAGAGCCCCAGAAGCAGAACATGCTTCTGGGGCGCAAATCGGATATGATATCCTAATCCCATTTCTCAGCACAACGGCATCTTTACGCGAACTTATTGCTTTAACCACTGTGCAAATTCCCTCTGTGAGATCTTGCCGCTCTCACACTTTTCCTTTTCCTTCTGCGCTTCCTTGCTCCAAGCCGAGAACGCTTCCTGAGAGATTTTGCCCGCACGGATCCATGCGAAGCGGCGTTTATACTCGCGGCGGTAGATTTTCAGAAGCTCGTCCTGCGCGTGGCTTTGCATATACTGCCGCATC
>FR887209.1:0-1433 GCA_000436735.1 Firmicutes bacterium CAG:170
GAGGTTCCTTAATTTTACGGGCCGGCGCGAAAACGCCGGCCCGAGGTCTGTGAGGGGAAGCTATGAACATTCTGGTTGCCATGAGCGGCGGCGTGGATTCCAGCGTCGCGGCGAAGCTGCTTGCCGACGCGGGGAACTGCTGTACCGGCTGCACGATGAAGCTCTATACCAACGAGGACGCGGGCATCCCGCGCGGACACACCTGCTGCTCGCTTGACGATGTGGAGGACGCGCGGAGCGTCGCCGCGAGGCTGGGGATGCGCTACTACGTGTTCAATTTCTCGGAGGATTTCGAGGAAAAGGTCATCGGCAAGTTTGTTAGCAGCTACCGTCATGGCCGCACGCCGAATCCGTGCATCGACTGCAACCGCTTCATGAAGTTCGACAAGCTGTTCGAGCGCGCGCGGCTTCTGGGCTGCGACCATGTGGCGACCGGACATTATGCGCGCATCGAGGAGCAGAACGGAAAATTCATCCTCAAGAAAGCGCTCGATGCGTCCAAGGATCAGAGCTACGTTTTGTATACCATGACGCAGGAGCAGCTGGCGCATACGCTCTTTCCGCTCGGAGCGCTCCCCAAGACGCAGACGCGGGCCATTGCGGAGGAGGCGGGCTTCTGGAACGCGCACAAGCCGGACAGTCAGGACATCTGCTTTGTGCCGGACGGCGACTATGCCGCCGCCATCGAGCGCCTGACCGGCGAAAAATCGGAGCCGGGCGACTTTGTAGACCGGCAGGGCCATGTGCTGGGCCGCCACGGCGGCATCATCCGCTATACCGTCGGCCAGCACCGGGGCCTCGGCCTCGGGCAGTCGGAGAAGCGGTACGTCTGCGCGCTCTGTCCGGAGGAGAATACCGTCGTGCTGGGCGGTGCGGACGAGCTTTTCAGCCGCACGGCGCTGGTCTCGGTGATGAACTGGATCTCCGGCGAAGCGCCGCAGACACCCATCCGCTGCCGCGTCAAGACGCGCTACCGTCAGACGGAGCAGCCTGCGGTGGTGACGGCGCTGCCGGACGGCTGGGCGCGGGTGGAGTTCGACGAGCCGCAGCGTGCCGTCACGCCCGGACAGGCCGCTGTTTTGTACGATGGGGACGTCGTTCTTGGCGGCGGAACGATCGAAAGAGCGGAATAAACAGATAAAAATACAGCCGGAGAGGGTTTCCCATCTCCGGCTGTTGATATTTCAGGAGGCGCCGCGCGCCCGGCCGGGCCGTTCGCGGTTATTCTCCGCGATGCGCGCGGAGAAGGAGAGCGGGTGAGCGCGCCTGCGGAGCTGCTCGGTGAATTTTGCGGAGTACGCCGTAAAGATGGCGTAGACATATGGCATTCCGAGATTCGTTTCCAGCAGAGAGTTGACGGTCAGGGTACGGAGCTTTTCGCCGAAGGACGCAAAGCCCGCGCTGCGGATGCCGCCCAGCGGGAATCCGTCCTC
>FR887209.1:1451-12287 GCA_000436735.1 Firmicutes bacterium CAG:170
AATCCGGCCTCCCAGCCAAACTGCACCAGAACGCCGATGGCGAGCCAGATATAAAGCGGCGCGAACTGCCGCCGCGCAATGATCTCCGTCATATGCCTGCTCCTTCAAAGGTTTGGGACCGCGCATCCGGAAGCGCCGCCTCCAGCAGCGCGCGCACCTTCGCGCCGATCTCCGCCGTGCTCATGGCATCGACCTCCTCCGCTGTGAGAACGCCCGCCACGCTCAGCGTGACGCGCGTGGAGCGCAGCGGATAATTTTTTGCGATCATTTCCGTTCCGTCCAGTGCCAGCACCGCGATCGGCGTATGCGCCCACTTTGCGGTCTTGAACAGGCCGTTGTGGAAGGGGAGAAGCCCGACTGCCGCCTTGTTCCGCGTACCCTCCGGGTATGCGCCGACGCTTCCCTCCGCGGCTTGCAGGCGGTCTGCGGCGGCGCGGATCGTCACGACGGCGTTGCGCGGATTCTCCCGGTCGATGGCGGTGCAGCCGCAGCGGCGGATGATCCGGCCATAGAGCGGGATGCGGAAGTTCTCTGCCTTGGAGAGATAGCCGATCCGGTATTTCCGCAGAACGTACCATGTGAGGATGGGGTCAAAATTCGAGCGGTGATTGCCCACGAAAAAGACCGGCGTATCCTGAGGAAGCTGCTCCAATCCCCGGACGTCCACATGAATGCGAAGAATGGGGACGGCCAGCCGGATGGAGCTGTCCAGCAGCCAGCGATAGAACGGCGAATCGTGCCGGTATTCCTTTTTTGTGCTGACCAGCAGCGCGCTGACGGCCAGCAGCAGACAGTAGGCCGCAAATATGGCCAGCAACCCCAGCAGGAGCCATCCGATCACACGCATGGGACCTCCTTCTCGGCGGCACGCTGGCTGCGGATGATCTTGACCGTCGTGAGCATGGTGATCGTGTTCAGGATCGCGTCCAGAATCAGCGACACGCCGAGCAGACGGCCCATCAGCTGCACCTGAAGGCTCGGCCGGAAGATCAGCACGCAGCCGAAGCACGCCGTCACGAACGCTGCAGCCAGCAGCAGCGGCCACTGGGGGATGCCGAACGTCCGCGCCTCAACGGCGATCTGCACCTTGAAAAGCCCGTCCGTCAGGATCAGAATGCCGAGCACCGTGCAGAAGAAGGAGAGCGAGCCCTCCGTGTGCAGCAGCAGGCTGGCCCCCAGCACCAGCATGAGGATGCCGGAGGACAGGTCGTTTTCAAACGCCAGCCGGAACAGATCCTTCGAAAAATAACCGACCAGCTTGATCGCGCCGAACACGATCAGCGTCAGCCCGCAAAGAATGCCGATCGTATGCATGGATGTCTCCGGGTGCAGGATGATCAGAATGCCCATCGCGCACAAAAGGCCGGAAATGACCAGATATCCGATTTTCGCCGCTTTCATGGGTGCAACAGAGCGCACAGCAGCCACCTCCCTTTTATACGGGCCAGTATAGCACGGACACGGGCCGATGAAAACGGACAACTTCTGCCGCAGTGTTACCAAATGCCACATTTGCGGGCATTTGTCCCAAAACACCACATTTCGTGTGTTTTAGCCATTGCCGCGCTGCGGCGGGCCTTATAGGATAAAGAAAAACAGGCGCCTCCGGCTGCGCCATGGGGCAAAAACACAGAAGGCGCGCTTGCTGCGGAGAAGGCTCCGCTGCGGCGTGCGGAAAAGAGGAAGGACATGAACGATCACATTTTGTATAATCCGCTTGCGGGCGGCGGCATGATCCCGACGCCGCAGCAGGACCGCCTTGCGCAGCCGAAGCAGCTGTCGGTCATGGTCTACCACAGCCCGCGGAAACTTCAGGCGCTCATGGTGTTCCCGTCCATCTTCAAGGGTGAGCACGTCAAAAAGGAAAAGGTCGTGGAGGTTCTGACGGGACGGGAAATCACGGTGGAATTCGACGCGCCGAAGCCGCTCCAGATCGACGGCGAGACCATCCCGGAGGTGCGCGCCTACCGCGCGGCGGTCAGTACGCGGGAATGCTGAGGAAATTTTCACAGCCGCGCCGCCCTCCTGCACGGGAGAGCGGCTTTGCGTTTTTCAGAGCTTCGTTTGCGGAAAAAAGCCATTTTCCGCAAAAAAGAAAAATGTTCACAATTTTTAACTTTGAATCCGGGCGAATATACAGTATACTGATCTTATAGAATATTTTCCAGCTGTGAAGGAGGATGCAATTGCCGAAGAGAAATGTAATTATCGAGAAAATGCGCGAGTCCATTGCCTCTGTGTTGCCGATCACGCTGATCGTCGCGGCGCTGTGTCTGTTTCTGATCCCGGTCAGCAGCGGCCTGATGCTGTCATTTTTGATCGGGTCGGTCATGATTATTCTGGGCATGGGGCTGTTTACCGTCGGGTCGGATCTGTCCATGACACAGATCGGCACCCACATCGGCGCACAGATGACGCGCTCAAAAAAGCTGGGCGTGATCCTGATTCTAAGCTTTGTGCTCGGCGTAATCATTACCATTGCGGAGCCGGACCTGCAGGTGCTGGCCAAAAACGTTCCGGAGATCGACACGACCGTTCTGATCGTCACCGTCTCCGTCGGCGTCGGACTGTTCCTGACGATCAGTATGCTGCGCATTTTGTTCCGGATCCCGCTGAAGTGGCTTCTGGTTTTCTTTTATGCTGTGATCTTCGCTCTGGCCGCCTTTTCCGACCAGAACTTTCTTTCTGTCGCGTTTGACTCCGGCGGTGTCACGACCGGCCCGATGACGGTGCCGTTCATCATGGCGCTCGGCGTCGGCGTGGCCTCCATCCGAAGCGACGAGAACGCGAAATCCGATAGCTTCGGTCTGGTCGCGCTCTGCTCCATCGGGCCGATCCTTTCGGTGCTGATCCTCGGCTTTGTCTACGACAACAGCGGAAGCACCGCCTCGGAGATCCTTGTCAGCGATTTTGAGACGACCCGGGAGATCGGTACGGAGTACATCGCGCAGCTTCCGACCTACCTTGCGGAGGTTGCGGTCGCACTGCTGCCGATCTTCGTCTTTTTCCTGCTGTTCCAGTTCTTTGCGCTCCGCATCAAAAAGCGTCCGTTCCAGCGGATCCTGGTCGGTATTGCGCTGACTTATGTGGGCCTGGTGCTATTCCTGACCGGCGTGAACGTCGGCTTCTCGTCCCTCGGCTATGTGCTCGGCGGCGCGCTGGCGGACGGGTGGACAAAGTATCTGCTCATTCCGCTGGCCATGCTGATGGGCTGGTTTATCATCAATGCCGAGCCTGCCGTCCATGTGCTCAACAAGCAGGTCGAGGAGCTGAGCGCGGGCGCCATCTCCGCGAAGGCGATGGGCCTGAGTCTTTCGATCGCCGTTTCGGCGGCGAACGGTCTTGCGATGCTGCGTGTGCTGACGGGCATTCCCATTCTGTATTTCATGGTGCCCGGCTATATCATCGCGCTGGTCATGGCGTTCTTCGTCCCGCCGACCTTTACGGCCATCGCGTTTGACTCCGGCGGCGTGGCTTCCGGCCCTCTGACCGCGACCTTCATGCTGCCCTTCGCAATGGGCGCGAGCGTCGCCGTCGGCGGAAACGTCATGACCGACGCCTTCGGTCTGGTCGCCATGGTCGCCATGATGCCGCTCATCACCGTGCAGATCATGGGCGTGATCTACGTCGTCAAGAGCCGCCGCAGCACGGCTGGTGAGACGCTCATGGAGCAGTACGCAGACGACGACGTGATCGAGCTTTGGGAGGTCGCATAATGGAGCTTTATTATATGATCGGCGTGACCGAACGTAAAAAATCGCAGACGCTGCTGGATATCTGCAAGGAACTGAACATGCCGATGGTGCTGACGAATCTGGCACGCGGCACAGCCACCAGCGAGCATCTCTCGCTGCACAACCTTGACCGCAGCGAAAAGGCCGTCGTCAGCACAGTCACCGACGCCGCAGGCGTCCGCAGGCTCATGCGGCAGGCCAAGCTGAAGCTGTACATCGATATTCCCGGCAACGGGATCATGATGGCCATTCCGCTCAAGAGCGTGGCCGGCGGGCGGACGCTGGCCTATCTGACGGGCGGAAAGGCTCTGGAGGGAGGAAAACCGGACATGGATTTTGAATATGAACTGATCGTCGTCATTCTGAACGAGGGCTATTCGGAGCTGGTCATGGACGCGGCGCGCGCCGCCGGGGCCAGAGGCGGCACCGTCCTGCACGCAAAGGGCACCGGTGCAGCCGTCAGCGAAAAATTCCTCGGCGTCTCGCTGGCGCAGGAAAAGGACATGGTCTACATCGTCGCCTCCAGCAAGCAGAAGGCGGAGATCATGCGTTCGGTCAGCCAGAACGCGGGGACCGGCACCAAGGCCGGGGCCATCTGCTTCACGCTCCCGATCTCTGAGGTCGCGGGCCTGCGGCAATTCGACGAGGAATAAAAACTGCATACGCGAAGCGGGACGGAGTTTTTCCGTCCCGCTTTCGGCATTTTTCTGCATTCGGAAACGCGGCATTGACATGCGCGGGAACGCAGGGTATCATGGTCTTGACGGGAATTTTCCCGAATCGGCCCGAGGGGCCGGAACACGCAGGGAGGACGCACTATGGAGCCACAGGGGACCTTATCGCTCATGCACGCCCGAAAAAGCTATCTCCGGCTGGGATGGAGCCTCGTTGTGCTGGAGGTCGGCGCGCAGATCGGAGCCGTTCTGATCGCGCTGCTCGGCGCGGTGCTTGCCTCCGCCGGACACGACGTCAGCGGCACATGGTGGTACTTTCTGCTGTCCAATTTCCTGCCGATCTATCTTTTCGGAATGCCGTTTGCGCTCCTGATCCTGCGCAGGGCCCCGGCGGAAAGGCCGGAGCCGCTGCTGCTTTCCGCAAAGACGTTTTTCCAGCTGCTGCTGATCTGCTTCCCGCTGCTTTACATCGGCAGCCTGATCGGCAATATGGTCTCCAACGGCCTGTCCGGCGGACTTGCGGAAAACATGCTGGATCTGCTTGCGGAGGAAAACGCGCCGCTGATGACGCTTTCCGCACTGCTGATCGCGCCGCTCGGCGAGGAGTTTTTCTTCCGGCGTCAGATCATCGACCGGTGCAGCCAGTATGGCGAAAAGACCGCGATCCTCTATTCCGGGCTGGCCTTCGGCCTGTTCCATATGAATTTCTATCAGTTTTTCTACGCCTTTGCGCTGGGTGTGCTGCTGGCCTATGTCTATACGCGCACGAGAAGACTGCGGTATACGATCCTGCTGCATATGAGCATCAATTTCATCGGCTCCCTGCCGAATTTCCTGCCTGGCTTCTCGGAGGCGGAAAGTGCTGCGGAAAACGCGGACTCGCTGGTCGAAGGCGTGGAGAGCGCGGCGGAAGCGCTTTCCGGCTCGGAGTTGGTCGTCACGGTCTATGGGCTGTGCATTCTGGCGCTTACCATCTGGGGCTTTATTTATCTGCTGCGGCGGGCGCGGCATTTCGTCCTGTTCCCGGCTCCGGAGGAGCTTCCGCGCAGACAGTGCCGCCGCGCGGCGTATCTCAACGCGGGAATGATCGTGTTCCTGCTGCTCAGTCTTGTGATGTTCGTGCTGGCGCTCGGCGTCCTGACGCTCACCGGCTGAAACGAAAAGGAAAGCGCCGCCTGCGGATGCGGGCGGCGCTTTGTTCATAGATGCTGGCACATAGTGCGGAATTTGTGGCATAGATGCTTGCACAAAGTGCGCAATTTGTGCTATACTGAGGTCAGAAAAGTCAGAGGAGGGCCTTGCATGGAGCAGCAGAATTATGAGCAGCGCGGATATCTGCACGAGGATTTCCGGCTCTTCCATCTGGAAGAGGCCATGACCGCGCCGGTGGACTGGCACTATCATACCTTCCATAAGATCATTGCCTTTCTCTCCGGCTCCGCCTCCTACGGGATCGAGGGCAAAAGCTATGTGCTCGAGGCGGGGGACCTCATTCTGGTCCCGAGCGGCTGCATCCACAGGCCGGAGATCGCGCCCGGCGCGCCGTATGAGCGCATCATTCTCTACATATCTCCCGAGTTCCTCCGCACGGCGGGAACGCCGGACTGCGATCTGGAGGCATGCTTTGCAAAGGCACAGGCTGAATTTATGTTCGTGCTCCGGCCCGGAGCGGAACGCCGTACGCTTCTGGGGGCGCTCTTGGCACTGGAACGGGAGCAGTCGTCGCAGGCGTTCGGAAGGACGCTGTTGGAGCGCGCGCTGGTTTTGCAGTTTCTGATCGGCGTCCGGCGCGGCATGGAGGAAAACCGGCTGGAGGCCATCCGCTCCACGGCCTGCGACGAGAAGGTCGTCGCCATTTTGCAGTATCTGTCCGCGCATCTGACGGAGGAGCTGAGCATCGACGAGCTGGCGGGGCAGTTTTATATCAGCAAGTACCACATGATGCGCCGCTTCAAGGAGGAGACCGGCTACACCATCCACAATTATGTCGTTACCAAGCGCCTGATGCTGGCGCGCGACCGCATTTCGGCCGGCGTGCCGGTGGGGGAGGCCTGCTATGCCTGCGGCTTCCGGGACTATTCCGCGTTTGCGAGGGCCTATAAAAAGCTCTTCTCCGCTTCGCCGCGAAGCGCAAAATAAAAGCGTGTGCCGGGACGGCCTGACACATGCGCATGAATAGGAAAGGTCCGGCAGGAGCTCTGCCGGACCTTTTGCATATACAGGGGAAATTACAGATCGCAGTTGTTGACCGTGCGCGGGAACGGGAGCACGTCGCGGATGTTGGAGATGCCGGTGAGATACATGACGCAGCGCTCGAAGCCGAGGCCGAAGCCCGCGTGACGGGCGGTGCCATACTTGCGCAGGTCGAGATAGAACTTGTAATCCTCGGGCTTGAGGCCAAGCTCGTTCATGCGCGTCAGCAGCTTGTCATAATCGTCCTCACGCTGGCTGCCGCCGATGATCTCGCCGATGCCGGGAACGAGGCAGTCCATGGCCGCAACGGTCTTTCCGTCGGGGTTGAGCTTCATGTAGAACGCCTTGATCTCCTTCGGATAGTCGGTGACAAAGACCGGACGCTTGAAGATCTGCTCAGTGAGGTAGCGCTCGTGCTCAGTCTGGAGGTCACAGCCCCAGAATACCTTATAGTCGAACTTGTCGTTGTGCTTTTCCAGAAGCTCGATGGCTTCGGTATAGGTGACGTGGCCGAAATCGGAGGTCATGACGTGGTGCAGGCGCTCCAGCAGGCCCTTGTCCACGAACTGGTTAAAGAAGCTCATCTCCTCGGGCGCATTCTCCAGAACGTAGGAAATGATGTACTTAATCATATCCTCAGCCAGACGCATATCGTCGGACAGATCGGCAAACGCGATCTCCGGCTCGATCATCCAGAACTCGGCGGCGTGGCGCGTGGTGTTGGAGTTTTCGGCGCGGAAGGTGGGGCCGAAGGTGTAGATGTCGCGGAAGGCCATGGCGAAGGTCTCGCCGTTGAGCTGGCCGGAGACGGTCAGATTGGTGGGCTTTCCGAAGAAGTCCTTGGAATAATCGACCTTGCCGTCCTCCGTCCTGGGCGGGTCATTGATATCAAGCGTCGTGACCTGGAACATTTCGCCCGCGCCCTCGCAGTCGGAGCCGGTAATGAGCGGCGTATGGACGTAGACGAAGCCGCGCTCCTGGAAGAACTTGTGGATGGCGAACGCAATCAGGCTGCGGACACGGAAAACAGCCTGGAAGGTGTTGGTGCGCGGACGCAGATGCGTGACGGTGCGCAGATACTCCATCGTATGGCGCTTGGGCTGGATGGGGAAGTCCGGCGTGGACGGGCCTTCGACATAGACCTCCTTTGCCTGAAGCTCAAACGGCTGCTTGGCGTCGGGCGTCAGGACGAGCGTACCGGTCACGATCACGGCGGCGCCGATGTTCAGCTTGGAGATTTCCGCGAAATTGGCAAGCTCGGAGCCGTAGACGACCTGAAGCTGGGAGAAAAACGTGCCGTCGGACAGGTTGATGAAGCCGAAGTTCTTGCTGGCGCGCAGATTGCGCACCCAGCCGCCGACCTTGATCTCCTTACCGGCGTAGGCGTCCGTATCCTTGAAAAGAGAACGGACGGAAATAAGCTGTTCCATGATAAATTATCCTCTCTCTCAAGCCCTTGCGGGCGATAATTACAGTGTTGATTACAAAAGCAGAATTCCGGCTTTGCGGCAGGCCTCGCCGGTCTCGCGGTCCCAGAGGCTCGATTGCACCTCGCCGATGTGGCAGGTGCCGATCATCAGCATACACAGACGGCTCTGGCCGATGCCGCCGCCCATTGTGAGCGGAAGCTCGTCGTTCAGAAGCATTTTGTGGAAGGGAAGACTGCGGCGGTCGTCGCAGCCAGCCAGCGTCAGCTGACGGTCGAGCGACGCGGCGTCCACGCGGATGCCCATGGAGGAGACCTCAAAGGCACATTCCAGAACGGAGTTCCACATCAGAATATCACCGTTGAGCGACCAGTCGTCGTAGTCCGGCGCACGGCCGTCATGCGGCTTGCCAGAGCGGAGCTTTCCGCCGATCTGCATGAGGAAAACGGTGGGATGCTCACGCAGCAGCGCGTTTTCACGCTCCTTCGGAGTCTTGTCCGGGTACATATCCTCCAGCTCCTGCGTGGTGATGAAAAATACGTCGCGCGAGAGCTTCGTGTGCAGGCATGGGAAGGCCACGCCCAGCGCGTCGTTCGTCTCACAGATCGCGCCGACGATGTCGCGCACGGAGCGGCGAAGATAGCTCTCGCAGCGATCCTCGCGCGTAATGACCTTTTCCCAGTCCCACTGATCGACGTAGACGGAATGGAGATTGTCGGTCTCTTCGTCGCGCCGGATGGCGTTCATGTCGGTGAAGAGGCCCTTTCCGGGGTTAAACTGATAGCGCTTCAGGGCCAGACGCTTCCATTTGGCAAGCGAATGGACGACCTGCGCCTCCGTACCGACGTCGGGGATGTCGAAGCTGACGGGGCGCTCATAGCCGTTGAGATTGTCGTTGAGGCCGGAGCTCTCCTCGACAAACAGCGGTGCGGATACGCGGCGCAGATTGAGTGCATTGCTCAGATTGACCTGAAAATTGCTTTTGATGAATTCAATTGCACGCTGCAATTCGTAGACAGACAGCGGCGGCCGGTAACCGGCGGGGATGGTGAGCTTGCTCATATGGCGAACTCCTTTCTCAAAAATAATAATATAGTATTATACAACAGCCTCTGCATGAATTCAAGGATTATTCCAAATAAAAAGGACAAAAAGCGCCTCCGCCCTCGGGCGGAGGCGCAGAGACGCTATTTTTTGCGGAACTTCCGGAACAGCTCCCACAGGAGCACCAGGATCTGAAGCGCGGCGCAGACGATGAACAGAAGCGACAGATTCGGCAGCGGAAGCGAAAGATAGAGGCAGACACCCAGCGACCAGATCAGCACGGAGATGGAAACGCCCTGCTGCCAGATACCCCACCAGAGGCTCGTAAAAACGATGCAGACGATGGCGGAGACGGGGATGGCATAGACAAAGAACAGCCACGCGCGGAACGGCACCTCGGCAATGAGAAAGGCGCTGAACAGGACGGCCGCAATGGCGAACACCAGCGAGACCGACAGCAGGAGAATGAACATGTGGTACGTCGGCTTGGAGGCTTTCGGCGGCTCGACCTCGCCGATCAGATTGCTGACCGTGATGCCGTAGAGGTCGGCGATCTGCGTCAGGATATAGATATCCGGGACGCTCTCTCCGCGCTCCCATTTGGAGACGGATTTGTCGGAATAATTCAGCTTCTCGGCAAGCCCGGCCTGTGTGTCCTTATGGGCCTTCCGATAGGCGGCAATGTTTTTGGAGATGGTTCTGCGCAGTGTGGCTTCATCGACCTTCAAGAGAGGGCCTCCTTCTGAAAAGTGTTGATATATCAGGCTTTTCTACTCCCGGTAGAGTGCGGCTCACCTTTCAGTTGACCCCGGGAAACGGATGGTAGGGTGACTTTTCGGCCCGCACGCTGTATAGTACGGACAGAAAAGAGATGCAATGTCATCCGAAAAAATCTCTTTACAGTATAACACATTTTTTCCCGCGGCGCAAGCCAAACCCAAAAACAGCTCCGGCATCCCACACACCATGCCGGGGCTGTTTTTGTGCATTTTTTCGGGGGTCGGCGCAGTGCGGCAAGCTTGATTTTCAATGGCCCTACTGGTAAAATACAGGCAGAAAATATTCGAATTTTGCGGAGGATGGGATATGAAGAAGAGGCTTGCGGCATTCGATCTGGACGGCACGCTGCTGACGGACCGGAAAACCATTACGGAGCAGACGCGGGAGGCCGTGCGCAGAGCGATCGAGAGCGGCATTCAGGTCGCCTTCTGCACGGGAAGAACGCGGCTGGAGTGCGTCGATGTGATCGAGGCGCTGCCGGAGGTGCGCTATCTGGTCGCAAGCAGCGGTGCGCGCATCTGGGATCTGCACGAAAACCGCGTGGCTGCGGAGGATTGCTTCCCGCCGGAGATCAGCAAGGCGCTCGTTGACCGCCTTGTACGCTTTCATGTGCTGGCGTCGGTGTTTACGGTCGATCGGATCGCCGTCCAGCCGGAGTGGAGAGGGCAGTATGCCAAGCACTTTGACGATGTCTGGGCGCCGCATTTTGAGCGCTTCTATACGCCGGTGGACGACTACCTGAATTATGCGGCGGGCGGGCACGGCGCGGTGGAGAAAATTTTTGCCGTGTTCCTTTCCCATGAGGAGCGCGACGCGGCATGGAAAGCCATTGAGGGCATTCCATGCGAGTCCGGCGACTCGGCGGCGGACAATCTGGAGCTGACGCCGAAGGGCGTGGACAAGGGAACGGGCCTTGCGAGGCTGGCGGAAATGCTCGGCGTCGCGCGCGAGAATGTGGCAGCGGCAGGCGACAGCTGCAACGAT
>FR887209.1:12340-22063 GCA_000436735.1 Firmicutes bacterium CAG:170
CCGGCCGCCATGCGCAACGCCGACCCGCGGCTGCGGGAGAAGGCAAAGTGGATCGCGCCGTCCAATGAGGAAAACGGCGCGGCGTGGGTGCTGAATAAAATGATGGAAGGGGCGCTCTGAGATGGTGCTGACGGTAAAAATGGCGCTGATCGTGGCGGTCGGCGTGTTCCTCGCCTCCTTTATGGACGCGATCGCGGGCGGCGGCGGGATCATTTCCGTCCCGACGTATCTGCTGGCGGGCGTTCCGATGCACATGGCGCTGGGAACCAACAAGGTCTCCTCCGGCATTGGAACCGCCGTTTCCACGGCGCGCTTCATCAAAAACGGCTACATCGACTGGAAGCTGGGCATTCCGTCGGTCGCGCTGGCGCTGGTCGGATCCTTTGCCGGGACGAGCATCCAGCTGATGATCGACGAGGTCTATCTGCAATATCTGCTGCTGATCGTGCTGCCGGTGGTGGCGTTCGTGGTGCTGCGGCAGCGGCAGTTTCCGGAGGAGCGCGGCGAGATCGACCGGAGAAAGCAGTGCGCCATCGTATGGCTGGCGTCATTCGTCGTCGGCGCGTATGACGGCTTCTACGGCCCGGGCACGGGCACGTTCCTGCTGCTCATTTACTGCAATCTGGCCAAGATGGACGTCCGGACGGCGGGCGGCAACGTCAAGCTCGTCAATCTGTCCTCGAACATCGGTGCATTTGTGACCTCCCTGCGGAGCGGGCAGGTATTTCTGGTGCTGGGCCTGATCGGCGCGGTGACCTCCATCGCGGGACACTATGTCGGCTCCGGCCTTGCCATCAAGAACGGCTCGAAGATCGTGCGGCCAACGGTCGTGATCGTGCTGATCCTGCTGGCCGTAAAGGTCGTCTACGAGCTGATTACAAAATAAAGGCAACACCGCACAATTCGACAAGCACGAAGACGCAATTGCGCGGTGCTGCCTAAAGATAAAGGAGTGCGGAAGCATGGAAAAAAGCATCGGAATTCTTGGCGGCATGGGGCCGCTGGCAACGGCAGACCTGCTGCGGAAGATCGTACTCGTGACCAGGGCGGAAAAGGATGGGGATCATGTGCGGGTCTACATCGACGACAATCCGCGCATTCCCGACCGCACGGCCGCCATCCTCTCCGGCGGAGAAAGCCCGCTGCCGCAGATGACGGATTCGCTGGAAAAGCTCGAAAAATGCGGCGCAAGCTGCATCATCATGCCCTGCAATACGGCGCATTATTTCCTGCCGGAGCTTCAGAAAAAGACCGGGACGCCGTTTATCAGTATGCTGGCCGCGACGGCAAAGACATGTGCGCAGAAGCATCCGGGAAAGTGCGCCGCCGTGCTGGCCACGCGCGGAACGCTGGCTACGGGACTGTATGCCCGGGCGCTGGAGGCGGAGAACGTCCGCTATCTGATCCCGGACGAGGCGGAAAAGGACTGCCTGATGCACCTGATCTACGATGTGGTCAAGGCGTCGAAGCCGCTTGCGCCGGAGGCGGAGCGGTGGGCGCAGCTGCTGGAGGGCCTGCGCGCACGCGGCGCGGACTACTTTATCCTCGGCTGCACGGAACTGCCCATTGTCGCGCAGTCGCTCCCGGCGGAGGGGCCGTTTGTCGATCCGACGGAGGAGCTGGCCCGCGCAGCCGTCCGATTCTGCGGATATGAGACAGTAGAGTGAAAAAGCATTCGTCATTTTAACAAAAACAGAAAGCAATATTTCTGAAAATCTGTATAAATTTTTAACGAAGTCGATATATTCCTTTACACTTCTTAACGCTGCTGTTATAATCAGGTATACCGGGATGTGGTGAGAGACTTCCGGAAAGAGAGTTATGAGGTGAAAGGATTATGAAAGAAAAGAAAAAAATGGGTCTTGGCCTCAAGATCCTGCTCGGCATGGTGCTCGGCATTGTCGTCGGTGCAATCATGTGGGCGGTGCTTGGCGTAGACCGGGCAAATGAGATCGCAACGTCCTATATCAAGCCCTTCGGCGATATCTTCGTCAACCTCCTGAAGTACATTGTTGTACCGCTGGTTCTGCTTTCCATCATGGACGGCGTGATTTCCATGGGCGACATCGGCAAGGTCGGCAAGATCGGCTGGAAAACCGTTGTCTACTTCCTCTGCACGACCGCGATCGCCTGCGTGATCGGCCTCGTTGTTGCCAACCTCTTCAAGGCCTCCTTCCGCGTTCTGGAAATGGCCGAGGATGCGGCCTATGAGGCAAAGACTGCCAATATTGTTGACACCATCAAGGGCATTTTCCCGTCGAACTTCATCGATCCGCTCCTGCAGTCCTCTATGCTCCAGATCATTGTGATCTCCCTCTTCTTCGGCTGCGGCATTCTGGTCGCGGGCGAGAAGGGCAAGCCCGCCGCGAATGTGGTCATGTCCTTCAACGAGGTCACGCAGAAGGTCATGAGCTTCATTCTGGCGGTTTCTCCGATCGGCGTTTTCTGCCTGATGACCTGGGTTGTCTCCAACCAGGGTCCGAAGATCCTCGGCGATCTCGGTCTGGTTCTGCTGGCGGCATACATCGGCTACATCATTCATGTCGTGCTCGTTTACACGCTCTCCGTCAAGGTGTTTGCGAAGATGAGCCCGCTGAAGTTCTTCAAGGGCGTGCTTCCCGCCGCGATCTTTGCGTTCACCTCCACCTCCTCCGTCGCCTCTCTGCCGGTCTCCAAGGAGTGCTGCGACGAGATGGGTGTTGAGAACGACATTTCCTCCTTCGTCCTGCCGCTGGGCGCGACGATCAACATGGACGGCACCGCGATCTATCAGTGCGTTGCGGCTGTGTTCCTTGCCAAGTGCATCGGCGTGGATCTGAACTTCAGCCAGATGATTATGATCGTTGTCACCGCGACCCTTGCCTCCATCGGCACGGCCGGTACCTCCGGCGCCGGCATGATTATGCTGGCGATGGTGCTCGAGTCCGTCAACATCGACCCGACCTACATTGGCCTGATCTACGGCATTGACCGTCTGTTCGACATGGGCCGTACCTCCCTGAACGTCATCGGCGACGCTTCCTGCGCTGTCTGCGTCAACCACTGGGAAGGCCGCACGGCGGAGAAAGCTGCTAAGTAAATTATCAGCACGCAAAGATTTTGTGAAAAATCAACAAATACCCGCCGCATTTTGCGGCGGGGATTTTTTTTTATTTTTTTTTTTCCCAGGGTATTTATTCATACTTGCTTTTTTCCAGATAGATGGTATACTGATAAAAGAGACCCGCAAGAAAAAGAAATGTGGAAAGGTTGCTAAAGAGATGAGCGCTGCTTATAAGGATCGCACAACGGAAGAACTGAAACAGGAATATGCCTCCGTCAAGACGGAATTTGAGGCGCTGAAGGAGAAGAATCTGAAGCTGAACATGGCGCGCGGCAAGCCGGGCAAGGCGCAGCTGGACATGGTCTCCGACATTCTGACTGTCCTGACGACGCCGGAGGACTGCATCGTGGACGGTGTGGACGCCCGCAACTACGGTGAGCTGACCGGACTGCGCTGCGCAAAGGAATTCTGGGCGGAGCTGCTGGGATGCAGGCCGGAGGAATGCTTCATCGGCGGCAATGCGTCCCTGACACTGATGTACGATACCATTTCCAAGGCCTATACGCACGGCCTGCTGCACTCGGAAAAGCCGTGGTGCAAGCTCGACACGGTAAAGTGGCTCTGTCCGGCGCCGGGCTATGACCGCCACTTCAAGGTCACGGAGTCCTTCGGCTTCGAACTTATCACCGTTCCCATGACGCCCACCGGCCCCGATATGGACATGGTGGAGAAGCTGGTCAAGGACCCGGCAGTCAAGGGTATCTGGTGCGTGCCGAAGTATTCGAACCCCGACGGCATCATCTATTCCGACGAGACCATTCACCGGATGGCGGCGCTCAAGCCCGCCGCGCCGGACTTCACGATCATGTGGGACAACGCCTACTGCGTCCATGAATTTGACGGCAATTTCGTGCCGTTCGAGGACATCCTGACGCTCTGCCGTGAGGCAGGCAATCCAGATATGGTCTTTGAGTTCGCGTCCACGTCCAAGATCACGCTGCCGGGCGCGGGCTTCTCGGTCATGGCGACCTCGGTGGACAACCAGAAGTATATGGAGAAGCTGCTCTCCATCCAGACCATTTCCTATGATAAGGTCAACGCTCTGCGGCATGTCCGCTATCTGAAAAACAAGGAGCACACGCTGGAGCTGATGAAGAAGCACGCGGCGTTCCTGAAGCCGAAGTTCGAGTGCGTCCTGCGCCATCTGGACGAGCAGATCGCCCCGCTCGGCATTGCTTCGTGGGAGCGCCCCAAGGGCGGTTATTTCGTCTCCTGCAATACGGCTCCGGGCCTTGCGAAGCGCACGCTGGCGCTGTGCAAGGAGGCCGGTGTGGTCATGACCGGCGCGGGTGCGACCTTCCCCTACGGAAAGGATCCGCAGGATTCCAACATCCGCATTGCGCCGTCGCTGCCGCCCGTTGAGGAGCTGGAGCAGGCAATGGATGTGTTCTGCACCTGCCTGAAGCTGGCTGCGCTGGAGCAGAAGCTGGGCTGATAGAAAGGTCAACGTAAGAAGAGAAGCGGAGCGCCGCAAGGCGCTCCGCTTTGGTCTGTCCCAATCGCAGGATACTGCGCTGTGCGGCAATTTGATACGCAGGCCCTCACCGGATATATCCGGTGAGGGCCTTATGTCCTTATTTATGTACTGCCGGAGCGTATCTCAGAGCTTTTTGGCTTTTCTGGACTTGCGGAGCACCTTCACGATCCGCAGCGCGGATTTTTCCAGCGTGATGCGCGTCGGCTCCTGATCGTAGCGCTCATTGTCGGCAAGGAACATGCCGCCGAACTTCCAATCGACGACCATGGAGCTGGCAAGCGGGCTGTCCTCGCCCGGGAACATGCCGCTCACGGGCCGGTCGGGGATCAGGACGGCGGAATAGGCGCTGCACGCGATCTCAAACGGAAGCGCGTAGAGCGTGCGGAACGCGCTCTGGGAAAGCTCACCCTCTGAGGCGCCGATGCTGCGCAGGACGGGCGCGCCGTAGCTCTCCGCACCGCGCGCAAGCGCCATGGCGCACAGGCCGGAAACGACCGGGTCCTCCGACCAGCATTCGCTGAACGCGCTCTGGCGCGGGGTGCGCAGAAGGTTTGCGCCGGGAGCCAGCCAGAGATCCACGCCGTACTCCGCCATTTCGCGGCCGATGCCCGCGCCGACGGAGCGGATCAGCTCCGGATCGAACGAGCAGGCCAGCAGGCTTGCGGACGGGAACGCGGTGCAGTACTGGCGGCGGACGACCTTGTCCGTCTCCTCATCGCGGATCTCGCGCTGCAATTGCAGGCCGTCGCTTCCGGCGGCGATGTCCAGTTTCGGAATGCCATAGCGCTCCATCGCGGGCGAAGCGCCGACCGCGCCGGGAACGTCAGGCTCCGCTGCACCGAAGCCGCAGACCAGCTCACGCAGGCTGTGATCGTCCATCGCGGCGATCAGCTGGAACGGCGAGCACCAACCGTGCATCACGTCGGAAAGGGTATGCTCCTTGCCGTCCGGGCGGCAGCCGGTGAATTCCTTGCCGCGGCTGCGGCTGCGCCGGGGAAGGTTGCGGTCGGAGAAGCGGATGGCGCGGCGGCGCGCTGCGGAAAGCTCCTCCTGCTCCTCCGGATAAGTGAAGCCCGCGCCAGAGCGCACACGATCTTTGCAGGCGGGCATCTGCATCGGAGCGATGGCCTGCACGACGGCGCTCCGGGTCAGGCGGATGGAGCCGGCAATGTAGGTGCTGCGGCTGCTTGTGCCGACGCGGATATCGTAATAGCCCTCCTCCAGCACGAAGGCGGAGGCGCTCTCACGGAAAACGGCCATTTCCGTCACCGGGAAGCGGAGCGTCAGCAGCTGCCGTTCGCCCGGGTCGAGCGGGCGCGTTTTCTGGAAGCAGTCGAGGCAGCTGATCGCGCCGGTGCGTTCGGAATCCGGGTTGGAGTAATAGACCTGAACGACCTCCTGCACCGGGTATTTTTCGCCGGAGTTGAGAACCTCTGCGGTCACGACCACGTCGCAGCCGTCAAGGCCCATCGAGACGGAGACAAGCTCCGACTTGCCGTAGCCGAGGCCGTAGCCGAAGGGGTAGAGAACGGGACGGTCGAAGGAATCGAACCAGCGGTAGCCGTTGAAGCAGTCAAGAGCCTGCGCGGCCTCGTCGAACTCGGCCAGCGTTTCCGGCCAGCTGTGCGCCAGACGGCCGGAGGGCATGACGCGGCCCGTCAGAAGGTCTGTTAGCGCGTGACCGCCCTCCTGCCCGGCGATGCCCATGAACACGATCGCGGGAAGCAGCTGTGCGAACTCGCCAAGCTCCATATAGCCCGGCGTATTGAGCACCAGAACGGTGCGCGGGAAGGCGGTGCAGATCGTGCGAAGCATATCCTGCTCCTGCCGGGTGAGCTGCGGACGGTAGTCCTCGGGCGTGCGCGTGACGACGGCGACCGCCGCCGCGCTGTGCTCCGCCAGCTCGTCCATGCTGAGCGAGGAAAGCGGAAGCTCGTCGCCTGCCGGGTGCTCCAGACACCAGCTGCGGTATTTGTGCGCCAGAAGGCCGTCCGGCTTTACGCGCTCACTTGCGGCCAGCGCGTCGAGAACGCAGACTCTGCGCCACGGCTGCATGGCCTCGGTGCAGCAGGCGGTATAGATCTGCCCCACGCCGAACACGGCGATGGGCAGCGGCTCCGCACGCTCCGCCGTCAGCGGGAGCGTGCTGCGGACGTTTTTCAGCAGCACCATGCTGCCGGCTGCGGCGGCCCGGGCGGCCAGCGCATTGTCATTGATCCTTGGGGTATATTCCATGACGTGTCTCCTGTCATTGATCCGAATTTTGATTGCATGTATATCATAGCACAAAAACGGGAATTTGGAAGCGGAAAAATGATTCCCTGCCGGAAAATCCGTCTTTTTACAAAATGTTCACGCATCGGCCGGAGGATGGATTATAATAACGACAGTTGACAGGGATACATATGCTTTTCCGGGCGGAGTGCTTTGCGGGCACGGCATATTCCCCGACAGCCGGCGCGGCTCCCGAAGGGGAGAAGGAGCGGCGGCTCCGCGCGGAAACGATAGAAGAGAAGGAGAATGTACGATGGCAAAAAAGATCCTGATCGTCGAGGATGACCACAATATTTCCGAGCTTTTGCAGCTCTATCTCAACAACGAGGGCTATCAGACCGTGATCGCCAACGACGGCGGCGAGGGCATCGACCAGTTCCGGAAGTTCCAGCCGGACCTGGTGCTGCTCGATATCATGCTGCCGGTGATGGACGGCTGGGGCGTTCTGCGCACCATCCGGCAGGACTCCAAGACACCGGTCATCATGCTCACGGCGAAGGGCGAGACGACCGATAAGGTCACCGGCCTCAAGCAGGGTGCCGACGACTACATCACGAAGCCCTTTGAAATGAAGGAGGTCCTTGCCCGCGTCGAAGCCGTCCTGCGCCGCACGTCGGAGGGCGAGGGCAGCAAGGAGAAAAAGCGCCGTCTGGTGTTCGACAAGCTCATCATCGATCTGGATGCCTTTGAGCTGATCGTGGACGGCAAGCGCGTGGAAACGCCGCCGAAGGAGATGGAGCTTCTGTACCATCTGGCATCGTCTCCCAACCGCGTCTATACCCGCAATCAGCTGCTCGACGAGGTGTGGGGCTTTGATTATTTCGGCGACAGCCGCACGGTGGACGTTCACATCAAGCGCCTGCGGGAAAAGCTCGAGGGCGTTTCCACGCAGTGGTCGCTGAAAACCGTCTGGGGCGTCGGCTATAAATTCGAGGTCGTGTAAGCATGAAAACAACGTTCAGCCGGCAGTATGCGCTGATCGCCGGGCTGCTGCTGGTCTGTATGCTCGTGACCGGCGTATCCTTCTGGTTCCTGATGCGCTCGTATGTGGAGGATGAAAAGGAACAGACGCTGCTTGCGGACGCGGACGCCGTGGCGAATCTCGCCCGGGCGTATAACTCCGCAGGCGAACTGGAGGACAACTGGGGCTTCCTGATGAGCCTTTCGTTCATCTCCCGGATCGGCGACGCGGAGGCACTGATCTGCGACGAAAACGGCCGGGTGCTGCTGTGCTCGTGCGAGCAGTTCACCTGCGGCCACATCGGACAGCATCTGGACGTGGAATTCTGCGATCAGGTGCGCGAAGGCGGTCGGGCGTTTCAGTCGGGCATTCTTCAGAACATCTACGCAAGCGAGAAGCGCTACGTCGCCGGTTCGACCATCGTTTCCGACTCTACCGACGAGCTGATCGGCTTCGTCGTCGTGTCCGCGCCGATGCGGCAGGTCTCCTCGTTCATGTCGCGCAGCACGGTGCTGTTCGTCTACGCGGCCATCTTCGTGCTGGTGCTGGCGCTGATCGCGACCTCGTTCCTTTCGCGTTCGCAGGTCCGCCCGCTGCACCAGATGGCGGAGGCGGCCCGGAGGTTCGGCCACGGAGACCTCGGCACGCGCGTACAGGTCTCGGCGAAGAGCACCGAGGAGATTGCCGACCTTGCGCAGGCGTTCAATTCGATGGCGGTGAGCCTTGAAAAATCGGAGCAGCGCCGTCAGGAGTTTGTTGCGAACGTCTCCCACGAGCTGAAAACGCCGATGACGACGATCGGCGGTTATATCGACGGAATGCTCGACGGGACGATCCCGCCCGAAAAGCAGAAGCATTATATGCAGATCGTTTCCAGCGAGGTGCGCAGGCTGTCGCGGCTTGTCCGCAATATGCTGGACATCTCCCGGCTTCAGGCGCAGGGCGTGGACGAGTCGCGCAAGATCCGCTTCGACCTCAGCGACGTGCTGGGTGACGTGCTCATTGCGTTCGAGCAGAAGATCAACGCCAAGAAGCTTCAGGTCAATGTGGATCTGCCGGATCGGGCGCTCTGGACAAGAGCGGAGCGCGATTCGATCACACAGGTCGTCTACAATCTGGTGGACAACGCCATCAAGTTCTGCCCGGAGGGCGGACAGCTGACGCTGCGGCTGTATCCCGACGGCGCGAAGGCGCATGTCGCGGTGCAGAACACCGGCCCGACCATCGACCCGGAGGAGCTGCCGCTGCTGTTCGACCGCTTCCACAAGGCGGATAAGAGCCGCTCGGCAGACCGCGATGGCTGGGGCCTCGGGCTGTATATCGCAAAGGCCATCGTCGGCGCGCACGGCGGCGATATCTGGGCGACCAGCCAGAACGGGCTGACCTCCTTCGAATTCACGATCCCGGCGGCGCACTGAGCACGGAATTTACGAAATATTCAACATTCCCGCCGGAATGGCGGGTATACTGTAGCATATACGGAGCGAAAAGCGCTCCAAAGGGGAAAATGACAGATGCAAAGAAGGTGTCATAATGAGCTTTGAGGATAACGACCGTTCCGGCCTTTATGATGACAGTTCCACATATCCGCAGCAGGACCCGGCGCAGGAGTATTACCGACAGCGCCGCTGCACGCCGATGGGAAGGCCGAGGCGCTCGAAGAAGCACAACAACGTTGTGGCGATCATTCTGATCGTGCTGCTGCTGGGCTGCACGGCGCTCGGCGTCGCGCGGATGGCGCAGGCGCTGGATATTCATCTGGAGCGCGGCGCCCACGGCTTCTACCTCTCCGTTCAGCCGAAGGGCCTGCGGCAGGAAACACAGGTGCAGTCCGGCGATACGGAAGCGCAGCCGGAGGCGGAAGCGCCGTCGGAAACGCCCGCGGAGGCGGCGACGCCGTCCGAGGAC
>FR887209.1:22068-26498 GCA_000436735.1 Firmicutes bacterium CAG:170
GAGGCGGCGACGCCGTCCGAGGACGATCCGGTGCAGGCGGCTGACGAGGACAAGACGCAGAAGGCCGCGGAGGTGCTGAATGTGCAGCCCCCGCAGCAGGGTGCGGAGACCGTCGTGAGTGAGGAGAAGGACGCGCTGAGCCTCCAGGAGATCTACCAGAAGATGAATCCCAGCGTCGTATCCATCGTCAGCACGCTCAGGAGCGGGACGGCGACCGGCACTGGCATCATCATGTCGGAAAACGGCTATATCATCACCAACCATCATGTGATCGAGGGCGCGTATCAGCTGGCGGTGCTGACCTATGACGATACGCAGTACACAGCGGAGCTGATCGGAAGCGACGCCATCAGCGATCTGGCCGTTTTGAAGATCGAGGCAGAGGGCCTGACGGCAGCGGAGTTCGGCGATTCAGACGCACTTCGCGTGGGCGATTCGGTCGTCGCTATCGGCGATCCGCTCGGCATCCAGCTGCGCGGCACCATGACCAACGGCATCGTCTCCGCCATCAACCGCGACCTCACGGTCGAGGATCGGAAAATGACCCTGATCCAGACCAACGCCGCGCTGAACAACGGCAACTCAGGCGGGCCGCTCATCAACTGCTACGGGCAGGTCATCGGGATCAATACGATGAAAATGAGCTCCTACTATTCCGATGCCTCCGTCGAGGGACTCGGCTTTGCGATCCCGGTCTCGGTCGCCAAGCCGATCATTGACGAGCTGATCGAAAACGGCTATGTCGCCGGACGTCCGGCCATCGGACTCAACGGCGAATCCATGCCGGAATACGCGCGGCTCTATTACCGCCTGCCGAAGGGCATTTATATCACCTATGTTTCCGAAACGAGCGACGCCTACCTCAAGGGCATCCGTCAGAATGATATTCTGACCGCCGTCAACGGAACGGCCGTCTCCACGATCGATGAGCTGAATACCATCAAGAATCAGTATTCCGCCGGAGATCAGCTGACGCTGACCATCTACCGTGACGGACACTATTATGACGTGGACGTGACGCTGATGGATCAGGCACTCCAATAAATAGAAAGACAGCGCCGTACACGGAAGTGTACGGCGCTGAGCATGTCAAAAAAGTGTTTTTGACATGCTCTCAAACGGGAAACACTTTGTTGGTTTCCCGTTTGAAGGGGCTTGCATCCTGCTGCGCGCATAATTTGTGTGCCGCAGGCACACAAATTCCACACTTGCAGGACGTAAAGTGCTTTGCCCGAGATACACGCTCCCGGACAAAACGAATCAAAATTTATTCCGCCGTGCGCGGCGGAACTCTACGAGGTTTTTGACAGACCGAGCGCCGTACACATCCGTGTACGGCGCTGCTTTTATCCGTAGAAGCCTGCCTGAAGCAGGGCCTGCAGGCAGAAGTCGGCCTCCTCGTCGGAAAAGAGCGGGCCGAATTCCTTCGAGACGACCAGCGCCTCCGGCGAAAGCTCCAGATGTCCTGCGTCAGCCAGCGCGTCGAAGCAGTCCGACAGACGTCCCCGGCTGAAAAGGCCGGACAGTGCCTCCGCGGCGCCAAAGCGCTCCGCAGCCTGAAAAAGCCGCTTCGGCTCCGGGATCCCGAGTGCGGCGGCACTCTGTGCCTGCTGGCGCAGGCGCTGGACAAGCTTTTCCTCCAGCGTCATGCGGGTGTTCCTCCTTCCCGTTCCAGAAGCGCGGCGATCTGCCGCCCGATCGGGCAGCTGTGCGCATAGTCGCAGTTTTCAAAGTTGCAGTCGATGTCCCATTCGCCGCCGGATTCCTCGCACAAAACGAGCCGGGCGGCGTCGATGGCGCGGCAGTAGCCGCTGAAGCTTTCCTCCATGCCATTTCGCCTCCGCAGATGGATATTTTTCGGAATGCTCCGCATAATTACATTTGTGGAATATGGCGGAAATCCTGTTTCCTCTTTTATTTTACCATAGAACCATACGCTTTTCCACCCGCTTTTTCCGACAGGAAAACAGACACTTTTACAGATTTGTGTATTGTAAAGCTTGCATTTTTATGATACTATTGCTCCGTTGGGTTTTTTACATCCGGCGGCTGACGGGAGGCGTTTCATGAAATCTCTGAATCAGATCATGCAGGGCATTGCGCTGGTCGGCCAGCTTGGCTTCGGCATGATCACGCCGCCGCTCGTGCTGATCTGGCTTGCGCATCTTGCGCAGACAAAGCTCGGCTGGGGCATGTGGGCCATGGTCGCGGCGATCCTGATCGGGCTTGTGACGGCGGCCGTGAGCACATGGAGCACCGTGCAGCGGCTTCTGATGAAAAAGGACGAGGGAAGCGCAAAAAAAGGCGCCTCCTTCAACGAACATATCTGATCGAGGTGGATTATGAAGCTTGAGCCATCGATCCGCACGGAGCTTCGATTCGTCGCCGGAGGACTTCTCATCGGTGACGCGCTGATCTGCGCGGTGTTTGCGCTTCTGAACAAATTTGATTATACAGTGCCGCTTGGCGCGCTCTGGGGCAGCGTGTTCGCGTGGCTGAGCATCTTCCTGCTGGCGCTGCGCGTCCAGAAGGTGGCCGACAGCGAGGGCGAGGAAAAGGCTCTGGCGCAGAAGCGCCTGCGTTCGTCCTATTTTGCGCGGATGCTGCTGATGGTCGCCGCCGTTGTGGTGGGCGTCGTCGCACCGTGCTTCCATTATGTCGCCGCGCTGGTTCCGTTTCTGGTGCCGCAGCCGGTGCTGATGCTGCGCCGCTCCATCGTCACCGCGCGGGCAAAGCGCGCGGCGAAGCAGTCCGGGGAAAAGGGGGAATGATTTGAATGAATGTTGATATCCACGGTGCTCCGGTGTATTTCACCATTCCGATCCTTGGCGGGATCCCCATAACGGCCAGCATGACCGTTACCTGGGGCGCCATGCTTGTGATCAATCTGCTGTGTATCTGGCTGACACATGATCTGAAGGTGCGGAACATCTCCAAGCGGCAGGCTGTCGCGGAGAAGATCGTCATGGTCGCTGAGAATTTCGTCCGCAGCAACATGGGCGAGCAGTGGATGCAGATGGTGCCGTTCATCTCCGCGATCTTTGCGCTGTCGCTCGGCTCGAGCCTTGCCTCGCTTCTGGGCTTCTGGGCGCCGACGGCGGACGTGTCGGTGCTGCTGGGATGGGCGCTGATCGTTTTCATCCTCATTACCTATTATAAGATCAAGACCAACGGCTTCTTCGGTTACCTCAAGGGCTTCTGCGAGCCGGTGTTCGTGATGGCGCCGTTCAACCTCCTCGGCGAGGTATTCAAGCCGATCTCGATGTCCTTCCGTCATTTCGGAAACGTCCTCTCCGGCATGGTCATCAGCTCGCTGGTCTACGCGGCGCTGATCCTCGCAAACCATGCGCTCTTCGGCTGGCTCCCGGGCTTCCTCGGGACGCTGCTCGGGAATATCCCGTTTCTGGCCGTCGGCATTCCGGCGGAATATCCCGTTTCTGGCCGGCGGCATTCCGGCGGTGCTGTCGCTCTACTTCGACTGGTTCTCCAGCGCGATGCAGGCATTTATATTCTGCATGCTGACGATGATCTTCATCAAATCGGCTACGGAATAAGAAAATAAATGTAAAAAAGGTAAATCAAAACGTATTTCACAGGAGGAAAAAACACATGGAACTTGCAAAGGCTTTGATTCTCATGGGCTGCGCCATCGGCGCCGGCATTGCGATGATCTCCGGCTTCGGCCCCGGCATCGGCGAAGGCTACATTGCCGGTAAGGCAATCGAGGCTATGTCCCGTCAGCCGGAAATGAAGGGCGAACTCACTTCGACCATGTTCCTTGGCATCGCCTGCGCGGAGACGACCGGTATTTACGGCTTCGTCATCGGTCTGCTTCTGATCTTCGTTGCACCGGGCCTGTTCACGAAGCTTCTGTAAGCGCATATCTAACCCAATCGGAAGGAGGACTGCAGCATGGATTTTCAGTCCCTCGTGGAGCTTGCGCCGTGGACGACCATTGCGCAGATCTGCAATCTGCTGCTCCAGATATTCCTGTTCAAGAAATTCCTTTTCAAGCCCATCAAGGAGATCATTGCCAAGCGGCAGGCCGAGGTGGACGGCGTTTATGACGAGGCCGAGAAGGCCCGCGAGGACGCTGCGAACGCCAAGACCAGCTATGAGCAGCATCTTCTGACCGCGAAGGAGGAAGCCGACGCCATCACGACCCGCGCCATGAAGAATGCGCGCGAGCAGAGCGAGGCGCTGATCTCCGACGCGAAGGAGGAGGCCGCCGCGATCCGTGAAAAGGCCGAGAAGGACATTGCGCAGGAGAAAAAGCAGGCTGCAAACGAAATGAAGAGCGAAATCTCCGTTCTCGCCGTCGATCTTGCGTCCAAGGTCGTCCGCAAGGAGATCGACGCCGCCGACCATGAACAGCTCATCGAGCAGTTCATCGAGGAGCTGGGGGATGCATCATGACGCGCACAGCCAAA
>FR887209.1:26556-38492 GCA_000436735.1 Firmicutes bacterium CAG:170
CAAGGAGCGAACAGCTCGACGACGCGATCTTGCAGGATGTGAGCGGCGTCATGACCGTTTTTGACGCGAATCCCGACTATATGCGCCTGCTCTGTACGCCGTCCATCCCCAAGGAGGAACGGCGCGGGCTTCTGGAGGAGGCGTTCGGCGCGGCGGTGCATCCGTATGTGCTGAGCTTTATGAAGCTGCTGTGCGACAACGGCACGCTGCGGGAGCTTCCCGGCTGCGCGCGCGAATACCGCCGCCGCCATCATGCAGATCACGGCATCATGGAGGTCTGTGCGGTCACGGCCGTCCCGATGAAGCCGGAGCTTCAGGAGAAGCTTCGCGCCCGCATCGAGTCACTGACCGGAAAGACGGTCGAGCTGACCTCGCGCGTGGAGGAGAGTATTCTCGGCGGTGTCCGGCTGGAGCTGCCCGACCGGCAGCTGGACGGCACGGTCGCCTATCACCTCGAAGAGATCCAGCGGATCCTTCGGAATACTGTTATTTGAAAGAGCCTCTGACCGGCCTGCGCCGGACAGAGAGATCCCGCATCAACCGAAAGCTGGTGAATGAATGGAACTCAGACCGGAAGAAATTTCAAAAATCATCCGCAGTCAGATCAAGCATTATGAAACAAAAATCAACCAGTCCGAAACCGGCACGGTCATTCTGATCGGCGACGGCATCGCCCGCGCGGCCGGACTGGACAGCTGTATGGCCGGTGAGCTGGTGGAATTCTCCAACGGCTCGTATGGCATGGCGCAGAATCTGGAGGAAAACTCCGTTTCCATTGTCATGCTGGGCAGCGACGACGGCATCCGCGAGGGCGACGTCGTCAAGCGCACCGGCAAGGTCGTCTCCGTCCCGGTCGGCAAGGCGCTGATCGGCCGCGTTGTAGACGCGCTGGGCCAGCCCATCGACGCCAAAGGCCCCATCGAGGCGAAGGAATACGCCGCGATCGAGTCCCCGGCGCCCGGCATCATCCAGAGAAAGAGCGTCTCGGTGCCGCTCCAGACCGGCATCAAGGCCATCGACTCCATGATCCCCATTGGCCGCGGCCAGCGTGAGCTGATTATCGGCGACCGCCAGACCGGCAAAACGGCCATTGCCACCGATACCATCATCAATCAGAAGGGCAAGGACGTCATCTGCATCTACGTCGCCATCGGCCAGAAGCGCTCGACGGTCGCGCAGCTCGTCTCCACGCTGGAAAGCGCGGGCGCGATGGACTACACCATCGTCGTTTCCGCGACGGCCTCGGAGCTGGCTCCGCTTCAGTACATCGCGCCTTACTCCGGCTGCACGATGGGCGAGTATTTCATGAAGCAGGGCAAGGACGTGCTGGTCATCTACGACGACCTCAGCAAGCACGCCGTCGCGTACCGTGCCCTGTCGCTGCTGATCCGCAGACCGCCCGGACGTGAGGCGTACCCCGGCGACGTTTTCTACCTGCACTCGAGACTGCTCGAACGCGCGGCGCGAATGGCTCCGGAGTACGGCGGCGGCTCGTTGACGGCCCTGCCGATCATCGAAACGCAGGCGGGCGATGTTTCCGCCTACATTCCCACAAACGTCATTTCCATCACTGACGGCCAGATCTTCCTCGAAACGGAGCTGTTCCACTCAGGCGTCATGCCGGCGGTCAACCCTGGCATCTCCGTCTCCCGTGTCGGCGGCAGCGCACAGATCAAGGCCATGAAAAAGGTCGCGGGCAACCTGAAGCTGCTCTACTCGCAGTACCGTGAGCTGCAAAGCTTTGCGCAGTTCGGCTCCGACCTCGATAAGGACACGCGCGACCGCCTCGATCAGGGCGAACGCATCGTGGAGGTTCTCAAGCAGGATCGCAACGCGCCCGTCGATGTGGCGCATCAGGTGTGCATCCTCTACGCCGTCACCAACGGATATCTGAAGGACATCGCAGTCAAGGATATCCGGGCCTACGAGCGCGGATTGTATCCCTACCTCGACAAGAACGCCTTTGACGTGCTTCAGGGTATCCGCACCACGGGCCAGCTTTCCGCCGAGCATGAGGCGGCCTTGAAGCAGGCTCTGACGGATTACGCCGCAGTGTTCGTCCCGGAAGGCTGAGAAAGGAGGCGCGCACATGGCCGGCGTATCCATGAAAGACATCAAATCCCGCATCCGGAGCATGGAATCCACCAAGCAGATCACCAAGGCCATGGAAATGGTCGCGGCGTCCAAGCTCCGCGGCGCGCAGGATCGTGCCGTTTCCAGCCGCCCCTATTTTGAGACGCTTTATGCGACGATGAACGACATCGCGGACTCCACGATGGACTTCGTCTCGCCGTACCTGACGAAAAAAGAGGGCAAGACGCTCTTCATCGTCATTGCCGGCGACCGCGGTCTTGCCGGCGGCTACAACTCCAATGTGCTCAAGCTTGCGTGGAACAAAATGCAGGAGTGCGAGTCCGCCGTTCTGCCCATCGGCAAGAAGGCACTGGACTTCTTCCGCCAGCACGGCGCGGAGATCCTGACCGACGGCTATGCCGTCGCGGGCGAGGTCTCCGTCGGTGACTGCTTCTCGGCGGCAAAGCTTCTCTGCAGGCGCTTTGTGGCCGGTGAGTTCACGCAGGTGCAGCTGATCTATACGCATTTTGCGTCCGTCCTGGCCCAGCTCCCGAGCGAGCTGGAGCTGCTGCCGGTTCGCATTTCCGAGCACAAGGACCGCACCCCGAAAAAATTCGTTCTCTATGAATCCGGCCCGCTGGCGGTCTTTGACGCGATCGTGCCGGAATACCTCGGCGGTATCCTCTACGGCGCGCTCTGCGAGTCCGTCGCTTCCGAGCAGGCGGCCCGCCGCATGGCCATGGATTCCGCCACCAAGAACGCCGAAGATATGATCGATGATCTGAGCCTCAAGTATAACCGTGCCCGTCAGGGCGCGATCACGCAGGAGATCACCGAGATCGTTGCCGGCGCTGAATCTTCGTGAAAGGAGGCAGTCCCATGAATCAACACATCGGATCCGTCGTTCAGGTCATCGGCCCTGTTCTCGATATCCGCTTTGAGGACGGTCAGCTGCCCAATCTGTTAAACGCCATCGAGCTGGAGCTGAACGGCAAGAAGCTCGTTGCGGAGGTCGCGCAGGAGATCGGCGACAACGTCGTGCGCTGCATTGCCATGAGCTCTACCGACGGCCTCCAGCGCGGCGCAAAGGCCGTCGATACCGACGCGTCCATCACCGTCCCGGTCGGCGAGGGCTGCCTTGGCCGTATCTTCAATCTGCTCGGTGAGCCGATCGACGACCAGCCCATGCCGAAAAATGTGGAGGCCCGCTGGCCTATCCACCGCGAAGCGCCCTCGTATGAGGAGCAGGAGACCACGACCGAGATCCTCGAGACCGGCATCAAGGTCGTCGATCTGATCTGCCCGTATGCAAAGGGCGGTAAGATCGGCCTGTTCGGCGGCGCGGGCGTCGGTAAGACCGTGCTCATTCAGGAGCTGATCTACAACATCGCCACGGAGCACAATGGCTATTCCGTCTTTACCGGCGTCGGCGAGCGTACCCGTGAGGGCAACGACCTTTACTACGAAATGAAGGAATCCGGCGTTCTGGAAAAGACCGCGCTGGTCTACGGCCAGATGAACGAGCCGCCCGGAGCGCGTATGCGCGTGGGCTTGTCCGGTCTGACGATGGCGGAGTATTTCCGCGACGTCAAGCATCAGGACGTGCTGCTCTTCATCGACAACATCTTCCGCTTCACGCAGGCAGGCTCCGAGGTCTCGGCACTGCTTGGACGTATGCCGTCCGCCGTCGGCTACCAGCCAACGCTAGCCACCGAAATGGGCGCGCTTCAGGAGCGCATCACCTCCACAAAGAACGGCTCGATCACGTCCGTGCAGGCGGTCTATGTCCCTGCGGACGACCTGACCGACCCTGCGCCCGCAACGACGTTTGCCCACCTCGACGCGACGACGGTCCTTGACCGCGGCATCGCCTCGCTCGGTATCTATCCTGCCGTCGATCCGCTCGACTCCACCTCGCGTATCCTTGCGCCGGAGATCGTCGGGCAGGAGCACTATGATGTGGCGCGGAGCGTCATTCAGCTGCTCCAGCGCTATAAGGAGCTTCAGGATATCATCGCCATCATGGGCATGGACGAGTTGTCCGAGGCGGACAAGCTTGCCGTCAGCCGCGCCAGAAAGGTGCAGCGCTTCCTGTCGCAGCCGTTCCATGTCGCGGAGCAGTTCACCGGCTTCGAGGGCAAGTATGTGCCGCTTAAGGAGACCATCCGCGGCTTCCGCGAGATCGTCGAGGGCAAGCACGACGATATCCCCGAATCGGCGTTCCTGTTTGCAGGCTCCATTGACGACGTGGTCGCCAAGGCGAAGGGTGAGAAGGTATGAGCAGCTTCCATTTGCAGATCGTGACGCCGGACGGACTGTTCTTTGACGGCGAGGCGCTCAGCCTCGACGTGCGGACGCCGAACGGCGGCGTCACCATCCTGCCGAGGCATATCAATTACGTTACGCCGCTTGGCATGGGCGTCGCCACCGTGAGAACGGAGGAGCGCACACGCAGAGCCGCCTGCATCGGCGGGATGCTGGCCATGACGAACGGCGAATGCAAGCTCATTGCCACGACCTTTGAGTGGGCCGAGGATATCGACCAGGCCCGCGCGCAGGACGCGCTGGCCCGCGCGCAGGAGACGCTCAAGGACAAGGAGCACCTTTCCGCCGCACAGCTCCAGCTGGCGGAGGCCAAGCTTCGCCGCGCGCTCGTCCGAACGAGCCTTGGAGGAAAATAAAAATCGCAGCCGGGCCGAAAGGCCCGGCTGTCCTTGTAAAAAAGCGCAGACAGGACGCATCTCGCGGCCTGTCTGCGCTCTATATTTACGGGAACCGATGCGCGTTACAGTGCGGGCGCGACGGTCTTGCCGTCGGCGTCCGCGATCTGGTATTCATCGAACAGAATGGGCGCTTCGGCGGAATAGAAGCCGCGCGCATGGAGGCCGCTTTCATCGCAGTCCACGATCAGGAAGGACTGCCGCGAATTGTCCTCGACCAGCGGCTGAAGCCTGGACGGGTGCAGCGGTGCGTTGCGCTCACGGCAGCAGACGCCGAGATAGGCGGCCTCGATGTAATGGCAGCCATGGTAATAATACCGTTCGTAGACGTGGCTGTGGCCGAAGGTGACGGCGTTGACGCCGAAGCGGCTGTAAAGCGCCATCAGGGCACTGCCGTCGTCGTCGGGATAGGAGACCGAGCCGTCCTCTGCAAGCTGCGGCTGGCAGAGGTTCGGCTGCACGTCCGTGCCCTTGTTGAGAATGTGCCAGTGCTGGATCACCCAGCGATACTTCGATCTGCACGCGGCGAGGTCGTCCGTCAGCCACCGGATCTGCGGGCTGTCCGGCGAAATGGAATCGACCAGCCGCCAGCCCGGCACCTCATAGGCGCCCCAGAGCGCCCAGCGCTGGATGCTGAGCGAGACGAGGTGCAGATCGCCGTAGTCGGCGGAATACCAGCGCTTTCCCGAGAGCGAATAGTCTGCCTTTGGGTAGAGCGGGCGGAAGATCTGCATGAAGATGGAGAAATGCCAGTTATCCGCGTTCCGAGTAAAGACGGGGTCTGTTCCGACGCGGAAATCATCGACCTCGTGGTTGCCGGGGCAGAAGAAGGTGGGGCAGTACTGCATGAGCCTTGCGCCGTTTTGCTGCTGCATACAGGGAAAGAAGGCCCGCTTTGCGGCGTCCGGCTCCTGCCAGTCCGCATCCAGATCGAACCACTGATCGGCGCGCCAGCTGAAAAAGGCGGCGTCGCCAGAGTAGAGAAGCAGATCGGGCTGCTGGCGGCCGATGTGCAGGACGCTCTCGTCGCAGGGAAGATAGCCTTGAAGATCGCTGATCTGCGCGATGCGGAACGGTGCGCCGGAAGGCGGCGCGGCGTGAAAATCATAGATCTCCGTCTCTTCGTCCAGACAGCCGCAGCGATAGAAGATGCGCTGGCCGGGCCGGAGGCCGCGGATCACGGCGATGCACTGCCAGAGCTGCACGGGCGGGTTACGCTCCGGCGAGGCGGTGTCGTAGCCGCCCTCTGCCGGATAGCGCAGGCCGTTCAGCGGATAGCATTCGGCGGTCACGGACTGGCCAAGCGCGGGCGTCTCGCTGAAATGCACGACGCCGGACGCCTCCTGCCGCTGGATCCAGACGACGTGCATTTCACGGTCAGGATGCAGCGAGAGCAGATACGGCTCGGTAATGAAAACAGATCGCTTGCCTTTCATTCGTGTTCTTCCTTTCTGGTTTCTGTGCCCTCCGGATACAAAACCGCGCCGATGGCCAGAAGACGCGCCTGAAGCGCCGGAACGTCAAGGCTGTGGACATCCTCCGGCGCCATGCGCAGCCATGCCGATCGCCTGCCCGGTGATGAAGCAGCAGGGCATGACCCGGATGGAGGAGAGCATGGAGCGGTCGGTACAGATGCTGCGGCCCGCGACGAGAACGTTTTTCAGCCCGACCGGCGTCAGGGCGCGGTAGGGAATGCCGTAATGCTCGCCCGGAGCGTAGACCATTGTGTTCAGATCCTTCTCGAAGCGTTCATTGGCCTCTTTGGTCGGCTCACTCTCGTGAATGTCGATGGGATAGCTGAAAGCGCCGATATCATCCGGGTGATGGCGGCGTGCGATGAAATCCGCCCGCGTCATGCGGTAGTCGCAGGTGATGCGACGGGATTCCCGGATGCCGAGCAGCGCGTAGAATTTGGCAGAAAGCGCGGCCATGCGCAGCCATGCCGCCGCGAGTGAAAACGTCCGCGCTCTGTCCGCCGTGTATCAGGAGTTCGGAGAGTACACGGACGAGGTCGCGTTCTTCGTCGAGCAGGTCACCGGCCACATGATCCCGGACTTCCGCCCCGCGCTGAGGCACGGCGTGCGCGCGCTGATCGAAGAGATCGACAAAAAGCTGGAAAAAGGCGGGCTTGACCGCAAGCATACGGAAAACTTGACGGCGATGAAGCGCAGCCTGAACTGCGCAATCCGTCTGGCGCAGCGCTACGCCGCGCTCACGCATACGCAGCAGCAGACGGCGGACGAGGCAAGAAAAGCGGAGCTTGAACTGATGGAGCGGACGCTCCGGCGCGTGCCGGAGTATGGCGCAGAGTCGCTGCTCGAGGCGATGCAGTCCTATGTGCTTCTGTGGCAGGTCATGTGTCTGGAGCAGGCGCCGAATCCGTTCGCCTTCTCTGTCGGCAACGCCGACCGTATTTTTGAGCCGTACCGCGCGATGGAGGGACTCTCCCGCGAGGAGGCAGCGGCGCTGTTCAAGCATTTCCTCGTGTTCTTCAACGTCGGTGAGCGGAGCTGGGCGATCTCCCAGAACGTCCTGCTCAGCGGCAAGGATACGCAGGGCAATGACCTGACCAACCTCATGAGCTACGCCATCCTCGACGCCTATTATGACATGAACCTGCCGCAGCCCATCCTCTCGGTAAAGCTGCACAGCCGGACGCCGCAGCGGCTTTATGAGGAGCTTGGACGATTCTTCTTTACGCCTGGCTGCCTGACGCCGTCGCTCTTCAACGACGACTCGCTGTTTGAGACGCTGCGTGAGCATGGCGTGGACGAGCAGGATCTGCCCGACTACTCCGTGGCGGGCTGCCAGGAGCCGCTCATCATGGGCAAGGACAATGCCAATACGACAAACAGCTGGCTCAACATGGGAAAGGTGCTGGAGCTGACGCTCAGCGGCGGCGTTTCTACGCTGACCGGCAAAGAGATCGGCCCGCAGAAGCACTATGACGCGGAATATCTGCTCCGCAACATCCGGCCGATCTTCTATGAAAATCTGCAATACTTTGCGGAGAAGATGCGCGACGCTGCAAACGGCGCGTCCAAGGCCATCTCGCTGCTGCCCGTCCCGTTTCTGAGCTGCTTTGAGGGCGGACTGGAAACGGCAGTGGACGTCCGCGACACCACGGAGCAGGGAACCAAATATAACGGAAGCGGCTGCCTGATCCACGGCCTGTCCGTTGTGGCGGATTCGTTTGTGGCGATCGACCATCTGATGAAGGAACGTCCGGAGGACGCACAGAAGCTGATCGACGCCTGCGGCTGCGGCTTTGAGGGCTATGAGGAGCTGCGCGCGTATCTGCGCGCCTGCCCGAAGTACGGCAACAACACGCCGGAGGTCGATCAGGAGGCTGCGGAGATCGCAGAGCGTGTATCGGAAATGGTAGAGGACCTTAAAAACTATCTGGGCAATCCCTTCCGTCCCGACTGGAGCTCGCCGTCCACGCATCTGCTCTACGGCTACTGGGTCGGCGCGACGCCGGACGGACGCGGCAGCCGGGAGATGCTGGGCTACGGCATCGACCCGCTGTTCAGCCGGGCCAACTCCGGCCTCGGCTTCCGGACGCTGTCCACGATGCAGCTGCCCTTCTGCCGGATGAACGGCGGATGCGCGTCGCATTTCGGCGTCGATCCGAAGTATTTCACAGCGGAGAGCTATGAGGAAAAGGGCGTCCAGTTCTATGAGCGCGTGCTCCGGCCGCTGTTCTTCAATCCGGGCAACCCGCACCGCGCGCCGTTCTATCTCTATGTAAACGTTACGACGGCGGAAACGCTGCGGAAGGTGCTGGCCGACCCGAAAAAATATGCGCCCAGCGGCGTGTATATCATGCGGATCCACGGGACTTTCGTCAATTTCCTGGATCTGAGCCCCGCGATCCAGAAGGACATCATCGAGCGTCTGGACCCCGGCTCGACCAGCTGCTGAGGAATCAAAATGAAAACACTGGGACTCGATATCGGCACGACCACGATCAGCGCGGTCGTGCTGGAAAACGGCGCGGAGCTGGATTCGCTGACGCTGCCGAACGGCGGCTTCCTGACCGGCTGCGCGCCATGGGAGAGAATACAGGACCCGCTGGCCATCCGCGCGACGGTCATGCAGGCGGTCGAGGCGCTTTTTGCGTGCTATCCGGATATCCGCGCCATCGGCGCGGGCTGCCTCATTCTGGAGGTGCAGGAGCCGACGGATTTCACCATCCAGCCGGAGCACTGGTGCGGGGAGTATCACCTGAACGATCAGGAGATGTATCTGGGCCTGGACAAGGACACGGCGCTGGACTGCTTCCGCTTCGATCTCTACGGCGAGAGCGCCGTGGAGCAGGGAAGAAAAAAGCCTGCCATTTTCTACGAGAACGGCGGCTTGAAGGTCGAAACGCTGATCGGCGAGGCGGATACGCCCTGCTTCTCCATGCGGCGCTATCTGCTCGAAAAGGGCAGCTTCACGCTGGATCAGCCTGCCTCCGTCTGGGTATGCGCGGCAGGCGAGGGCTGCGTGGAGGCGGACGGTGAGCGCCGGGAGCTTCACATGGGCGATTACTTCTTCCTTCCGGCGGCTGCCGCGGGAAAATGCACTGTTTCCAGCGAGCACGGGCTCACGCTCGTGTGCTGCATGGGCGGCGAATAAACAGAAGAAAGCTCCGGCGGCGCTTTTGCGCCGCCGGAACTGAGCGTGTCATTGTTTCTTCGACGCGCTCGAACGGCGGAAGCGGGAATGCGGCTTCCGCTGTTTCTTTTTGACTTTCCGGGAAAAGAATGATAGACTGAAAGCAGAAACAGGAAAATAACAGGCAGGAGACAGGTTATGACGCTTTTACAATACTATCTGCAATTTGTCGCGGAGATCTGTGAGGGCGCCCGTCCGCTCCCGGACGGGATCACGCTGACGCAGACGGACGATATGCGCCGCGCGGTGGAGCTGCAATCCCAGATCCAGGCGATGGGCATTCCGGCCTTTGTGCGAAGGTGCGCCGAGGCAAGCGGAATCGAGATCCCGGAGGCGGAATACGAGCACTTCGACCCCTCGCAGCTGACGCAGGCGCTCAGCCAGCTTACCGCGCAGCAGAATGCCGCGCCCGAGGCGGCGGAGACACCGCAGGAAGCGCCGGAGGAGCCGGTCAGGAGCGAGATCCGCGATATCTACGAGGTGTTCCTCGACAGCGTCTGTCTCGAGGACGACCTGCTGCTCTATCTGATCGACGTGCTGAAGCGCCGCGACGCCGAGGCGTTCCGGACGCTTTCCCATGCCGCCGCGCGCACCATCCTCGACATGGACGATTTTCTGGCGTGGCTCGGCAACAAGGAGCTGCTGGCTCCGGTGGAGGAGGGCGCGTGCGCCCGGATCATGGACGCCTGTCTGGAGCGGCTGTGCGGTGAGGAGCGGATGGAGCTGCTGGCGGCGCTGCTGGCCGGAGATCAAAAGACCTTCGAGCTGTTCCGCTGCGAGGCCCCGGAGCTTCAGCATCTGCCGGACGCGACGTATGAATGGTTCAGCAAATATTATCTCGACCGCTATTATCCCGTCCGTTTTATGATGAAATACCGCGGCATCGAATTCCCGAAGGCGGAATGACGCAGAAAGGAGACTGTCATGGATCCCATTTATGTCACCGGCCACCGCAACCCGGACACGGATTCCATCGTGTCGGCCATCGCCTATGCCGCGCTTCGCAACGCGCTGGGCGACCGCGAATTCGTCGCGGCACGCCTCGGGCATGTCAGCGATGAAACGAATCTCATTCTGGACCGCTTTGGTTTCCAGCCGCCGGTCCACATCCAGACGATGCGCACGCAGGTCTGCGACCTCGACTATGATACGCCGCCCGCGCTCAGCGGGGCCGTGACAGTCAGCCGCGCGTGGGACGCTATCCGCGCCATCCGCAGCAGCGCCTCGCTCCCGGTCACGACCGACGACGGCGGACTTTACGGGATGCTTTCCTCCAACGAGATCGCGGCCTATGATATCCAGACCATCACCGACGCGCACGTCGATTCCATCCCGGTTTTCAATCTGCTGAGCGTTCTGGACGGGAAGATCCTGAACGAGGCGGGCAATCTGGTGGACAGCGTGAGCGGAGAGGTCTCCATCGCGCTGCCGCAGAACAATCCCAATCTGCTGTTTTCCTCCCGGGAAAGCATCGTCATCTGCGGCCAGCAGCCGGATATGGCGCGGCGTGCCATTGAGCTGGGCGTCTGCTGCCTGATCGTCTGTCAGGCGGAGCTGCCGGAGGATCTGCGCAATGCGCCGACGGACACCTGCATCATCGCCACGCCCTACGACGCCTTTAAGGCTGCGCGGATGGTCTTTCATGCCATTCCCGTCCAGCGCGTCTGCCGGACGGAGGAGCTTCAGGCGTTCCATCTGACCGACTTTGTGGACGACGTGAAGGAGATCGTCCTGAAAAGCCGTCACCGCAGCTATCCGATCCTCGACGAGAACGAGAAGGTCGTGGGTACGCTTTCCAGGTATCACCTCATCAAGCCGCGCCGAAAGCGCGTCGTTCTGGTCGATCACAACGAGGTCTCGCAGTCCGTGCCCGGCCTCGAGCAGGCGGAGATCTTGGAAATCATCGACCATCACCGCCTCGCGGATATCCAGACCGGAAGCCCCATCTACTTCCGCAACGAGCCGGTCGGCTCCACCGCGACGATCATTTCCAGCATGTATCAGGAAAAAGGACTCATGCCGCCAAGCAATCTGGCGGGACTTCTGGCGGCGGCGATCGTCGCAGATACCGTCATGTTCAAGTCGCCGACCTCCACGCCGCTCGATCATCGGATGGCGGAGCGTATGGCGCGCATCGCCAATGTTTCGCTGGATGATCTCGGCAAGGAGATCTTCGCCGCGTCTACCTCGGACGATAAGCCTGCGGACGCGCTGCTGTTTGCGGATTTCAAGGATTTCCACATCGCGGATCACGATTTCGGCATCAGTCAGATCACCTGCGTCGATTCCAGCCACCTGCTCCAGCGCAGCGAGGAATTTTTGGAGCTTATGCGCCAGACTATGCACAAGCGCGGCTACAGCTTCATGATCCTAATGCTGACGGATGTTCTGGTCGAGGGCTCGCACCTCCTGTATGTTGGAGACGAGGATATCATGACGCAGGCCTTCGGCGTACACCTCAAGGATCATGCCTGCTTCCTG
>FR887210.1:0-2017 GCA_000436735.1 Firmicutes bacterium CAG:170
ATACTTGCCGGGTGACTGGCCGGGAAAATAGGGAGAGCCGACACAAAAGCGCAGCGTGCAAATACACGCTGCGCTTTTTTCTTTCGCTATGGAGCCGGACGGCACATTATGGGGAATACGTTTCCGCAACCGCTGTGACTTCACCGTCTGCAAGATAGAGCGTCCAAAGCATATCATACTCTGTTTGATCAATATAGCGTTTCAGGTCGTTCAGACCGACGCGGCAGGAAACATACCAGTGATCCTCTAAGATCCAGAATTCACAATTCCCTGACAACGCGAGGGAAACAGGCTCACCTTCAGCTGGCTTCAGCACCCATCCGTCCGCCGCATTTTCATCGCGGCTTCGCTCAACAGGCATAAAAACGAGCGCTTCTTGATCGACTGACTCCAGATAACCCAGCATGGTCTCCGCGCCGTAGCGTTCGGAAAGGTCTGACTCTTCTCTTTCCAGAACATTCAGAACGAGCGAAGCATCCGAAGCTGCCGTTGGTATAGATTCGTATTTCAGCTTGTTCCAGAGCTTGTCGAAATCGAGAGGCTTGACGCTGTAGGCATCGCCGCCAATGAACAGGCACGCTTCCTTCGTGTTCTCTGCGTAGCTGATCGTGAGGAACGGGATTGTACTGTCTGCCGTATAGAGCTTGATGGCGTAGGTGTTGGTCAGTGCGGAAAGCTCCGGTTTGGCCTCCGGCAGCTGCTCCGCCTTTTTGAGCGTGCGCAGAATATTCCGGATATCCTTGGTCTTGTCTACGATTTTCTGCTCCTGAAGCTGCTGATTGGTTATTTCGATCTGGCTGAATTCCTTCGGCTTCATGCTGAAAACGGAATATGCCTCCGCGAGACGGTTCGTTTTCTGTGCGCAGCCGGTGAAAAGACTCAGCAGAAGCAGCAGCGGAAGGAGCTTGAAATGACGTCTCATGACATCCCTCCTTCCGTGTGCAGCAGGCGTTCGCTGAGCGCCAGCAGTTCGGGATCGTCCAGCGAATTCAGGAATGTCACCGTCCCTTTTTGGCCCTCCGGCTTCAAAAGACCCTGCTCCTCCAGCCTCCTTCGGAGCTGGATGGTGATGCCGTGGCTCCCGTCGAGGATCTCGGGCTGCGGCCCTGCGACCTTACGGATCGCTCCGGCAAGGAAGGGATAGTGCGTGCAGCCGAGAACGATGGCGTCCACGGGCTGACGGAGGCAGAGATCGAGCTTTTCATGCAGATAGGCTTCCAGATTTGGCCCGGAAAGCTCGCCGCGCTCGACGAACTCCATAAGTCCGCTGCAAGCCAGCGGGATGATCTCCGCATCCTGCTGATAGTGCTCGCGGAGATCGCTGAACTTCCTTTCGGAGAGCGTCATAGCGGTCGCCATAACGAGGATCCGCCCGCCCGGGTGGCGCTCCACTGCCGGCTTGAGCGCAGGCTCCGTGCCGATGATGGGCAGCTGCGGATAGTGCTCCCGCAGGGTGGCGATGGCAGCGGAGGTCACGGTATTGCAGGCGACGACGAGCGCCTTGATGCCGCGCGCAGTCAGCATGGCCGCGTTTTCGAGACTGAGCCGCACGACCTCGTCCACAGATTTGACGCCGTAGGGCGCGTGCAGCGAGTCGCCGAAGTAGAGATAGTCCTCCTGCGGCAGCAGACGCACCGTCTCGCGCAGGACGCTGATACCGCCGAGGCCGGAATCAAAAAAAGCGACCGGAAGTTCGATCTTCTGCAAATGGGATCCCTCCTACCGGCGTTCCGCCGGAAAATCATGCGCCGGGGAAATATATGCAAAGCGACTCCGGCCGGAGCCGGAATCGCTTCTGCGCATGGCTCAGCGCTTGGCTTCGTTATACTTTGCGATGCCGAGGCCCAGCAGCTCGATGGCGCGGGCGCAGTCGGCCTGATTGAGTACATAGGCAATGCGAATTTCGTTATGTCCCTTGCCCGGCGTCTGGTAGAAGCCGTCGCCGGGGGCGAACATGACCGTCTCACCGTGATCGTCGAATTCCTCCAGCAGCCACTGCTGGAAGCGGTCGGCGCTG
>FR887210.1:2048-8501 GCA_000436735.1 Firmicutes bacterium CAG:170
ACCGGGAACGCGGCCATCAGATAGACCGCGCCCTGCGGGCATTCGCACACAACGCCGGGAATTTTCTTGAGTCCGGCGACGACGGTGTCGCGGCGGCGGCAGTATTCCTCACGGATGGCCTCGAAGTAGTCCGGGCCGACGCTGTAAAGCGCGGCGGACGCGATCTGGTCGAGCGTGGCGACGGAAAGACGCGCCTGGCAGTATTTAAGCGCCTGCGCGAGGAACTCTTTATTGCGGCTGATAAGGCAGCCGATGCGCGCACCGCAGGAGGAAAAGCGCTTTGAGACCGAGTCGATGAGAATGAGATTTTCCTCCGCGCCGGGAAGCTGGCCGAAGGAGCTGAGCGGTTCGCCGGAATAGACGAACTCGCGGTAGACTTCATCGGCGATCAGGAACAGGCCGTGCTTTTTCGCAACGTCGAGGATCATTTCCATCTGCGCATGCGTCAGGACGGTGCCGGTCGGATTGCCGGGATTCGTGACCATGATGGCGCGGGTGCGCTCGTTGATGGCGGCCTCGAGCTTCTCACGGCTCGCGTAGAAGTAGCCCTCCTCCGGACGAGTGGGAATGGGCCGGATGGAAGCGCCGGTCGTTGCGATGAACGTATTATAGTTGGGATAAAACGGCTCGGGAATGATGATCTCGTCGCCGTTGTCGAGAATGCAGTTTGCAGCGATCTGGAGCGCCTCGCTGCCGCCGGTCGTGATCAGAACGTGCTCCGGGCCGATCTCCACGCCGATCTTGCGGTAATAGTCCACAATGGCGTCGATCAGCACCGGGATACCGGGCGAGGGCGCGTAGGCAAGCGTTTTTTCATGGAAGCTTCGCACGGATTCAAACAGAGCCGCAGGCGTCGCCACATCTGGCTGACCGATATTCAGATGGTAGATTTTTTTGCCGGCCGCAGCGGCTGCGACGGCATACGGATGAAATTTACGCATGGGTGATTGTTCGCAGCGGAGCACTTTGCTGGAAAACTGCATTTGAATACCTCCTTGTTGATGTGCGCGGCGAAAAGCCGTTGGGAAAGATAGAGCCATTATAGCATAGTATGTGAAAAATGGAAAGAGGATAGTCCATGAATTTGCGGACGCAAAAGCGGGCGGCATAGGGACATGCCGCCCGCTGATTTTTATGCGCTTACGCTCAGCCCTCCGCCTTGGGAGCGCCTCCGCCGCGCTTGCCGTGATAGCGGCGGCGACGGCGGTTCGGATTGCCGCCCTCACCGGCGGGCTTTTCCGACTGGTCCTGCGGAGCCGGTCTCGGCTCACGCGGTTCTCTTGGCTCCTTCGGCTCCCGAGGCTCCTGCGGCTTCTGAGGCTTACGCTCCTGCTTGGGCCGGTTGGGATTCTGCTGCTTCGGGCGATCCTGTGCCGGACGCGGCTCCTGCGGAGCCTTGGCAGTACCCTCTGCCTGTGCCTCTGCGGCAGGCTTGCCGTTTCCGCGGCCGCCGCGTCCGCGGCGGCGCCGGTGATTCTTCGATGCGGCCTTTTCCTCGTCGGTGACGGGGGCCGGATCGGCGGACTCGGCCTGCGCGGCCGGGACGGGATCGGCAAACGCCACGTCGTCGGGGTAAATGACCTCCGGCAGCGGCTCAAATTCCTCGACCGGTTTGACAGCGGGCCGGGGCCGGGACGAGATCGGCGCGAGATCCTTCGGGATGGGCGGATCGTTTTTCCGCGCCTTGCCGCTGCGCAGGACGCAGATATCGCAGTTTTTGTAGGTGCCGATGGTCTCCGGATGATCCTCCATGCGCACCTTGACGCTCTGCCGCAGGAGATTGACATCCGTGATGGTGCCGCGCCCGTCGGGCGTATCGACAAAGGACTCATTCTTCGGCGCGGTGCGCAGAAGATCTTCATAGGCGTCCTGCTCGTACTTGAGGCAGCACATCAGCCGCCCGCAGACGCCGGAAATTTTGGTCGGATTCAGGCTGAGATTCTGCGTCTTGGCCATCTTGATCGAGACCGGCTGGAAATCGTCGAGGAATTCGCGGCAGCAGAAGGGCCGTCCGCAGACGCCGAGTCCGCCGACCATCTTCGCCTTGTCGCGCACGCCGATCTGGCGCAGTTCAATGCGTGTGCGGAACACAGAGGCAAGATCCTTGACCAGCTCCCGGAAGTCCACACGCCCGTCGGCGGTGAAGAAGAAGAGCAGCTTGCTGCTGTCGAAGGCGCACTCCGCCGAAACCAGCTGCATTTCGAGCTTGTGCTCCGCGATCTTTTGCAGGCAGACGTCAAAGGCGCGCTTTTCCTTTTCGAGATTCGCAGCGTTGACATGCTCGTCCTGCGGCGTCGCAAGGCGGAGGACCTTCCGCAGCGGCGGAACGATCTCCGAGGCGGGCACCTCGTGATTTCCGGCGGCGCAGACGCCGTATTCCACGCCGCGCGAGGTGTCCATAATGACGTGGTCGCCCGTGGCGATGGTCAGCTCGCCCGGATCGAAGAAATAGTTTTTTGCGTTGTTGCGGAAACGGATGTCCACGACCGTGACCTTTTTTGCGGCCTGCGGTGCGTCGCCATTCGGTGCAGGCTCCGCAGCAGCCTGCGCGGCATCTAGAGTTGCGCAGCACCCAGCCGGGGGGGAATCTAGAGTTGCGCAGCAGCCGCCGCAGCCCTCCGACTGCGCACAGCAGGGAGCGGCGTCATTCGTCTGCGCACAGCCGCAGCAGGGCTGCTGCGCGGCGTCGGACTGCACGTCCTGCTCGTCGGTGCGTTTTGTAGCTTCGTCCATAAATACTCCTGTCCGCCGCCGTATGGCGGCATGAAAAAATCATATCATCTTAAAGCGATGGTCAGCCAGCCGACGATGGGGCCGGGGCCGACGTTTGCATTCAGATCGTCAATGGCCGTCTGGAGCGCCTGCACGCCGGCCAGAAGCTCCGCGCCGGTGCGGCTTTTGCAGACGGAGGCCGTCAGCGAGAGCGCCGCAGGCAGACCGCTCTTCGCGGCCAGCGCGTCGGCCAGCAGCGTCCGCCACTGCTCAAGGATCGGCGAGAGCTGGTCGCGTCGGAGCTTTTCCATCGGCAGCAGCACGCCGAGCAGGCCCAGCGTATCCCGCGCGGCATATGCCGCAGCGAATGCGGCCGTGTGCTCGCTCAGACCCTCGGTCAGCTGCGCGGCGGCCTGTCCGAGATAGCCGCCCGCCCGCAGAAGCGCGGCCCGCAGCTCCTCATCCGGGCGCTCCGGGAACTGCTTTCGCAGCGCGGGAAGGGCCTCCTCCGGCGTGAGCGGCGAAAGCTTCAGCTCCGCGCAGCGGCTGCGGATGGTCGCCAGCATCTTTTCGGCGTTGGCCGTCAGGATCAGAAACACACCGTAATCCGGCGGCTCCTCGAGGATTTTCAGCAGCGCGTTCTGCGACGGCTCGCCCATATCCTGATCGAGGATGTAGATCTTGCGCTGTCCCTCGTTCGGGCGGACGAACATGTCCGCGCGCATCCGGCGGATCACGTCCACGGCGATCAGCTTATGCTCCGGGTCGTTGACGGTAATGACGTCGGGATGCTGCCCGGAAAGGACCTTGCGGCAGGCCGTGCAGACGCCGCAGGGAAGCTCACCGCGTCCGGTACACTGCATGGCGGCGGCCATGCTCCGCGCCAGCGTGTGCTTTCCGGAGCCATCCGGCCCGCAGAGCAGATAGCTGTGCGCGACTCTGCCGCTGTCAAAGGCGGCGCTCAGACGCGCCTTCAGCGCTTCGTTTCCGTACAGCCCGTCCAGCCGCATCCCAGCCGCCTCCCTTGCGTTCGTTCGGAAAGGCTCTGCGCTGCGGCTTTCGCCGGATTTTATCAGAGCTTTCCTAATTTATTAGTATATCAAATTTTCCGCGTGACCGCTACCCCATTTTTCATTCCAGCGGGAGAAAAATCATGCAAAGACGGAAAAGGCGCAGGCAGTTTTCGACTGCCTGCGCCTGTGTATACGCTTTGTGGGTTTGTGCTTACTGGACGATGAAGTTGACGGACTCGTCGCCCTGCTTGTCCGCGCCGTACACATAGTCCTTGCCGGGCATGATGGCGTTGAGGACGATGCCGACGATGGAGCCGACGGCCAGACCGGAGAGGCTGATGGGGCCGAGCTGGAGGCTGCCGGCGGAGGAGTAGCTGATGCCGATGGACAGAACCAGGATCAGGGCCGCGACCAGAACGTTGCGGGACTTGGTGAAATCGACCTTGTTCTCGACGACGTTGCGGACGCCGACTGCGGAGATCATGCCGTAGAGCACGAGGCTGACGCCGCCGATGGTGCCGCCGGGCATGGAGGAGATGATGGCCGCGAACTTCGGGCTGAAGGAGAAGAGCATGGCGAGGATGGCCGCAATGCGGATGACGCGCGGGTCGTAGATCTTGCTGAGGGCCAGAACGCCGGTGTTTTCGCCGTAGGTGGTGTTGGCGGGCGCGCCGAAGAGGGCTGCGAGGGTGGTTGCGAGACCGTCGCCCATCAGAGTGCGGTGCAGGCCCGGCTCCTCGATGTAGTTGCGGTTGCAGGTGGAGGAGATGGCGGAGACGTCGCCGATGTGCTCGACCATGGTCGCAAGGCTCAGCGGGACGATGGTGACGGCGGCGGTCAGCAGCATGTGGCCGTCGAGGTCGTCGCGGCCGAACAGGCCGAACACGGTCCGCTCCATGTGGATGGGCAGGGCAAACCACTTGGCGTCGGAGACGTTCTGAACGAGGTTGGCGCGGACGGCCGGATCAGCGATGACTGCGATGACGTAGGAGCCGATGACGCCGAGGAGGATCGGGATGATCTTGACCATGCCCTTGCCCCAGATGTTGGCAGCGACGATGATGGCGATGGCGGCCAGCGCGATCCACCAGTTCTGCGAGCAGTTGTTGATGGCGCTGGAGGACAGGTTCAGGCCGATGGCGATGATGATGGGGCCGGTGACGATCGGCGGGAAGAAGCGCATGACCTTCTTGGCGCCGAAGGCTTTGAACAGTGCGGAGAGAATGACGTATACAAGACCTGCGCAGGCAACGCCGAAGCAGGCGTAGGGCAGCATTTCCAGGTTGGGAGTCTTGCCGTCGATCAGCGGAGCGACCGCCGCGTAGCCGCCGAGGAAGGCGAAGGACGAGCCGAGGAAGGCCGGGACCTTACCGCCGGTGATGAGGTGGAACAGCAGCGTGCCGAGACCGGCGAACAGCAGCGTCGTGGAGACGTCCAGACCGGTCAGGATGGGGACGAGCACCGTCGCGCCGAACATGGCGAACATGTGCTGGAAGCCGAGCAGGAGCATTCTGCCCGCACCGAGCTCTCTGGCATCGTAGATGCCGTTTTCGGGGATCTTGCGTTTACCCATGATTCTTTCTCCTCTCTTTCTCGTTCCCGGTGCGTCGGCTGGCATAAAAAAAGAATTGTGAAAATGGAAACACCATTTCACAATTCCGATCCCGAAAGGGAATACTTATGACATTTGAAACCACTGCCGCCGGGAATAAAAACGGAAGCACGCGTCCGAAGGGAACAAATTGCCTGTCGCTTCATGACCGTACCTCCTTGCCTGTGTTTTTCGTCGGTCAGTATACAGGAAAACGCGGGCGATTGCAATATGGGATTTTTAACAAAAACCAGCGCGCAGCCGGAGGCGGATTGCACGTTTCGGCCATGACGAACAAAAATGCAGACGCAGGATTGGGCGTTTTGCGGATATTCCGTATGCGCCGGAAAGGCGCGGGTTTTGCTCCGGCGGCCCATCCTTTTCTGCCAAGACAGAAAAGATATGGCCGCCGGAGCGGCGGATGCGGCTTCGCAAACCGCACCGCGCCTCCGGCGCAAAGGAAAAAGCTTACACACCATAATACTTTGTCGTCCTATGCCGGTACAGCATGAGCAGTCCCCGGACGCACAGCTCGACGGCCATGGCGATCCACGCGCCGGGCAGTCCGAGCACCGGCACGAGCAGCAGCGCAAGCCCGATGCGGACGATCCAGATGCTGCCCAGATTCATGAGACTCGGCACGAGCGTATCTCCGGCCCCGCGCAGCGCGCCCGCCGCCACGATGGAGACGCCGAAGAGCGGCTCCGCCAGAAGCTCCATCCGCAGCACCTGCACGGCCAGCTGCCGTACCTCCTCGACGGGCGTGAGCATCCGGAACACGAGCGGGCAGAGGAAGATCATCAGCAGCCCTGTGCAGCCCATCAGAAAGCCGCCCATGGCGGTGCAGATGCCGCCGTAGCGCTTGGCAAGCGTATGCTCGCCCGCGCCGATGCTGCGTCCGACCAGCGTGGTGGCGGCGGCGGAGACGCCGTAGCCGGGCATATAGCACAGACTCTCCGCCGTCACGGCGAAGGAGTTCGCCGCGATGGAGACTGCGCCGAGCGGCGCAATGATCGTGGTCGAGGCGACCATGGCTCCGTTCATGGCGATCTCCTGCACGGCCAGCGGAAAGCCGATCTTCAGCGCCTTGCGCAGGATATCGCCCTGAAAAGCGTCTTTTTCCGCGCGGTTCAGCCG
>FR887210.1:8600-9327 GCA_000436735.1 Firmicutes bacterium CAG:170
GACCGTACCGATCCCGGCGCCGAGAACGCCGAAGCGCGGGATAAAAAGCGCATTGAAAACGACATCCAGCCCGCACATGCCCGCGTTCAGAAGGCTGGGCGTGAGCATATCGCCGCAGCACTGTAAAAACGACGCGCAGAGGGAATTGAGCTGCGAAAACGGCAGCATGAACGCAAAAACGAGGAAATACGCCGAGGCGTCGCGCCGGATGGCGGCTTCGCCGCCGAGCCATTCCGGGAGCCGTCCGCTGATGAGCACGCCCAGCAGGCAGAGCAGCCCGGAGACGCAGAACGCGGCGGCAAGCCCGTGCCGGACAACGCTGCGCGCGTCCCGATCGCGTCCGCCGCCGATGCAGTGCGCGACCTGCACGGAGAAGCCCGCCGAGACGGCGTAGGTGATGCCGTTCAGGAGCCATGTGCTGGTGGAGACCAGACCGATGGCGGCGGACGCATTCGCGCCGAGCCTTCCGACCATGGCCGAGTCGATATACTGCATGACGATGGTGGTGATCTGCGTCAGGATCGCGGGCAGGCTCAGCCGCAAGACCTCCGCAAGCTGCGGCCGCAACTCCGGCCAGCGCTTTTGCAGCTTTTCGAAAGGAAGATGAGCCACTTTTTCGCCTCTTTCTGTAGGATGTTTTCCCTGAAATTCTAAATTCTACAACAGACAGTAACATATGGCGTGCGCCGTGTCAACCCCGCCGGTTTCCCGGCGGCTGTGCGCGCAA
>FR887210.1:9368-10258 GCA_000436735.1 Firmicutes bacterium CAG:170
GCCGGCACATCCCGGCAGGGGCCGTATCGACTGTCATAATTTTTTCCGGGCGCAGCCGCCGCGCTCAGCGCGCGAGATAGCGGGCCAGAAATTCCCGCGTGCGTGCCTGCTTCGGGTGCTGGAAAATCTCCTCCGGCGCGGCGTCCTCCGCGACGACGCCCTCGTCCATGAAGAGCACGCGGCTCGAAACGTCCCGCGCAAAGCCCATCTCGTGCGTGACGACGATCATGGTCAGGCCCGTCTCTGCGAGACGGCGCATCACGTCGAGCACCTCGCCGACCATCTCCGGGTCAAGCGCGGAGGTCGGCTCGTCGAAGAGGATCACGTCCGGATGCATCGACAGCGTCCGCGCGATGGCGACGCGCTGCTTCTGGCCGCCGGAGAGCTGCGCCGGACGGGCGTTCAGGAACGCCGACATGCCGACCTTTGCGAGATATTCGCGGGCGATCTCCTCGGCCTCCGGCTTTTTCCGGCCGAGAACGGTCGTCTGCGGGCTGACGCAGTTGGCCAGCACGCTCATGTTGCCGAACAGATTGAACTGCTGGAACACCATGCCCACGCGGGCACGGTAGCGGCAGAGATCCATGTCCTTTGCGGAGATGTCCCTGCCCTCGAAGTAGATTTTTCCGGCGGTCGGCGTTTCCAGCAGATTGATGCAGCGCAGCATCGTGCTCTTGCCGGAGCCGGAGGAGCCGATCACGCTCAGAACCTCGCCCTTTTCCACGCGCAGATCGACGCCGCGCAGCACGGCGTGCGTGCCGAAGGATTTTTCCAGATGCTCAAGTCTCAGGATCTCAGCCATTCTGCTGCGCCTCCTTCCGGATGTGGATCTCCGCCTGCGAGTCCGAGCCGGAGCCGCAGATGGTGTAATTGTCGGAACCGGCGAGGTT
>FR887210.1:10351-16632 GCA_000436735.1 Firmicutes bacterium CAG:170
GCATAGACCGGAAAGGTCTGCAAATTGATGCGCTTGATGACGCCCGCCATGTAGTAAAGCTCCGTCACGCCGATGACGTTCAGAACGGACGTATCCTTGATGTTGATGACGAATTCGTTGCTGACGGACGGCAGGATGTTCCGCAGCGCCTGCGGAAGCACGACGCGGGTCATGGCCTGCGTGTGCGTCATGCCGACGGAGTAGGCCCCCTCCAGCTGACCGCGGTCGATGGAGAGAATGCCGCCGCGGACGATCTCCGCCATGTAAGCGCCGGTGTTGATCGAGACGATGAACAGGCCCGCCGGAATGAGCGGGAGCGTTTCGCCGTTGTTGAGAAAGGCATAGCCCCAGAAAATGACCATGGCCTGCACCATCATCGGCGTGCTGCGGAAAACCTCAATGTAGACGGCAATGAGCGCGTTCACGACGGAATGCAGCGTCCGCAGCACGGCGTTCCGGGACTTCGGCGCAGTGCGGACGACGCCGGTCAGCAGGCCGATGCAGAAGCCCGCGACGGTGCCGACGAGCGCAAGGAGCATCGTATATCCCACGCCCGTCAGCAGATAGCTGTAATACTGCCGGACGATCCCGGCGGCTTCCTTCAGAAACTGCATGGCGGAGCCTCACTTTCTGATAATGATGACGAGGTTGCTGTTGTAGTAGCAGTCGGTGAAATCGACCTGGAGCGCACGCTCCGCCGTGGGGCTCATGCCGGCCATGACGGCGTCCACCGCGCCGGACTGTACCGCCGGGATCAGCGAATCCCAGGGATAGGCATAGACCTCCAGCGCCATGCCGAGCTGCGCGGCGACGTACTTTGCGACCTGCACGTCATAGCCGTTCGCGTACATGCCGTCCTGACCCTGAATGGGGACGGCGCCGTTGGCCTGCGTGGTCTGCGTCCAGTTGAACGGCGCGTAGGCGCATTCCATGGCGATGCGGAAAACGCCGTTTTCCGTGCTGCCGGAGGCGTCGAGCACCGGCGCCTCGGAGCGCTCCGTGTCCGGGTCGGCGCTCATGGCGACGATCTGCGCCATCAGCTCCTGACGGGTCTGCTGCGGGATATCTGCGAGAATGGCGTTGACCTGCGCAGTCATGTCCGAGCCGGTACGGAACGCGGCGGCAATGCCGGTCTCCTCGTCCGTGGCCGTGAAGCCGTTTTCATTGTTGCGGAAGGGGAGATAGGTGAGCGTGTCGTCCTTGCCGCAGACCTCCAGCGCCGTCGGCTCCTCGGCGACGTAGCCGTCGATCGCGCCGGAGCGGAGCGCATTGAGAAGGTCGGTGAAGTCGGCGTAGTCCTTCTTCGTGACGCTCTCGACCTGCTCGAGGGCCTGCAAATGGAAGGTGCCGGTCTGTGCGCCGAGCGTCGCGCCGCGAAGGTCTGCCAGCGAGGCGGCCCCGTTCAGATCGACCTTCTCCCGGCCTCCGCAGCCGGTCAGCATGGCGCACAGCAGCGCGAAAAGTACGATTCCTGCAAAAATTCTGCGATTCATGATGGTTTCCTCCTGTAAGGCGTTTTGTATTCCCCGGAGACGGCTTTCACGCCGGAAATACAAAACGAACGGTCAAAGCAAGTGCTTCGACCGTTCGGAAAAAATTTCATCGCAAATCGAATATAGCACTCCGCAAAAACATTGCGACAGTCGCATGGATATTCTCCAGACGCCCAACAAAGCGCGCTCAAACGACGCTTCATTTCGGCGGAAGCCCCTTTCGCTGTCCCTCACCGGTGTTTGAGCACCTGATGGCAGCTACTGATGGATTCCGCGCCTCTATATCTCTGTGTTTGACTGTTCAGTTTTGAGCATCCTCCGGGGATGTTGGCTGTAATTATAGCATGTTCTTGCAGCTTGTCAAGAGGAAAATGCAAATTTATGCACGGCGGGCAGAAAATGTGCCGCCGGCGCTACGACGCGACGTGCGTATCATTGGCCGACGCGCGCAGGAGAAGTCCGTTCGCGCGCAGGAAGAAGATCAGCACGAAGGCGTAGAACACGATGGTCGCCCACGGCGCGTCGAGGCTCAGGTCAAAATCCCAGAAGCCGTGCAGCAGGATGGGGACGACGGCGCTGCACAGCAGATAATACCGCTGCTGCCGCCGCAAGCCGCGCGTTTCCGCGGACTTGGCCTCGCCCAGATAGACGCCCATGTAGACCGCAAAGAAAAAGTGGCCCGGCACGGACAGAAGCGCCCGCATGACCGCCGTCCGGAAGCCGGAGACGGCGACGTAGAGCACATTTTCGAGCGCAGCGAAGCCCAGTGCGGAAAAGACACAGTAGACCACCGCGTCGAAGCGGTAATCAAACGCGCGGTGCCGCCAGAAGATGTGCCGGACGGGGAGGCGCTTGCAAAGCTCCTCGGTGCAGGCGACGACGAGAAAGTTCTCCGCCGCCAGATACGCCATGCTTCCCCTGACCAGCCAGCGGTCCAGCAGAGCCGTCAGCAGCGTTTCCAGCAGATATGCCAGCAGCGCCGCCGCCGCTCCGCAGCCGAGCAGCGCCCAGAGCACGGAGGCCGGTTCCTTTTCGATCCGGTCGAGCCGGTATACGCGCAGCAGCAGCAGCGCCGCCGGAAGCAGCGCCGCGAGGACCAGAAACGGACTCATGCACATCCTCCCTCACCATAAAAATACCCTCGTTCGACATCATAGCACAGATCCGCGCACTTTTCCATAGTCTGTCTGAGGAAGAAGCAGAAAAGTCCGAAATCGGACTTGAAATCCGGTGCGCTTTCCGCTATACTGAGCGGAGTACGCGAAAAAGGAGAATATTATGCTGACCCGTGAGAGCGGCTATCGCCGCACCATGACCGCCCGCTTCCTTTGAACCATCGCGCAGGCGGCGCTTCCTTGGATACATCGTGCAGGCGACAATCTGTACGCTTGCGCCGCTGCTTTATGCGCGCTTCCAGACGGAATATCAGATACCGCTTGGCCGCATTTCGCTGATGATCACGCTGACCTTTGCCATCCAGCTGCTGGTGGATCTGGCGTCATCCTTTTTTGTTGACCGCATCGGCTACCGCCGCCGGATCGGCGCGGGGGCGTTTTTTTAGCTTGCGCGGCGCATTTTCTGGCCATGGCGGGCTTTTTGCTGATGGCGTTCCTGCCGGATCTGACGGCGGACCCCTATACCGGTCTGCTGATCGCCACGCTGCTCTATTCTGCGGGCGCGGGACTGATCGAGGTGCTGGTCAGCCCGATCATTGACGCCTGCCCGACCGAGCGCAAGAGCGCGGCCATGAATCTGCTGCACTCGTTTTTCAGCTGGGGCCAGGTGGCGGTCGTGCTGCTTTCGACGCTGTTTTTCCGCCTGTTCGGGATCGGGAATTGGCGCATCCTCTGCTGCCTGTGGGCGATCCTTCCGCTCTGCAACGCATTTTTGTTCCTCTGCTCGCCGATGCCGCTCGTGGCGGCCGAGGAAAGCGCCATCAAGGGCATCCGGCCGCTTCTGCACGACCGGCGCTTCTGGCTGATTTTTGTCATTATGTTCGCCTCCGGCGCGACGGAGATCACCGTCAGCCAGTGGGCCTCGACCATGATCGAAACGGAGCTGGGTGTCAGCAAGACGGTCGGCGACCTTGCCGGGCCGTGCCTGTTCGCGCTGTTTATGGCGCTGGGACGTATGCTCGGCACACGCTTTGACGATAAGGCCATCGGCGGCGTTGTGACGGCGGGCGCTGTGCTGTGCATTTGCAGCTATCTGCTGATCGCGCTTGCGCCGTGGCCGTGGCTGAGTCTGGCGGGCTGCGCGCTGTGCGGTCTGGCCGTATCGGTCGCGTGGCCGGGGGCGCTCTGCATGGCTGCTGCCGCTATGCGCGGCGCGGGTACGGCGGTGTTCGGTCTGCTGGCGCTGGCGGGGGGTATCGNNNCGGCTGGCGCTGGCGGGCGATATCGGCTGCACCTCCGGCCCGAGCTGGGCGGGCATTTTCGCCGAACGCTTCGGCGGACAGCTGAAGCTCGGTATCCTGTGCGCGGTCGTGTTCCCGGTCGTTTTGTTGGTGGCAACGCTCCGCTTCCGCCATGCCGCGAGGCAGAGACGCTGAACGGAAGCGCTCCGTTGGCGGACAGCCGCGGCGGCAATTACTTTTCCTGTATCTGCTTGCCGCTCAGATGCTCGACCGTGATCTCAAAAACCTGCACGGCCCGTCCGGCGTGCGCAAGCTCCGCCTCGATCGTCTCCGCGTCGGGATAATATTTCGCGGCAAGCCGGCGCAGCGCGGCCTCCGCCTCCGGGCCGTCCTCCATCAGGCGGCAGCGCCCGAACACGACGGCGCTTTGCAGATAGGGCGCCCACGCCGCCTCCGGCTCGACGCGCTCCGCGCCGCAGACGGTGAAGCAGACGCGCTCGTCGCGCCGCAGGGCGTCGGCCTTATGGCCGGCCAGCGCACCGTGGAAGTAGAGCTTCCCGGCGGCCTCGTCATACAGAAAATTTACCGGAACGGCGTAGGGATACCCCAGATCGCCGTTTACCGCGAGGACGCCGCGCCGCTCGGTTTGCAGCAGCCGCTTCGCGGCCTCATCCGGAATGGCCTTTTTGGCTCTTCGCATGGGTCTGAACATCTTGTTTCCTCCTGTCATGACGGATTTTCAGGGAAGCAGCGTCCGCGCGATGTGCGCCGCGAAGGTGTCCAGCCGCCCGGCGATGCCTTCGCTTTTCTGTGCGCTGCCGGGATCGTTCGCGGTCTGCATCAGGCAGAACTGCGGCGGCAGGATCGCGCCCTTGTTCATGCTCATCGCGCCGAGGATCTGCCGCGCGACAAGGTCGCTGCCGGAGTAGCCGGAGACGACGATGGCAAAAACGTATTTCTCGCTCAGGTCGCGCAGGACGAGCAGATTTGTAAGGCGGTTGAAAAACGCGGTGATATTGGCGCTGACAGCGTCGTTGAAATTGGGACACAGAAGCAGCAGCGCGTCGCTCTCCTGCACGGCGGGCAGCACCTCTTCGGTGATCGCGCCGCCATAGAAGCAGCGATTCTGCTCGGCAAAATGGAGGCAGGCGTCGTAGGAGCAGCCGCGGCAATCGAAGATCGTTCCGTTCTGGAGCGAAATTTCGCGGGATCGAAACGGCTCCGGCAGCCGCCGCAGCACCTCCCGGCCCATCCAGACCGTGTTGGACTGGCGGTTTCCGGAGGCATGGAGCATCAGCAGCCTCGGCGCGGCAAATTTCGGCGGCTCGAACATGAGCACCCGCCGCACAAGGTCGGCGGCGCGGGTGAAATAGGCCTCCTCGAGCGAGATGCCGAGGTTTTTCGCCGCGATGTGCTGATTGTAGAGCGAGCCGGTTCCCTCCACGAGCGGCTTGCCCGGAAGCAGCCCGCCCGCAAGGCTCACGGCCAGCGCCAGCGCCTGCGCGGCGGCCTTGGTATAAAGCTCACCGTCGCCGTCCACGACGATGCCGCAGACGCTCCCGCGCAGCGCGCCGGGGCTTCTGCGCAGGCTGCGGAGCAGCGTATGGAGCGATTCCTCCGCCCCGTATTCGTCGATGTGCAGCGCGAACAGGATGCGCGACCCGTCAAGGCCGCATTCCGCATCCGTCAGAGCAGCGGCCTCTGCCGGGACGCCCGCAAGCGCCCGGCAAAGCAGGCGCTCCAGCCGTTCACCGGCCCCGAGCCGGAGAAGCTTCAGCGTTTTCATACATATCGGAACTCCTTCAAAGCGGTATGGGTCTGCTTCAGGCGGTCAAAAAGCGCCGGGCAGACCGCCTCCCGCAGGAGCTGCTGCCCGCAGTGCGTCCAGCGGCTGCGGCAGCCGAAATAGCAGCCGCCCAGCGGCACGGCGCTGTAATACGTCTCGCCGCGCAGCATCCGGAGTACCGAGATGGCAGCGGAGGAAAGCCCCGGCGCGATATAGGGCTTGAAGCCCAGCTCCCGCACGCGGAGATTGGCCTCGCGCGTCTGCTGCGTCAGGCGCTCCGACGCCTCTGCGTCATAGCCCGCGCCGTAGTCGTTTGCCGCGATCAGACCCGCGCCGTGCGGGCCGTAGACGCGGCCGTTCGTAAAGTCCAGACCCGTTTTCTCCGCCATATAGGCCGCACGCGCGGCCATGACGCCAAGGCCGAAGCCCTGGATCTGCTCCGGCAGAAGCCCGGCGAAGTCATACGCGCCGGTCTCGTCCTGATTGCTATAGAGGAACACGGCCCGCGCCAGATGATCGACCGGGTCGGAGATCTGACAGAAAAGTCCCCGGAAGCCCGCCTCGCGGGCTTTTTTTGCATATTGGCGCAGCATTTCGCGGTTTGCCGCATACTGCGCCATGCGCACGTCCTTCACCTCGCTCCCGA
>FR887211.1 GCA_000436735.1 Firmicutes bacterium CAG:170
CTCTGCCACAATGCCATTCTTCGTCGGATCCTCCGGTGCAGGCGGATCGATCATCTTACCTTCGGCATCAAAGCTATAATCACCCTCAGGAATCAAGCCATGCGTCCAGGACACGTAGTAAGTGCAGTTATGCACCACTTCGCACTTGGAATTGACGTAGTAATAATAGCCGTCGATTTTGATCAGGCCTACATACGTCAGCTCATTGTTGACATAGTAGCGAAGCGTTCCATCCTCTTCAACGATTCCGTTCTTCGGTGCACCGATCAATTTGCCATCCTCATCAAAATAGTAATAGCCGGGCTCCTTCAGTCCATGAGTCCAAGTGATGTAGTACGAGCAGTTCCGTACAACTTCACATTTGGAGTTCACATAGTAGAAATCACCATTGATCTCGATCAGTCCGACATAGGTCGGCGTTCCGTTGACGTAGTAGCGGAGCACCCCGTCGGCATCCTCCACAATACCGTTCTTAGACGCACCGATCATCTTGCCCTCTGCATCGAAGCAGTAATAACCGGGTTCCATGATATCGTTCGTTCTGGAGCAGTAGTAATTCTGATCAACGATCAGCTGTGCGCTGCTGTTGACATAATAGATGTCATCCCCGATCCGGATCATTCCGGCAGGCGCCTTGATACCGTCAATGTAGTAATAAAGCTTACCGTTCACATTCTGAATTCCATTGATCGTTGTATCCTCATGCAGGATCACACCGTTCTCATCAAAATAGTAGAACCACGCCGGAAGCAGGTTGTTGGTCTTATGCAGCCAGCATTTCTCGCCGTGCAGATTGGTGGCATTGACAGCCGCCGAAAGCACAAGCCAGTCCTGCTCCTCCAAGTTATACGCGACCGCGAAGTAATAATAGTTGACCTCGCCGTCTTCCTTGACAACGCGCTTCAAACCGGCTTCTTCTTCGATGATGCCTCTGTTGAGCCAATAGGTGTCCGCTCCGACGCTGTAAACACCGGTAACGTCGCTCTGGAATACGCCGTTCGCGTCAAAGACGCAGCGTGCTTCTTCCGTTGCTCCATCGGGGATCAGCTTCGTGATACCAGTAGCCGCGTATCCGGTTTCGGTGTCCAGATAGTAGGTATTGCCGTCAATGACTGTCCAACCGGTCTTCTGCAGTTCACCGTCCTTGTAGTACTGCTTGCCGTTCACATCCGTAAACCAGCCGTTCCAGATCTGCCACTGTGCATACAGCGTCATATCGCCGGTCAGTTCAAGAATTGCGCCTCCGTCAGAATAGGTGGCTCCGCCGCCATCTGCGGCAGTGTTCCAGCCGATGAACTTGTAGTTCTCACGGGTAAAGGCGTTGGTATTCAAGGCAGTATCCACACCGACTTCAAAGCGCTGAGGCTCCATACTGCCTTCGCCGCCATTGGCGTCGAAGGTAACAGTGTAGAACACACGGGCAGTTGCAGAGTACTGTGCCGTATAAGTGGCATCCTCTTCAGCAACCACAACCTCCGGACTCCAGCCGGTGAAGGTGTAGCGGTAGTTGTCGTCAGGAGCCTTATCTGTGCTGCCCTTGAAGGAGGGCATGGTTCCCTTCAGAATATCTTCCTCGGCAGCGACCTGACCATCGATCATCCAAGTGATATGTGCGCCGGTCTTAGGAATTTCCTCGCCTTGTTTCAGCAGTTCATTGCAGACAGAGCAGTAGGTGTTGCCGGTGTAACCGGGCGTCGT
>FR887212.1 GCA_000436735.1 Firmicutes bacterium CAG:170
GCTGCGCCGGTAGCACCAGTCGGGCCGGTCGGACCAGTCGCGCCGGTAGCACCAGTCGGGCCAGTCGGGCCGGTCACACCGCCCCCGCCGCAGGTCGGCGGGAAGATCGGACAGCCGGGCGGCTGCGGCGTCTGCGAAAAGCAGCAGCCGTTCGGACAGCAGTATTCATAACGCGGGATCCCGCAGTTATCATAAGAAGAATTACAGGAGTTGAGATCTGCCATAATTGCCTCCACCTCAAGATCGGGCCGTGTCAGCGCACAGCCCTCACGCCACTGTATGCAAAGCCTCCCACAGGTGTGAAACGCGCAAAAAGGGAGCGCCGCTCGCTGCGGCGCTCCCTGAGCAGTATCTTATTTTTGCTGCATGATCTCCAGAATGGTCCGATCCGTCTGAAGCATTCCCTGCTGTGCAAGAATTCCGACGTTCCGGATGGTCTTGTCCACCGAATCGGAGACGATCCCCTCTCCGCGCCGGAACTCACGGTCATGGAGATACATCCGGTAGCCCATGATTCCGGCGTCCACCGCAGCGGCGATCTTCGCTGCGCAGGACGGCTTCGCGCCGACGCAGATCGTTCCAGACAGCACTTCGCGCCGTCGCAGATCGTTCCAGACAGCACCGCCACTGCGTTGACCACCGTATGCGCGACCGCCGTATAGCCGCCGCCCTGCAAATAGCAGATGCCTGCGCCAGCGCCGACGCCTGCGGAGATCGCGCCGCAATAGGCCGAGAGCCGCCCGATGCCCGTTTTCTGATGAATGGTGATGAGGTCGGACAGCGCCAGCGCCCGCAAAAGCTGTTCCCGGCTCGCGCCGAGGCGCTTGGCGTAGCGGATCACCGGCAGCGAGGCCGTGATCCCCTGATTTCCGGAGCCGGACAGGATCACGACCGGCATCTCGCAGCCGCTCATTCTCGCGTCGGAGCCAGCCGCCGCATAGGCCTTCGCCTCCGTCTGGATATCACCGTTGGCGCCCTCGAGCAGGATCCTGCCGATCTCGGCGCCCCAGCCGCCGCGGATGCCCTCCTCGGCGATGGCGGAATTATACCGGATCTGCCGCTCCAGCACCGGCTCCAACAGCGCCGGATCGACCGTATCGGCAAAGCGCACGATGTCCTCAACGTTCAGGCAGGATTTATCCGTCAGCCGCTCCTCCGCGGACGCGGAGACCGGCAGATCGAGCAGGATCTCATCGTTTCTTGCCTTATACACGAGATTCGTGTGGTTATTGGCGATCCGAACACAGGCGCTGTTTTCGCCCGCCCAGCCGGAAAGGCGGATGTCCAGAATGCAAGGCGTCTCCGCGCAGCAGACCTCGATCGGCGTTTTGCGGAGATATTCCAGAATTTCTTCCGTGTGCTCTTCCGACACCTCCGCCATCACCTGCAATCCCCTACCCGCCGCTCCGGCGGCAATTCCGGCGGCAATGGCCGACTCGATGCCCTTCAGTCCGCCGGTATTCGGCACGACGGCGCTTTTCACGTTCTTCAGAATGTTTCCGCTGACCTCCGCCCGGACGCGCTCCGGGCGGCAGCCCAAAAGCTCTCGCAGCTCTGCCGCCGCATAGGCAATGGCGATCGGCTCCGTACAGCCGGTCGCAAGGATCAGCTCCTCCTGGAGTATGGACAGGTATGCCTGCT
>FR887213.1:0-4569 GCA_000436735.1 Firmicutes bacterium CAG:170
GCGTCTGCCGGCCCTGATTGATAATTGGAGAACGAACCCTTTTCGGGATACAAGATGTGTACAGAATGGAAAATGCGCCTCAGTTATGCGGCACGGCATCCGCATAGGTTTCGGTATAGCGGGCATAGAAGGAGGCCGGCTCACCGGCGGCGTCGAGATGCGAAAGGTCGCCGAAGCGCGACATGCGGAATACGGCGACGCCGGGCTCACGCTCCTCGGTGGAGAGCACGGTGACGCTGCTCGTCAGAGCGACGGCGTAGTGCCACAGCGGTACGGGTGAGATGCTGAACAGATGTGCCAGCAGCACGCATTCCACGCCAAAGTGGCAGAACAGGACCAGGTTGTCATGGTTGGGGCGCTCCGCGCGGTACAGCCGCCCGTCGCGGACGTAGCCGTGCTTCGCCAGAAGCGCGTCGAGACCGTGTCCAACGGCGTCAAAAGCGGTGCGGACGGTGGTATCCCGGTACAGCGGGCCGTCCGACCAGCGCTCCGGGTCATAGTAGACCGGCTCCTGCGCCCAGTCTGCGGGAAGAACGTCCCATGCAAGGCCGGAGGCGTGCCCGCGCTGCACGACGCGGTAGCCGTGGTCAAATTCGCGCAGCCAGTCCATTTCCTCAGCGGACGCGCCGGCGGCGCGCAGGGTGAACGAGGCCGTATCCTTGGCGCGGCCAAGCGGCGAAACGTAATAATATGCGGGCGTGATCTTTTCCAGACGCTTTCCCAGCAGCGCGGCCTCGCGCCAGCCCTTTTCCGTCAGGGAGTCGATGGAATAGTCCGGCTCCGCGTGGCGGACGATATAGATGTTCATAAAATGCCTCCTGCGGTATTGCAGATTCGGCGCACGCGCTGCGCCGCTTTGATTCTAGCAGATTTTTTGCGGAATTGGAAGTGGGAAGCTGCGCGGTTTGCAGAAGTGGTCAACGCAAAATGGAGCAGGGAAGCCCTGCTCCATGGTTTTCATTTGGCTGTGCGGCGCGGCTCAGGCCAGCGCCTTTCTGCGGGCGGAGATGCCCTTGGTCATCGCATCGTGGACGCGGCTGCCGATCTGGGCGGTCGTAACGCCGTTCAGCTCGTCGGCGGGAATGATGTCCAGCACGTCGAGATACACGTCCGTGTGGCGGCGGAACATATTTTTCAGGATGGCCGGGGTGTTGGACAGAACGCAGACCACGATGGGAACGCCCGCCTTCTGCGCGATCTTGAACGCGCCGTTGCGGAAGCTGTTCAGCTCGCCGGTCTTGCTCGTGTAGCCCTCCGGGAACACGGCAATAGAGGTTTTGTCCTCCTTCAGGAACTGGATGGCCTTGAGGATAGTGCGCAGCGCCGCGCGGTCGTTTTCGCGGTCGATCGGCAGGCAGAGCAGCTCACGCATGATCTCGGCGACCATGAAGAGGGAGAAATTCTCCTTCTTGGAGATGAAGGCCAGCTCGTCATGCGGGATGGCGTAATAATAGATCAGCGGGTCGAAGGCGAAAAGATGGTTGGAGACGAGCAGAAAACGGTGGTCATGCGGAAGCTTCTCCAGACCGGTCACATGAACGTGAACGCCGCCGAGGAAAAACGCCAGACGGCAGAACTGATTGAGCATGAAGCGGAAATAGCGGCTCGGCTTTTCCAGCAGCTTTTTCGGATCGACAAAGCGCGTGGAAACGAACAGGAGCAGCAGAAACAGGATCACGAAGCCGAGAAAGATCCCGGCGAAGGTGAGCGGAAGCTGCCAGAGCGCGTTCCAGGAGGAAAACCACCCGGAAAGCCAGCCGGTCAGCCCGGAGAGCACAAAACTGAGCGCAAGAAAGACATAAACCATGAGAGCACCTGCTTGTTGAAAGGATCAGCGCGGAAAGCGCCGTATTCTGAATACGAGATATTCTTTGATTTATTATAGCGCATGGCGCGTTGAAATTGGAGCGGCTTTTTAGAATTTAACAAAAAATTCACGGATAAAGCAAATCTTAAGAATTTTACGGATTGTTTCTTCATCGGCTTTGCGGTATGATAGGGCAACATTCTGACGAAGGCAGGCGAATGCCCATGCATATGGTCGAGTTTCTGAAGCATATCAGCACGGCGCTGCTGCTCCTGACAGGGCTGTGCTTTTTCTATCAAACAGTGTATCTGGTCGTTTCTCTGTTCTGGCGCGAGCCGAAGCACAAGCCGGAGAAGCCGGCGCGCTACGCCATTCTGATCGCGGCGCGCAATGAGGAGGCGGTTTTGCCATACCTCCTGCAAAGCATCCGCGCACAGGATTATCCCTCCGAGCGCATCACGACCTATGTCGTGGCCGATAACTGCACCGACCGCACGGCGGAGGCTGCGGAGGCCAACGGCGCGCGCGTCTACCGGCGCTTCGACCGCAGCCGGATCGGAAAGGGCTACGCGCTGCACGATCTGCTCGACTGGATCCGGCGCGGCGACGGATTGGAGCAGTACGATGCGTTTTTGATCTTCGACGCGGACAACCTGCTCTGCCCGGACTACATCTCCAAGATCAACCGTACCTACAGCGACGGCTTCGAAGCGTTCCATGGCTACCGCAACACGAAAAATTTCGGCGACAGCTGGATATCCTCGGCCTACGCGGTGTGGTATCTGCATGATTCCGTCCACCTCAACGCGGCGCGGATGATGCTCGGAACGACCTGCGCTGTGACCGGCACGGGCTTCGGCTTCACGCGGGCGCTGCTCGAACGCATCGATGGGTGGAGCTTCTTCACGCTGACGGAGGACGTTGAATTCGACAACTGGTGCGCAGTGAACGGTGTGCGCATCGGCTTTTGCCGTGAGGCGATGCTCTATGACGAGCAGGCGTCCACGTTCGCGCAGTCCTGGAAGCAGCGCATCCGCTGGACGCAGGGCGGATTGCAGGTCTCGCTGCTCTATGCCGGACGGCAGCTGCGCGGGATGCTTCGCGGAGGGCGCACCGGCTGGGCCAGTTTCGAGGCTGCGACGCTGTCCCTCGGCGGCTATCTGCTGTCGGCCCTTTCCGGCCTCTCCGTCGCGGTGACGGGGCTTGCGCAAAGCGGCCTGCGCGGCCTGCTGGCAGCGGTGGGATGCGCCGTCGGCGGACTGTATGTGGGCATGGCGGTGATCGGCGCGCTGGTGCTGCTGACGGAGTGGAGGCGCATCGCGGCCCCGGCATATAAAAAGCTGCTGTCCGTGCTGACCTTCCCGCTGTTCATGCTGACCTTCATCCCGGCGGCGGTCTGCGCCGTCTTTGCCAAGCGCGGCTGGGAGCCGACGCGGCATACGGTCGCGATCGGGATCGGCAGCCTTGCGGCGGCACCGCGTGAATAAAAAATGCGCGGCTGAGACCTTCGAGGTCTCAGCCGCTTTTTTGTTTACAGGGGTCTTGGCCTTGTGCTATGATAAAAAAAGATACAGTTTTTGCCCGAAAAATACGAAATGCAACCGCCGGTTGACAGATTTGACGGCTGAATTTCTGGTATGCAACCGCGAAATGCGGTAGGATACGGGCAACAGAGCGCGGGAACGCGCCCGGATAACTGGAGGAAACGATATGATCTTAGCGGACAAAATAATCACCCTGCGCAAGAAGGCAGGCTGGTCGCAGGAGGAGCTGGCGCAGAAGCTGGATGTCTCCCGGCAGTCGGTCTCCAAATGGGAGGGCGCGCAGTCCATTCCCGATATCTCGAAGATTTTGCAGATGAGCCGCCTGTTCGGCGTCACGACGGATTTCCTGCTGAAGGATGAGCTGGAGCAGGCGGAAGTGAAGGATGAGCTGGAGGAGGCGGAATACGCTCCCGAAACCGCGCAGCCCGCGCTGCGGCGCGTAACGATGGAACAGGCGTCGCGCTATCTGGAGCTTCGCCGTCAGGCCGCGCCGCGGATGGCGCTGGCGACGTTTCTGAGCGTGCTTTCGCCGGTGCCGTTGCTGTCCTTCAGCGAGATGAGCCAGTCTGCGCGCTTCGGCATCACGGAAAACGCGGCAGCGGGCCTCGGGCTGTGCGCGATGCTGGTGCTGGTCGCGGCGGCGGTCGCACTGTTCCTGACCTGCGGTGCGCGGACGAAGGAATTCGATTTTCTAGATAAGGAGCCGTTTGAGACAGAGTACGGCGTGAGCGGCATGGTTCGAGAGCGTCAGAGCGCCTATGCGCCGCAGTGCGCGCGGAGAAGGCTCCTTGCAACGATGCTCTGCATCCTTTCCGTGCTGCCGCTGTTCGCGGCGCTCTGTATCGGCTCGGAGCCGGTCGTTATGGCGGCGGTGTGCGCGCTGCTCATGATCGCGGGCGCGGGTGCGGCGCTGTTTGTCTGCGTGGGCGTCTATGAGGGAGCGATGGAGCGGCTTTTGGAGGAGGGCGACTTCTCGCGCGAGGAGAAGGTACACGCGCCCGTGCAGGGCGCAGTCTCCGTCTGCTACTGGCTGGTCGTGACGGCGGTGTTCCTGTTCTATACCTTCGGGCCGAATGGAAACGGCCAGCCGCAATACAGCTGGGTGATCTGGGCCATCGGCGGCGTACTCTATGCGGCTCTGCTCACCGCTTTGCGCCTGTTCCGGAAACGATAACGCGGATGCCGCAGCAGAATATCAGACAGAGATCGAGCCGCCGG
>FR887213.1:4628-7304 GCA_000436735.1 Firmicutes bacterium CAG:170
TTCCGGTGTTTCCCGGAGCGTGCAGCCCGGAAAAGCGGCCTGTGCCGCCGCGTACACAAGGTCCGCGTCCTGCGGAGAAAGCGCCTCCCAGAGCGTGAGGTGGATGGACGCGCCCTTCCGCCGCCAGATGCCGCATACGCGGCCATGGAGCAGAAGCACCGGCGCGACCTGCCCGGCGAGGCTGAAAACGCTGCGCATCCGCTCCGGCGGCAGAAAAAGACTCTCCTTTTTCTCATAGCCCAGCATCAGCGGGTCGAATCCGGCAAGGAAACGGCATTCCGGCGGAGAAGCCGGAGCGGCGTCCTCGCCATCCAGCCAGAAATACTCCCGTCCGCTGCAATGCGCGGAATGCACGGGCAGCTCCGCCAGCCAGCCGCGCACAGCTTTGGCGGAGGCATGGAAGAAATACATCGCGTCGTGGATGGTCGCGGGCGCGTAATGCGTGAAGTAACGCCGCGCAAGCGTCAGCTGCGCGGTGTGCGCCGAAAGCGGCTCCAGCGGCGGGCACAGCCGGAGCGCCTTTTCCGGGCCTGCGGTGTAGCACACGAAGCCACGCTCGCACAGTTCCCGCAGCCCACCGCCCCAAGAGTCGAACATACTGGCGGCCTCGTCCTCGGTCATGCCGCGTGCGCGGCAGTGCTCCCGCAGGGTGTCGCGCGTCAGCGGCCCGCGCGAGAGCGCTTCGACAATTACATCCGTGAAATAAGCCTGCCGCGCGGGCGTGAGCGCCCAGCCCGGACGCTGATTCCAGAAGCTCGGCGCGCTCCATTCGTTGCAGCGGAAGCGGTCTCCCGCCGTCAGACCGAGATAGACCGGCAGATCGTCTTCCGAAAAGAGATGGATCGTCCCGCGCAGCGTCCAGCTCTTGACAAGCCGCGCCTGCGCGGGGCCTTCTCCGTCCGTTCGGAGGGACAGCGCATGGAGCGCATTCTGCGGATACTGCGCCTGAAAGCCGCAGAGCGCCCGCGCGACAGTGTGCGCGGGCGCGGGTGCGGAAAGATACTGTCCAGTGAGACGCCGGAGGCGGATATTCTGTTCCGTCATGACGGCTGCTCGGAGGCGCAGAGCGTGTCCAGCTCCTGCTGCCAGACGGCGGCGCAGGCATCGCTCGGCATCCGCCAGTCGCCTCTGGGCGAGAGCGTGACCGAGCCGACCTTCGGCCCATCGGGCAGGCAGCTGCGCTTGAACTGCTGCTGGAAGAAGCGGCGGTAGAAGTTCTTCAGCCAGTGCAGAAGCACCTCGTCCGGGTAGCGCCCCTCCATCGCGGCCCGCGCCAGACAGAAAATTTTCGCGGGCGGGAAGCCATAGCGAAGAACATAATAGAGATAGAAGTCGTGCAGCTCATACGGGCCGACGAGGGATTCCGTCTGCTGCGCGATCTCGCCGTTTTCGGCGGCAGGAAGCAGCTCCGGGCTGACGGGCGTGTCGAGAATGTCGAGAAGGACGCTCCGCAGCGCGGCGGAAGCGGCGCTGTCGGCCTCGTAGCGGACAATGTGACGCACCAGCGTCTTGGGAATGCCGGCGTTGACGCCGTACATGCTCATATGGTCGCCGTTGTAGGTGGCCCAGCCGAGGGCCAGCTCGCTGAGGTCGCCCGTGCCGATCACGAGACCGCCGGTGCGGTTGGCGAGATCCATCAGTTCGAGCGTGCGCACGCGCGCCTGCCCGTTTTCATAGGTCACATCCCGCACGGCCTCGTCCTGACCGATGTCGCGGAAGTGGCTGCGGACGGTGTCCGCGATCGGAATTTCCCGGAAGGAGACGCCAAGCTCCTGACACAGGATCTCCGCATTGGAGCGCGTCCGGTGCGTGGTGCCGAAGCAGGGCATGGTCACGGCGAGGATGTCCGTCATGGGACGGCCAAGCTTTTTCATCGCACGGACGGCGGCCAGCAGCGCAAGGCAGCTGTCCAGACCTCCGGAAATGCCGATGACGGCGGTTTTTGCGTGGGCGTGCTCGAGACGCTTTGCAAGGCCGTCGGCCTGAATCTCCAGGATCAGCTCGCAGCGTTCCGCGCGCGCAGTGTCGCCGCTCGGGACGAAGGGCGTCGGCGAAAACCGGCGCGTCAGCGTGACCGGGCGGAGCGGCAGATCAAATTCGACGCTCGTGTAGCTGTCCGCAGACGGCTCAAAGCTGGTGCTGCGGCAGCGTTCCGCTGCCAGCCGCCCAAGATCCAGCTCCGTGCAGGCGCGTCCATCGCCGAAGGGGCGGCTTTCCGCCAGCAGCGCACCGTTTTCGCAGATGAGATCGTGCGCGGCAAAGACCATGTCGGTGGTGGATTCGCCGTGGCCGGCGTCGGAATAGAGATAGGCGCACAGGAGCCGCGCGGACTGCTGCGCGACGAGCTGACGGCGGTATTCGGCCTTTCCGGCGGTCTCGTCGCTGGCGGAGAGATTCACAACGACGGTCGCGCCGGCCAGTGCGTGCGCCGTGCTCGGAGGCAGCGGCGCCCAGAGATCCTCGCAGATCTCCGCCGCCAGCACGAATTCCGGCATGGAGCCGCAGCGGAACAGCAGCTTCGTGCCGAACAGCGTCTCCTGCCCGGCGAAGCGGACGCTCCGGACGCCGGATGGCGCGGGGGAGAAGTGGCGGCGCTCATAGAATTCGCCGTAGTTCGGAATGTAGGTTTTCGGAACGAGGCCGAGCAGCCGCCCGCGGCAGACGATGGCCGCGCAG
>FR887213.1:7377-12073 GCA_000436735.1 Firmicutes bacterium CAG:170
TGACCAGCGCCAGCGTGTCGCTGGTCTCCAGAACGGTGCGGAGCGCTTCTTCGGCGGCCCTTTGCAGCGGCTGCTGCAAAAACAGGTCGCTGCATGTGTAGCCGGTGAGGCCAAGCTCGGGGAAAACGGCGAGCTGCGCGCCGTCCGCAGCGGCCTGACGCATGGCTTCGACGGTCATTTTTGCGTTATAGGGACAGTCTGCGACCCGCAGCGACGGCGAGAGCGTGCAGACCCTGAGAAATCCGTGTATCATGGATGCTCCATCCTTTTCCTTTGTTTGTGGCGGCGTGCAGAGCCTCTGCCGCCGGACAGCTTTATCATAACATAACCCGCCCCTGCGAACAAGGGCGGGTTTGGGAGAATGCGGAAAGAAATCTGCCGGAGAGGCGAAAATATCCGGCCAGATACACCCTAGAGATATGCCGCGACGGCCTGCCACTGCTCCGCCAGACGGTCAAGAGAGAACGAGGCGTTGGCGGGACTGGTGGAGGGCAGGCGGACGGCCTGCATCCCGGTCACGGGCAGAAGATAGCGCTCGTAGAGACGGGAGGCGGTCGTGCCGTTGCAGAATACGGCCTGAATTTTCGCGGCGTTCAGGATCGGCGAGAGGTCGTTCGGGACGGCGTTCTGAATGCTGCTGTCGCTGGAGCCGGAAATGTCGCAGCTGGCGATCACGTCCCACAGCGCGATGTGATGCGCGTGGAGCATGGCGGCCTTTTCCGGGACGCTTCCGGGCGTTTCACAGCCGAGCACGCGCGCCATCACCCGCCAGAAGCGGTTTTGCGGGTGGCCGTAGAAGAACGCGGCCTCGCGCGATTTGACCGACGGAAAGGAGCCGAGGATCAGCACCCGGGAATCCGCGTCATAGAGCGGCGGGATCGGATGAACGATGTGCTCCGTCAAAGCGCGCGCTCCAGCGCCTCGATGGCTTCCAGCGTGGTGGCCCATGAGGTGACGAACCGGACGGCGGTGTGCGTCTCGCAGGTCTTGGCGTTCAGCTCGAAGTCGAAGCCGCTGCGCAGCTCCTCGATCTTCCGGTCCGGGAGGATGGGGAAGAGCTGATTGGTGCAGGGAGCGGCGTAGAAGCCGTAGCCCTTTTTCTCGAACGCGCGCTCGAGCTGCCGCGCGGTGCGGTCGGCGTGACGGGCCAGCTCCAGCCACAGGTCGTTTTCAAAAAACGCCTGAAACTGGACGCCGAGCAGCCGTCCCTTAGCCAGCATACCGCCGCGCTGCTTGAGGGCGTTGCGGAAGTGCGGCTTGAGCGCGTCATTCACCAGCACCAGCGCCTCGCCGAAGAGCAGGCCGTTCTTGGTGCCGCCGATGTAAAATGCGTCGCAGTATTTGGCGAAATCCTCCGGCTGGAGGTCGTTTACCGCGCAGACCAGCGCCGCGCCCATGCGCGCGCCGTCGAGGTAGAGATAAAGCCCCAGCTCCCGGCAGGTCTCCGAGGTCGCTGCAGCTCCCGGCAGGTCTCCGAGATCGCCGCCAGCTCCGCGCGCGTATAGATCGTGCCAAGCTCCGTGGCGTCAGAGAGATAGACCATGCGCGGTACGACCATATGTCCGTCGTCGCCGCCCTTATGCGCCTCGACGATCTGCCGGATATGCTCCGGCGTCAGCTTGCCGTCGTCTGTCGGAGGCGCGGCGCAGATCTTGTGCCCTGCCGCCTCAATGGAGGCGGATTCGTGAACGCAGATGTGCGCGGTGTCGGCGGCAATGACGGCTTCCCACGGCCGGAGTGCGGCGGCGATGAGCGTCAGATTGGTGAGCGTGCCGCCGAGCATGAAGTGAACGTCAGCCTGCGGGCAGGCAAAGCGTGCGCGGACGGCCTCCGCTGCCGCTTCGCAGTAGTGGTCGCGGCCATAGCCGGGCGTGGATTCCAGATTGGTGGCCTGCAGCGCTGCCAAAATGGCGGGATGCGCGCCCTCAGAATAGTCGTTCCGGAAAGAGATCATAACGAAGCCTCCCTGTGCTTTTATATAATTGTATTGTAGGAGGAGGCGGCAGGAAAGTCAATGCCCTTTCCCACGCGAAAGTGTGCGCCGGAGCCAGCGGCGGTCGTTTGGAACGAGCGCACCGGTCAGATAAAGGAGCGGCAGATATGCCGCCAGAAACAGGCCGCACGTCCGAAAAATCTGAAGGAGCCACGGCCCGCGCTCCGGCAGAAGCAGGCAGGCGGCTGCGGACGCCAGCGCGCAGAGCGCCGTTTTTGCGAGCGGCCCCAGAGGGAGCGCGCTGCCGGACGCATCCAGAAGCAGCCGGAGGCTCAGATAGAAATTGAGAGCGTGCGTGAGCACGAAGGTGAAGAAGTAGCCGCCGATACCCCAGCGCGGCAGAAGCAGATACAATAGCGCGACATCGAGCAGGGAGGTAATCGTATTGTTCCGGACGTTCGCGGTCTGCTGACCGAGGCCCTTGCACATGCCGTCCACGAGCGCGTCGGCATAGAGAATGACGATCAGCGGCGCAAACAGCCGAAGGTAATGTCCTGCCTCCTCGCTCTGATAGAAGAGCATCCCGAGCGGCCTTGCCAGCAGAAATTGCAGCGCGGAGACGCCGCAGGCAAAGACCGGCCCGAGCCGCAGACTGCGGCCCGTCAGGTGCAGGATGCGGCGGGAGTTTCCCTCCGCGCGGCAGCGGGCCAGCTCCGGGATCAGCAGCTCGGAGAGCGAAAAGATGATCGCGGCAGGGAACATAAGGATCGGAAAGACCATCGCGTGGATGGTGCCGTAGGCGGCCATGGCGGAGCCGGTCGAGCCGCCGCTGCGTTCCAGCCCGAGCGGGATGAGCAGCTGCTCCAGCGTCCGCAGGCCGGAGCGCAGATAATCGCCCAGCGCCAGCGGAATGCAGAGCCGGCACAGCCTGCGCGGCAGCTGTGGGGGCTGTGGGACGGGCGGATATTGCCGGAGGTCCTTCCGCATCAGAAGCCCCAGCCACACGGCACTGAAAACGGCGGCGCCTCCGCCGCCGAGAAGCAGCGAGCAGCAGGCACGTTCCAGCTCGGAATGCGCCCAGAGCCGGAGCAGCAGGAACGTCAGCGCCAGCGAGACGAGCCGCTCCGCGACCTCCACGCAGGCCAGCCTTCGGAGCTTCCCGCACGCCGTGAAGTAGCCGCACAGCACGCAGACGAGACATTCCACCGGCAGTGAGAGCGCCAGGATCCGCAGCCCGGACGCGGCGCGCAGATCCTTCAGCCAGACGGCGGCCAGCTGGTTGGAGAAGCCCCAGAGCGCCGCTGCGGTCAGAATGCTGAACACGCTGCTCCAGAGGATGCACAGCCGCATCACATGCCGCATCCCGCCGGGGCGGCGCTTGCCGTATTCCTCGGCGCACAGGTACATGACGGCCGTCCGCACGCCGGACAGGCCGAGCGTCATGCCAAGGGTCCCGACGGCGGCGACGAGCTGGAGCAGTCCCAACCCCGCCGCGCCGATCACACCGGAGAGATAGATCTGAAAGCTCATGGAAATGCCGCGCAGGAGAAGGTCAATGGCCGTCAGAAGCAGGGCATTGCGAAAAATCGAGTGCTTTGGAAGCAAAAAAACACCTCCCTGTCCATCCTATGGACAAGGAGGCGTGTGTATGCGGAGATCACTTGAGCTGGAAGGTGTAATAAACCGCGGCGATCAGCTCGAAGGCGACGGCTGCAAACGTGCAGTAGTACGCGAATGCGGCGCCGATCAGCAGACAGGCGAGGAAGCACACCAGCCAGACCGCGCAGGTGATGTAAAGCGCGAGCGGGTTGAAGGAAAAGGGGAAGAACGCGAGCTTCTTCTTCCCAAGGCGGAGCTTTCCATGGCCCTTCGCGGCGTTTGCCGCGATCCATGCCGTCGCGCCAATCAGCACGACCAGCAAAAGCGCCAGTGCGATGCAGGCGAGGTTTGCGCCGATGCCGTGCGAATAGCGGTAGAACAGAACGCCTGCCGCCACCGTCACGAGCGAGCAAAGGAAGAACTCCGTGCGGTAGAGCATGTAGATCACATAAAGGCAGTAGACCGCGACGTGCAGGATGGTGAGCGCCAGAACGTACTGCGTCCAGTAGACCCGGAGCAGAAGGCCGGTCAGCGCGTACAGCAGCGAAACGGCAAAGACGTAAGGCGCGGCCATCTTGACCCAGCCGGACTTCACGAGCAGCATGGCCGCAAGCGCTGCGGCGGCCAGAACGCCGAATACGATGGCGACGACGGCGGAGGCGCTTGCGATCCGGTCAGCGCCGACGATGGTGCCATAGTTGTTGGCGACCAGCCGGAGCATGAAAACAGAGAACACAAGCAGGAGCAGCGCGATCATGATCTTCAGAACGGCGGAATCATCGTCCTTCTTCTGTGCGCCGCGCGGCTTGTTGGAATTTATGTCTTTGGCCATTTGATTCATCCTTTTCAACTTCTTTAATCCAGCGCTCCGGCGGCATAAAGGATCGCCGTCAGCGCGCAGAGCGGCGCGGTCTCGCAGCGGAGGATCCGCGGGCCGAGCGTGCAGCTCTGAAAGCCGTATTCCTGCGCCAGCGCGACCTCGTCCGGCTCAAATCCACCCTCCGGGCCGGTCATAACGGCGACCGTCCGCAGCGGACTGCCCTCGAGCGCGGCGCGCAGAGAAAGGCTCTGTTCATTTTCATAGGGGAGCAGACGAAGCTCCGCATGGGAGGCGTGCGCGAGCGCCTCGCGGAAGGAATACAGCGCGGTCACGCGCGGAATGCA
>FR887213.1:12079-15555 GCA_000436735.1 Firmicutes bacterium CAG:170
GCTGTCACGCGCGGAATGCAGCCCCGGCCGCATTGCTCCGCCGCAGAGACGGCGATCTTCTGCCAGCGCTCCAGCTTGCCCTTCAGCGCCTTCGCGTCCGGGCGCGAAACACACCGCGCAGACGGAAACGCGACGATCTCCGCCGCGCCAAGCTCTGTCGCCTTCTGGATCACATGCTCGAGCTTGTCAGCCTTGGCATACGCCATATAGACGCTGCACCGAACAGACGGCTCGGAGGCAGACGGCGCACTTGCGTTGACGCACAGGCTGACTTCGCCGGGCTGGACGCTGTCTACGGTACACGCATAGTCGGTGCCGTGTGCGTCGCAGACGGTCACGCTGTCGCCGCACTTGAGGCGCAGCACCCGTGCATGGGCCGCATTTTCGCCCGTCAGGACGAGGGCACTGCCGAACGGCTGCTCGGACGGAACGAAAAACTTGGGCAAGGCGATCCTCCTGCTTTCCATCGTAACGATACTCCGCATATTATAGCAGAAGCAGATCCGTTTCGCAAGAGAAAATGTCGCGGCAAAAACGGCATTTGTGTCACAATACAGCCGTTTTTTGGAAAACTGCGCCGCGCGGCGCCGCGCGTACCTTGACTTTCCAGTGACGCTATTATACAATAAATCCAAGTATCAGCAATTTTGAGCTTCAGCACCCGGAGGTGGGCGGATTGAACGAACAGGAACAGCAGAAGGAACATACGGACGCATCGCCCGAGCGGGAGCAGAACGGCGACGGCGGCTATAACTATAAATTCAGCTGGAATCCCGGCGGGAAGCGGCATGATTTCTCGGTCCACTGCGACCCGAAGCGCGGCGACTACAGCTTTCAGAAGGATGGCAAGAGCTATCACTTTTCCACCGGCAGCAGGCCGTCCGGCAGTCAGAGCCAGCCGCAGCGGCAGTATCAGCCGCCGCAGGAGAGCAGACCGCCCGTACGCAGGCCGGAGACCGCGCCGGTACGGGAGCCTGCGAAAAAAGAAAATGGGAAATCCATGAAAACCGTCAAAAAATCGATCATTCCGCTGGCCTGTGTGGCGGCAATGTGGCTCGGGCATGCCCTGAACGGTGGCCTTTCCAGCGTCGGCGGGATCATCCGGTGCGCGGTGCTTTCCGCGATCGCCTTCGCCGTCCTGCGCATTTTCTTCCCGGACAAGCTGGTGGACGCGCAGAAGGAGCCGCAGCCCGCGCAGAAGAAGGCCGTGCCGCAGCCGGAGCCGGAAAAGAAGGCCGCGCCGGAGCCGCAGCCTGCACCGGCGGCGGAAAAGCCCGCCGCAAAGACGGAGCTGGAGGAGGTCTTGCAGCAGGGCCGCGAGTCTATCGCGGAGATCCGGCGGCTGAACGACGAGATCCCGGACTTCAAAATTTCCGCGCAGCTCAAGCAGCTGGAAATCCTGACGGAGAAGATCTTCGCCTTTGTGGAGCAGCATCCGGAGGATGTGCGCCAGATCCGGCAGTTCCTGAATTTCTACCTGCCGACGACGATCAAGCTGCTCCAGCAGTACGTTGTGCTGCAAAATCAGGAAATGCGCATGGGCAACATCGACGAGGGTATGCAGAAGATCGAGAATATGCTCGAAAACGTGATCGTCGCGTTCCAGAAGCAGCTTGATTCGCTGTTTGAGAGCGACGTGGTGGATATCACCGCCGATATTCAGGTCATGGAACAGATGATGGCCGCAGAAGGACTCACCGGGGAGAAGATCCCGGTCGAACGCTGAAAAAGGAGCGAAATCAAATGGAAGAAGAAAAGATCCCGCAGCTGACGCTGACACCGAATCTCGACGAGCAGGCGCTCACAACGGAAAAGAAGGAAGAAACGCCCGCGCCGGAGGCCGGACCGGATATGTCCATGCTCTCCGAGGCAGAGCAGAAGGCTGTTCGTGCGTTTGCCGAGCAGATCGACCTGACCGACGCCAATCAGGTCATTCAGTACGGCGCGGCCGCGCAGAAGAATATTGCGGATTTCTCGGAATCCGCGCTGGAAAAGGTCAAGACGAAGGACATGGGCGAGTTGGGCGACATGGTGGCGAGCCTGCTGGTCGAGCTAAAGACCTGTGATGAGCCGGAAAAGAAGAAGGGCCTTGCGGGCCTGTTCCAGAAGGCAGAGATCAGCGCCGAGACGATGCGCGCGAAGTACGCCGTGGCGGAGGTCAACGTGGACCGCATTTCCGGCGAGCTGGAAAAGCATCAGGTGAAGCTGATGAAGGACGTCGCTGTGATGGATCAGATGTATGAAAAGAATCTCGGCTACTTCAAGGAGCTGACGATGTACATTCTGGCCGGTAAGCAGAAGCTCGAGCAGGAGCGCGCGACGACGCTGGTCACGCTGCGCGAAAAGGCGCAGAGATCCGGCCTGCCGGAGGATGCGCAGGCAGCGAACGATTTTGAAAACAAGTGCATCCGCTTTGAAAAGAAGCTGCACGATCTCGAGCTGACGCGCGTGATCTCGCTCCAGACCGCGCCGCAGATCCGCATGATCCAGAACAACGACGCGCTTATGATCGAGAAGATCCAGACCTCCATCATGAACACCATTCCGCTTTGGAAAAACCAGCTCGTGCTGACGCTGGGCATCCAGAATTCCAAGCGGGCGCTCGAGGCGCAGCGAAAGGTCACGGATATGACCAATCAGCTGCTCCAGAAGAACGCGGAAATGCTCAAGATGGCGACGGTCGAGACCGCGCGCGAGTCCGAGCGCGGCATTGTGGATATCGAGACGCTCCAGCATACGAACGAGAGCCTGATCTCCACGCTCGACGAGGTGCTGACCATCCAGACCGAGGGCGCGCAGAAGCGCCGCGAGGCCGAGGAACAGCTGCGACGCATCGAAGGTGAGCTGAAGCAGAAGCTTCTGGAAGCAAGAAGGGCTTGATGGAAATAGGAGTGCCGCCCATGTGGGCGGCACTTTTTATAACGGAAGGCTTCCGTTGATGTTTTTCGACCCTATGTTCTTTCCCAAATGGGAAACGGCCTCCGGCGGCATACTTTTTTCTGGCTTGTCAGAAAAAAGTATGCAAAAAAGAGGCGATGGGTGCGAAATAGCGCTTCGCGCCTGAAAAACAAGTCCTTCTGTTGTGCATATTGTCAGTACACCCTATGGTGTATCTGAAAACTGGCAATGCGACCGGCAGCAAGGAATTTTCGCGCAGAGCAGCAGGGAAAAATTTTTCGCCGATTTGCAACATTCCGCCGCCGTGGGCGGTATTTTATGTGAAGGGAGGCGCGGATATGAAGCAAACCGAAGCGCCGGAGCGCCAGGGCAGAATGACGCCGGAGGGGCTGGCGCGGAGCTACGAACGAAATGTGGATACGGTGTGGAACGTCTGCATCACGTTCCTGAAAAATCCGGCGGACGCCGAGGACGCCGTGCAGGAAACGTTCCTGCGGCTCCTGCGCAGCGCGCCGGAGCTGGGATCGGAAACGCACGAAAAGGCGTGGCTGATCGTGACGGCGCGGAACGTCTGCAAG
>FR887214.1:0-3767 GCA_000436735.1 Firmicutes bacterium CAG:170
CCTCCGGTCGGAGTTGAACCAACGACACGCGGATTTTCAGTCCGCTGCTCTACCTACTGAGCTACAGAGGCATGTTGAGGCGAGATAAACTCGCCTCACCACACATTATGGCGACCCGGAACAGACTCGAACTGTCGACCTCCAGCGTGACAGGCTGGCGTGCTAACCGACTGCACCACCGGGCCATATATTGGTGGAAAGTACAGGGCTCGAACCTGTGACCCCTTGCTTGTAAGGCAAGTGCTCTCCCAGCTGAGCTAACCTTCCGTTCCACACCGTCGCTGTATCTCTCAGCGACGGGTGTTATTATACACATGAAACGGCCATTTGTCAAGCGGATTTCGAAAAAAACATGAATAAATTTATTCAGGCCCGATTCAGGATCTCCTGCACGTTTTCGGGGGTAAAATCGTATATTTTGTCGCAGAACTGGCAATCGACATGCAGCGTCTCGCCGGAGCGGACGATCTGCTCCAGCTCGTCGCGGCCCAGTGTCAGCAGTGTCCGTTCGACCTTTTCGCGGGAGCAGTAGCAGCGGTATTCCACCGGAGCCGTCTCCAGGATCTCCACGTCAAAGCCGTCGAGAACCTTTTTCAGCAGCTGCTCCGCATCCATCCCGGAATCCAGCAGCGCCGTCACATTTCCGGCCGAACGGATACCGGCTTCGATCTGATCGATCGTCGCATCCGGCGCGCCCGGCAGAAGCTGAATGATATAGCCGCCCGCCGCGCGCACGCTCTGATCGACATCTACCAGCACGCCAAGCGCACAGGCCGTCGGAATCTGCTCGCTCTGGGCAAAGTACTGCGTGATATCCTCCGCGATCTCGCCGGAGACCAGCTCCACGCTGCCCACATACGGATCCTTCATCCGCAGGTCGCGGATGACCGTCAGCATTCCGTCGTTTCCGACCGCCGTGCCGACGTCCAGCTTCCCGCGGTATTTTTCCAGCATGCTGATCTGCGGGTTTTCTACCCACCCGCGCACGTTGCCCTGCGCGTCCGAGACGGCCAGCAGCGTTCCGAGCGGCCCGCCGCCTTTGATTTGCAGGGTAATGGAGCCGTCCTCTACCTTCTGCATATTTCCCATCATTGCCGCCGCCGAGAGCAGGCGGCCCAGTGCGGCCGTCGCCGTCGGCAGCGTCTTGTGCATATTCCGCGCACACTCCACGATCTCCCGGGAGGTGATCGAAATTGCGTTGACATAGCCATCGCCAGTGATGGCCCGAACGATATGATCGTGCATGTTTGCAATTACTCCTTTTCTGCCGCGATCCAGATGCGCAGCTCGTCTTCGCGCGGTGCGCGCAGCTTCCGGTCGCCGTAGACCTGAATATTCCGGAAGCCAGCCACGCGGAGATATCCGGTCAGCTCCTCCGGCGTGTAGGCGTATTCCGTATGCTCCTCCTGACTGCGCAGCCAGACGTCGCCGTCGCGCTGGAACAGGTCGATGCCGTAATGGCACAGACGGCGCTTTTCGGAATACTCCGTGCGCCAGACGCAGTAGGCATCCTCCGTTTCGTCCAGAAAGACCTGACCGTCCAGCCCGCGCAGCTTATAGGGCGTGTTGATGTCGAACAGGAACAGCCCATGCGGCTTCAACGCCGCGAAAACGCGCCGGAACGCCTCCTGAAGGTCGGACGGCTTCGTCACATAGTTCACGCTGTCCAGACTGCACACCGCCGCGTCCACCGGGTACGGCAGGCGCCGCCGCCGGATCTTTCTGGGGGGCCAGCACAGCCGCTGCATCTTCTGGCAGATCCAGAACGGCGGCTCCGGAAGCGCCAGCTCCATGCTTTTTTCGCTGGCCACCGTCAGCATTTCCTCCGAACAGTCAACGCCCAGCACGCTGTAGCCCTTCTGCGCCAGCAGCAGGGACAGCGATCCGGTGCCGCACGCCAGATCCAGAACGGTCTGGGCCTCAACACCGGATCTCTTGAGCACTCGTTCAAAAAAAGCTGCGATCTCAGGGTAGGGGACGTCGTAGGTCAGCGCGTCGTAGGAAAACGCCAGCGACTCATACACGCTCACGCCTTTTCCTCCTTGTCCAACCGGTCAAAGATGGTATGATAGGCGTCGGTACCGTAGTTCAGGCTGCGGTTGACGCGGCTGATGGTGGCGCTACTTGCGCCGGTCTTTTCGAGAATGTCATTGTAAATGAGGCCTTCGTTGAGGAGCTTTGCGACCTCGAAGCGCTGCTCCATTGCCTTCATTTCGGAGACGGTACACAGATCCGCAAAAAAATCGTAGCACTCCTCCGCAGTTTTCAGCGTCAGAATCGCGCGGTACAGATCACTGCCCGGGTCTGAACGCTTATTTCGATTATTCAAAGCAATCCCTCTCTTTTCAGAATTCTTAATGGATGTATTTCCTGACTTTTATATAGTAAAGCTTTTAAGTCGAAAAGTAAAGCGCAAAAACCTTGTTCAGCAAAAATTAATAAATTTTAACACTGCGTTTGTGCAGCTTGCCGCATGCGTGTGCCAAAACTGTCCACAGAGCGGAGACAGACGTTCATTTTCTGTACTTGCATAACTAATATTAATGTCCGCCATTTCCACAAACTGTTTTACTTATGCCGTCTGGATGCTTATAATACTCTTGAAATATTGAGCCATCCCGCCTGAAGACGCGGGAAGAAAAGGAGAGCATCTGTTATGAGCAATTGTGCGATCGTTGGAATCAACTGGGGCGACGAGGGAAAGGGCCGTATGGTCGATCTCATCGCCAGAGAATATGACATCGTCTGCCGCTATCAGGGCGGCAACAACGCGGGCCACACCATCGTCAACGAATACGGCAAGTTCGCGCTGCATCTGATCCCGTCCGGCATCTGTCTGCCCGGCGTTGTGAACGTCCTCGGCAACGGCGTTGTGATCGATCTGGAGAGCCTCTGGGGCGAGATCTCCGAGCTTCAGAAGGCGGGCGTGCCCATCACGCCGGAGAATTTCAAGATCTCCGAGCGCGCGACCATCGTCTTCCCGTTCCACCGTGCGCTGGACGGTCTGGAGGAAGCCCGCCTGAAGGACAAGAAATACGGCTCCACTCTGCGCGGCATCGCGCCGGTCTATTCCGACAAGTATCAGAAAAAGACCGTTATGATGGGCGAGCTGCTGTATCCGGAGTATCTGAAAAAGCGCCTGGCATCCATTCTGGAGTGGAAGAATCTGACCATCCAGAACGTCTACGGCGCCGAAGCCTACAAGCTCGAGGATATGCTCGCGTGGTGTGAGGAATTCGGCTCCAAGCTCGCGCCGTTCATCTGCGACACGACCTCCTACCTCTACGAGGCCCAGAAGGCCGGCAAGAACATCATGTTCGAGGCCCAGCTCGGCGCGCTGCGCGACATTGATTTCGGCATCTTCCCCTATACGTCCTCTTCCTCCTCCAACGCGGGCTATGCCTGTGTCGGCGCGGGCATTCCGGGCAGCCATGTGGATCGCACGGTCGGCATCGTCAAGGCCTACTCCACCTGCGTCGGAGAAGGCCCCTTCACGGCGGAATGGTTCGGCGAGGAGGCGGAGCAGCTCCGAGTGGCCGGCGGCGAATACGGCGCTTCTACGGGCCGTCCGCGCCGCGTAGGCCCCATCGATCTGGTCGCCACGCGCTACGGCTGTCAGATCCAGGGCGCGACCGAGGTCGCGCTCACGAAGCTCGACGTGCTTTCGTACATGAAGGAGATCCCCGTCTGCGTCCAGTACGAGCTGAACGGCGAAAAGACCGACAAGTTCCCCTTCACCGCCGTCATCGGCGATGCAAAGCCCGTCC
>FR887214.1:3797-5165 GCA_000436735.1 Firmicutes bacterium CAG:170
CCTGACAACCGTTCCCGGCTGGGGCTGCGATATTTCCGGCGTCCGCAAATATGAGGACCTGCCGCAGGCCGCGCGCGACTATGTCGAGTTCATCGAAAAGTCCATCGGCGTACCCATCTCCTATGTATCCGTCGGCGCAAAGCGCGACGAGATCATCTACAGATAAGAGGTCGTCCCATGAAGCCCACCTATGAAAGCCCGCTGGCCGCGCGCTATGCGTCGAAATACATGCTGCACCTGTTCTCGCCGGACATGCGCTATGAAACGTGGCGCAGGCTCTGGGTGAGCCTCGCGCGGGCCGAGCATACCCTCGGCCTGCCCATCACGGAGGAACAGGTCGAGGAGCTGGCCGCCAATGTCAGCCCCATCAATTACGACGTGGTCGCCGCGAAGGAAAAGGAGCTGCGCCACGACGTGATGGCGCACATCCACGCCTTCGGAGCGATGGCCCCCGGCGCAAAGGGGATCATTCACCTCGGCGCGACGAGTTGCTACGTCACCGACAACGCCGACCTCATTCTTTACCGCGACGGCCTGCGCTATCTGCGCGGAGAGCTGGCAGCGGTCATGACGAATCTCTGCGACTTCGCGGAGAAGTACGCCGCCATGCCCTGCCTCGGCTATACGCACTACCAGCCCGCGCAGCTTGTGACCGTCGGCAAGCGCGCTGCGCTCTGGCTTCAGGATCTGATGCTCGACATGGAAGAGCTGGACAACGTGCTCTCTGCCATCCGTTTCCTGGGCTGCCGCGGCACGACCGGTACCGAGGCCAGCTTCCTCGCGCTCTTTAACGGCGACAGCGCGAAGATCGATGAAATGAACCGCCGGATCGCCGCCGATTTCGGCTTCGACCGGCTCTATGACGTGTGCGGCCAGACCTACCCGCGCAAGCTCGACAGCCGCATCCTGAACGTCCTGTCCTCAATTGCGCAGAGCTGCTGCCGGTTTGCGACCGACGTCCGCCTTTTGCAGCACGACCGTCAGGTCGAGGAGCCGTTCGAGACTTCGCAGGTCGGCTCCTCCGCCATGCCGTATAAGCGCAATCCCATGCGCTGTGAGCGCATCTGCTCTCTGGCGCGCTACGTCATGGCCGACGCGGCCAACGCGCCCATGACGGCCTCGGCGCAGTGGCTCGAGCGGACGCTAGATGACTCGGCCAACCGCCGCATCTCCCTCCCGGAGTCCTTCCTTGCCGTGGACGCCATCCTGCGCGTCATGCAGAACGTGACGAAGGGGCTGCACGTCAACGAGAAGATCGTGGCAAAGCTCGTTTCCGACTATCTGCCGTTCATTGCGACGGAAAATCTGATGATGGCCGCCGTCAAGCGCGGCGGGGACCGCCAGCTGCTCGCGGGGGGGGGTGGGCGG
>FR887214.1:5239-12012 GCA_000436735.1 Firmicutes bacterium CAG:170
GGATCTGGTCGCGTCGCTGGCCGCAGATCCGGCCTTTGGCATGACCGCCGAGGAGATCCGCGCAGAGCTTCGTCCGGAGCGCTACATCGGACGCTGCCCGGAGCAGGTCACGGCGTTCACACAGAAATGCCGCGTGCTGATCGGGACACAGAAGCCTGTGGAGGCCGAGGAGCTTACGCTCTGAGACAATAGGGGAGAGGCAATTGCCGCTGCCCGCACCAACAGAGATACAAAAGCCCCGCCGCATCGTTTTTTCACGATGCGGCGGGGCGCTGCTTTTTATTGGACGGTCAGAGCACCTTTGCGAGGAAATCCTGAAGGCGCGGGCTTTGCGGATGGGTGAAGATCGCCTCCGGCGTGCCCTCCTCGACGAGCTTGCCGTCGGCCATGAACAGAACGCGGCTGGCGACCTCACGGGCGAAGCCCATCTCATGCGTGACGACGACCATCGTCATGCCGTCGTTTGCCAGCTCCTTCATGACCTCCAGAACCTCGCCGACCATTTCCGGGTCGAGCGCGCTCGTCGGCTCGTCGAAGAGCATGACCTCCGGCTCCATCATGAGCGCGCGGACGATGGCCACGCGCTGCTTCTGCCCGCCGGACAGCTGCGCGGGATAGGCGTTTCCCCGGTCGCCGAGGCCGACGCGCTGCAAAAGCTTCAGCGCCTGCGCCTCCGCTTCCTCCTGCGATTTGTGCAGCAGCTTCACGGGCGCAAGCGTCATGTTTCGCAGAATGGTCATATGCGGGAAGAGGTTGAAATGCTGGAACACCATGCCCATCTTCTGCCGGTGAAGGTCGATATTGCAGCGCTTGTCGGTGATATCGACGCCGCCGAACAGGATCTTTCCGCCCGTCGGTACCTCCAGAAGATTCAGGCAGCGCAGGAACGTGGATTTGCCGGAGCCGGACGGGCCGATCACGACGACGACCTCACCCTTGCGGATATCGGTGGAAACGCCGTCGAGCGCCTTGATGGCGGACGCGCCGGAAAAATGCTTTTTCAGGTCCCGGACCTGGATCAGAGCGTCAGTGGTCACTGCTGCGCAGCCTCCTTTCAAGCTTGCTTACCAGATGAGAAAAGAACACGACCATGAGCAGGTACAGCGCCGCCACGATCAGCAGCGGCATGGCCTGAATATAGGTCTGCGAACGGATGATCTCGCCGCCCTTGGTGAGGTCGTTGACGGCCACATAGCAGGCAACGGAGGTCTCCTTCAAAAGCACGATGAACTCGTTTGCCAGCGCGGGCAGAACGTTTTTGAGCGCCTGCGGAATGATGATATAGATCATGGTCTGCGCAAAGCTGAGGCCCAGCGACCGGCCTGCCTCGTTCTGGCCCTCGTCCACGGCCATGATGCCGCCGCGGATGATCTCTGCGACGTAGGCGCCGGAGTTGATGCCGAAGGTCAGCATGGCGACGGGCGTGCCGTTGCGCGCGGTGGAGAAAACGACGAAGAACATGATGAGGATCTGGATCATGGCCGGTGTGCCGCGAATGACGGTCAGGTAGACCTTGCACAGAAAGTCGGCGATGTTCAGAAGCACACGCCCCGGGCCGGGACGCATCGTTTCATGCGTCTTATCATGGGTGGAACGGATGATGGCGACGACGGTGCCGATCAGGATACCGAGCAGAACGGCGGCCAGCGCGATCTGAATGGTATTCCCGAGGCCCTTTACAATGTATTTCCAGCGATCCTTCGTGATAAAGCAGGTGACAAAATCGTCTGCGGCCTTTTTGAGCCAGTCTGACATGGCGGATACGCTCCCTTCTTTTTTAGTTTAGCACACAGCGGCGGGACGAAGCGTGGCTTCGTCCCGTCGCAGGGTATTTTCGGGTCGTGTTGCAGCAGTCGGCGCTGCGGAAGAAGCGCTTACTTGCCGATGTACTTATCGACAATGCTCTGAAGCGTGCCGTCGGCGGTCAGCTCGGAAAGCGCCTTGTTGACCTTTTCCAGAAGGTCAGTGTTCTCCTTGGCGATGGCGATGGCGTAATCCTCAACGGCGTATTCCGTGTCGAGGATGTGCAGGCCCTCGTTGGCCGCGACCAGCGCCTTTGCAGGCTCATTGTCGAGGATGACGCAGTCAACCTGACCGTTTTTCAGAGCCTCCACGGCGTCGGTCGTCTTGCCGAAGGACTTGACGGTGCCGAGACCGGCTTCCTCAATGTCGGACGTGGCATAGATAAAGCCCGTGGTGCCGGCCTGCGTGCCGACGACGGTGTTGGCGCCGTCCGCAAACAAATCATCGACCGAGGTGATGGGGCCGTCGTCCTTGACAATGACGACCTGTACGCCGGTGGCGTAGGAGTCGGAGAAGTTGACCTGCTCCTTGCGCTCGTCGGTCACGGTCATGCCGGCCATGCCCATGTCATATTTGCCTGTCTGGATGCCGGGGATGATCGAGTCAAACGCGATGTCCGTGACCTCCAGCTCCATGCCGAGCTTGTCGGCGATGGCCTGCGCGACCTCAACGTCGATGCCGACGATGGCGTCGCCGTCGTAGTACTCATACGGCGGGAAGGTGGCTTCGGTCGCCATGGTCAGCTTGGCGGCTTCGGAAGCGTCGGGAGCTGGCTCGTCATTTTTGGCAGTAGAGGCGCAGGCGGCAAGGCTCAGCACCAGAATGACTGCAAGAAGCAGTGCGGAAAGCTTTTTCATTTTCGTATCCTCCATTGGTGTTTCGAATTTGTGCTTATAAGTATACATTCAAGCTGCATAAAAATCAACTTCTTTTTGCACGGTAAAATGCACAACATTTTTGCGGAGAAGGACGTGTTTGCGGTCATTGTCTACAAAACGAACAGAATTCAATGAAAGAACGGCGGCAGACGCCTCCGAAGCGTCCGCCGCCACATGGCTGCATTATGCATACAGAATGAATATTATTCCGCGTTCTGCGCGTAGCGCGACAGAAACTGCCGGGTGCGCTCCTCCTGCGGGCGCTCGATCACATCACGCGCCGGTCCCTGCTCGACGATCACGCCGCCGTCCATGAAGATCACGCGGTCGGCCACATCGCGGGCAAACGCCATCTCATGCGTGACGATCACCATGGTCATGCGCCGGTCGGCAAGGCCGCGGATCACGCGCAGCACCTCGCCGGTCAGCTCCGGGTCAAGCGCGCTCGTCGGCTCGTCAAAGCACAGCACGTCCGGGTCAAGCGCCAGCGCCCGCGCGATGGCGACGCGCTGCTGCTGGCCGCCGGAGAGCTGGTGCGGATAGAGCGACATTTTTTCGCGCAGGCCGACCTGCGTGAGAAGCACCTCCGCGCGGCAGCGGATCTCCTCGTGGACGGCCCGCCGGTTCTGTCGGTAGCCCGGCTGCTCCTTCGCCAGAAGCTCGCTTGCAAGCATCACGTTCTGGAGCGCCGTATACTGCGGGAACAGGTTGAAATTCTGGAAAACGAGGCCGAAATGCAGCCGCTTCCGGCGGATCTCGCTTTCGCGCCGGGCGGAAGGGTCGGCGGCGTCAAAGAGCGTTTCGTCGTTGACAAGAATGCGGCCGCCGTCGGGTGCGGTCAGAAAATTGAGGCAGCGCAGGAGCGTCGTCTTGCCGCTGCCGGAGGAGCCGATGATGGCCGCAGACTCGCCCTTTTCCAGAGAGAAATCGATCCCGCGCAGCACGGGCGTATTTTTATCGAAGCTCTTTCGGAGCTTTTGAACTTCAAGGATCGGCATATCTGGCCCTCCCTACGCTTTGAAATAGTCGAGCTTCCGCTCGAGCCAGCCCAGCCCCAGCGTCAGCAGGCCGCTGAACACAAGATAATAGACGCCGGTGAAAAACAGCGGCCAGATCGCGCCGTGAATGCCGTGGCTGCCCTTCATGAACGCCTGCCCGGCCCAGATGACCTCCTGCAGCGCGATGATGCGAGAGAGAGAGGTGTCCTTGACGAGCGTAATGACCTCATTGGACATCGGCGGGACGATGCGCTTGAGCATCTGAAGGAGCTTGACCTTGAAGAAGATCTGGCTGTTCGTCATGCCGAGCACCTGTCCGGCCTCCGTCTGGCCCTTCGGGATGGACTGGATGCCGCCGCGATAGATCTCGGAAAAATAGCAGGCGTAGTTGAAAACGAACGCCGCGCAGCTGGCGGCAAAGCGCCCCAGCTCGCCCTGACCCCAGATGTTGTTTTTCAGAACGAGGCCGGGAAAGAAGTAAATAATGAGCAGCTGGAGCATCAGCGGCGTTCCGCGCACGACCCAGATCACGAGCCGCACCAGATAGCGCAGCGGCCGGAAGCGGCTCATGGAGCCGAGACAGATCACAAGCCCCAGCGGGATGGCTCCGGCGAGGGTGATGAAAAAGAGCTTGAGCGTCTGCAAAAAGCCCTCGTTCAGGGCCTGAAAGACGACGGGGAACTGTTCAGCAAAAAGAGACATCGGCGTGTCCTGCCTTTCGGATCGTTGATAAGCCCGGAAAGCGCGGCAGTTCCCCGGCGGGTGAGGCCGGGGAAGCGCTGTTTCCGGTTGGGGCCTGCATCAGAGCGCAGACGGTCACTGCGCGCAGAGCGCGGCCTGAATGCCGTAGGTCTCGGCAGCTTTCTGCATGGAGCCGTCGGCGAAGCTGGCCTGGAAGAACTCGTTGAGCTTCTGCGTCAGATCGGAGCCTTTGCGGAAGCCGACGCCATACTGTTCGCCCTCGTCTGCGTTGAGGCTGACCGTGTAGGCGAGCGTTTCATAGCCAGTGCCTTCGCCGACCATGGCTCCGGCCATCAGCGCGTCGATCACGGCGGCGTCCGCCGTTCCGGCGGCGACCTCCATCAGCGCGGTCGCCTGATCCTTGACCGGCGTGCAGCCTGCGCCGAGCTTTTCCACCTCCGCCTCACCGGCGGAGCCGGCTTCGACGGCGAAATTCAGGCTCTTGCAGGCGTCGGCGCTCTGATAATCCGCGGCCTTGTCCGCAGGCACGACCACGACCTGCGTGTTGTTGCAGTAGGCGTTCGAGCAGCTCATCGACTCCGTGACCTCGCCGGTCAGCGTCATGCCGTTCCAGACGCAGTCGATGGTCTTGGCGTCCAGCTCCATGATCTTACTGTCCCAGTCGATCTCCACGAACTGCACCTCCACGCCGAGCGATTCGGCAAAGGCCTTCGCCATGTCGGCGTCAAAGCCGATCCATTCGCCGGAGGCATCCTGATAATCCATCGGCGCAAAGTCAGTGATGCCGACGACGAGCGTTCCTTTTTGCTGTATGTACGCCAGATCGGACGCGGCATCCGCGGCGGGGGCCTTTGCACAGGCGGCCATACCGGCAAGCATCAGCACGGCAAGAGTCAGGGCAAGCAGCTTTTTCATATTCATTTCCTCCATTGAGCTTGGCACATTGTGTCGTAAATTAGCATGGTAGTACTTTACCATGGTAACGAACTAATGTAAAGATGGAAACGTGAACAAATTTTAAAATGTGTCCGCGTCCGGCGTTGTGCGCAATGTATGAATGAAAAAACAATTGACAAACGGCAGGCAAAGCGCTATAACATAATAAACCTACCACAACGGTAGCTAAATGGAGGCGGAAAGCGGATGAAGCATCAGATCCTCTTCTGTACCTGCGCCACCGGCCGCTGCCGCCGCTGGAACGCAGAGTACGGAGATCACAGATGAAGCCAATTTTATAGGGTGTATTCTTCCAACTCCCAATGCACCCGGACAGCGGGCCTTTTCACGCTGCGCTGCACCATTTTTCCTTGGAATACGTTAGTATTCCTGCGAAAAAATGTCTTGCTCAACGCAAAAATTCCTCGCTGCCGGTCACATTGGGAGTTTTCGGATACACTCTAGGAAATAGAGGAGAAATTATTATGTCTAAAATTTATACGTCCGCAGATCAGCTTATCGGCAGAACGCCGCTTCTGGAGCTTACGCATATTGAAAAGGAACTCGGCCTGAAGGCCAAAATTCTCGCCAAGCTGGAGTATTTCAATCCCGCCGGTTCGGTCAAGGACCGCATCGCAAAGGCCATGATCGACGATGCGGAGCAGAAGGGCCTTTTGAAGGAGGGTTCCGTCATCATTGAGCCGACCTCCGGCAATACCGGCATCGGCCTTGCCTCCGTCGCGGCGGCAAGGGGCTACCGCATTATCATCGTCATGCCGGACAGCATGTCCGTCGAGCGCCGCCAGCTCATGAAGGCCTACGGCGCGGAGCTGGTTTTGACGGAAGGCGCGAAGGGCATGAAGGGCGCCATCGCCCGCGCGGAGGAGCTGGCAAAGGAGATCCCGAGCAGCTTCCTTCCGGGGCAGTTCGTGAATCCGGCCAACCCGAAGGCACATTTTGAGACGACCGGCCCGGAGATCTACGAGGACACAGACGGTAAGGTCGATTATTTCGTCGCGGGCGTCGGCACCGGCGGCACCATCACCGGTACGGGCGAATATCTCAAGTCGAAGAACCCCGCCATCCGCGTGGTCGCGGTGGAGCCGAAAACCTCCGCGGTGCTTTCGACGGGCGTTGCAGGCCCGCATAAGATCCAGGGCATCGGCGCCGGCTTCGTGCCGCAGGTGCTTGACACGAAGGTCTATGACGAGATCATCCCGGTCGATAACGACGATGCGTTCACGACCGGACGGCTGGTCGGCCGGAAGGAGGGCGTCCTGGTCGGTATTTCCTCCGGCGCGGCGCTCTGGGCAGCCATCGAGCTTGCCAAGCGCCCGGACAGCGAGGGAAGGACCATCGTTGTGCTCATGCCGGATACCGGCGACCGGTATCTGTCCACGCCGCTGTTTGCGGAGTAAAAAGAACTCTTAAGGAAGTTCTGATTAAATCAGCGGCT
>FR887215.1:0-2702 GCA_000436735.1 Firmicutes bacterium CAG:170
TCTCGCCGTCCACAGCCACTGATTTAATCAGATACACCCTAAAAAGTGAAAAGCGCCGCCGCGATCCCTGCCCGCTTGGGCTGGACGCGGCGGCGTTTTTTCTTTGCTTGAGCGTTGTGCGGTATTTCCGGCTTTTACGAATGCCGTGTAATCTGTCCTGCATTCTGCGTCTGCGGACAGCTCTGCTGCTTTGATGCGCTGCGCGCTTCCGGACACGTTTTGTAAAGCTTCAGACCAGCATAAACCCGCAGCAGCCGATCTCGGACAGCTCTCGGAAGCCCATGGAGCGGTAAAAGGCTTTGGTTTTCGGTGTATCGTCCGTTGCAAGCTCGATCTGCCGCACGTTTTCGTACCGCTTCAAAACGGCGCGAAGCAGCGCGGAGCCGATGCCCTTGCGCTGATATTCCGGGAACACCAGAAGATCCTGCACGAACACGATGGTCTGGCCGTCGCCGACCACGCGGATCAGGCCCAGAAGCTCCGCGCCCTCATATGCGGCCAGCGTCAGCAGCGAACGATCAAAGCCGCGCCGCAGCGCCTCCGGCCGCTCGGTGTAGGCCGTCCAGCCGACGCTGGCATACAGACGAAGAATTTCGTCCTCGCAATATTTTTGGTATTCCTTGATCTCCACGGGAACGCCTCCTTTTGAATTCTCTACAATGGATTTTAGCATAATACGGTGCGCTTTGAAAGCCCCTTGCGGGCCGCGCTGGGCGGTTGACTTTTCGACTGCGTTCCTCTAAAATCAATAGAAAACGAAGCTTTTGAGGGGCGGGAAAAGACATGGATAAAAACGAGATCATCCTTCTTCACGGAACCGAGTATCAGCAGATGGCCGCCCACCTGATGCGCGAAGCAGACCTGCAAAAGGACATCGGCGACAGAACGCAGCGCATCGGCATCAAACCCAATCTGGTCGTGGACGCGCCGGCTGCAAGCGGAGCGACCACGCATCCGGAGCTTGTGGCGGGCGTCATCGAGTATCTCCAACGGGAGGGCTTCCAGAACCTCGTCGTGCTGGAAGGCTCATGGGTCGGCGCAAGGACCTCGGCGGCGTATGTGGCCAGCGGCCTGCGCGATGTCTGCGAACGGTATCACGTTCCCTTTGTCGATCTGCAGAAGGACAGCTCTCGCAACTGCCGCGCCTATGACATGGACATCCGCGTCTGCGAGCAGGCGTTGGCGCTCGACTATCTGATCAATATGCCCGTTCTGAAGGGACACTGCCAGACCGGCATCACCTGTGCGCTGAAAAACGCGAAGGGCCTGCTCCCGAACACCGAGAAGCGGCGCTTCCACTCGCTCGGGCTGCACCGGCCCATTGCCAATCTCAACACGCTCCTGCCGAGAGGGATCGTGCTGGTCGATAACATCTGCGGCGACCTCGATTTTGAGGAGGGCGGCAACCCGGTCACGATGAACCGCATCTTCTGCTGCAAGGACCCCGTGCTCTGCGACAGCTTTGTCTGCCAGACCATGGGCTACCGCGTGGACGAGGTGGAATACATCGGCCTTGCCGAGCAGATGGGCGTCGGCTGCGCCGATCTGGCAAAGGCGAAGATCACCCGCCTCAACGAGAGCAGCGCCGCGCCGCAGCACTCCACGCGCCAGATCCGCCGTCTCGCGGCCTACGCCGCGCCGGACTCTGCGTGCAGCGCCTGTTACGGCTCGCTGATCTACGCGCTGCACAAGCTGGAGCAGGAATACGGCCCGCTGAGCCTGCCGCAGAAAATTGCAATTGGGCAGGGCTATCAGGGAAAAACGGGAGAGGTCGGCGTCGGACGCTGCACCTGCCAGTTCCGGCAGAGCGTTTCCGGCTGCCCGCCGACCGCCGCCGATATCTGCGAGTTCCTGCGTAAGAATTTCGCACTGTAACAAAGAAACGCGCCCCGTTCCGAAGGAATGGGGCGCGGCGTTTTTGTCAGAGTATGCGAATTCCGGGAAGTCTTCACAACGCGGCAAGGATAAGCTCCGCCGGAAGGAAAGAAGCTTATGGGAATTTGTATCAGGCGTTCTGGAGCGCCTTGACAAAGGCGGCTTTGTCGGGGGCCTTGAAATAGGCGCTGCCCGCGACGAGGACGTTGGCTCCGGCGGCAGCGCAGATCTTTGCGGTCTGCTCGTTGACGCCGCCATCTACCTCCAGCTCGCAGGCGGGATTCTGCTCGTCGATATAACGGCGGATGGCCGCGACCTTCGGCATCATGTCCTCCATGAAGGACTGTCCGCCGAAGCCCGGCTCGACGGTCATGACCAGGATCAGACTACAAAGCGGCAGATAGGGCAGAACGGCCTCCGGCGGCGTCTTGGGCTTGACGCAGATCGCGGGGCGGACGCCGCATTCGCGGATCTTGCGGAGAGCCTCCAGCGTGTTTTCCTGCGTGTCGGCCTCGATGTGGACGGTGAGAATGTCTGCACCTGCCTGACAGAAGCGCTCGACATAGCGGATGGGCCGGTCGATCATCAGATGCACGTCCAGCGGAAGCTCCGTGACCTTTCGGATGGCGGAGACGACGGGCAGGCCGATGGAAATGTTGGGGACAAAAAGACCGTCCATGACGTCGACATGGACATAATCGGCGCCGGCGGGTGTCAGCGCGCGGATATCGCGCTCCAGATTTACAAAATCGGCGGACAAAATAGAAGGGGAGACCCGGTTCATAGAAAAACCTCCAGACGAAGCCTGCAAACCGGCACCAAAACGA
>FR887215.1:2827-4629 GCA_000436735.1 Firmicutes bacterium CAG:170
TGCCATCCGGCAGCCCCGCAGGATCTGCATACCGCCATTATATAAGCTGGGGAAAAGCCTGTCAACAGCCTTTCGCGCGCCGTAGGACGCACGCAAAGATGATAGTTCGGAAAAAATATGGTTGACAAATGCGGCATTGGCGATTATAATAATCTGGCATTGAAGAAATGCGCAATATGCGAGAGTGCTGGAATAGGTAGACAGGCACGTTTGAGGTGCGTGTGGCAACCGTCGTGTGAGTTCAAGTCTCATCTCTCGCACCAGACCGGAACAGATTTCTGTTCCGGTCTTTCTTTTTATCTGTGTTGTATAAACACATGCAACTTTTCTCATATTTGCCGCTGTATGTAGAAGCAATGATTTTACATGCAGGAGGCATATTATGACAGAAGAAAACTACAACTACCGGACAAGCCAGATCATGCTGCGCAATCAGCTTCCGGGGAACGGAAGATGGAACATCCCGATCATTCCGAAATTTCAGGAAAAGCCCGGAGACTTTGACGATTTGCTTTTGATCGGCTTCGACAAAGCCAGCGCAGACGACCAGAAACACAAGGAACGTATGGTGCATTTCTTTCTCTACGATTACCGGTTTGAACGGGTATGGGAAAAGCCAGACACGGTACTGGATAAGCTTCGTCCTTACCGCGCGGTACTCTCGCCGGATTTCAGCATGTATCTGGAAATGACGCCGGTTTTGCAGCTGTACAACGTGTTCCGCAACCGCTGGTGCGGCGCATACTGAGCATCGCAGGGATTGCATGTTGTCCCAACCGTTAACTGGGGCGATGCGGCGACGTTTGATTTCTGCTTCGCGGGAATCGAAAAAGGAAGCGTTGTTGCCGTATCGACCTACATGGCATCGGCACACGACAACCGCTGCGATCAAAAAGAATGGTTTCTGGCAGGCTACCGGGAAATGCTGCGGCGGATTGAGCCGGAGAAAATTATCTGCTATCATACGCCGTTTCCGGAAATGGAAGGCAACATCGTCTATGTCGATTACGAGCGCAGCTCGTGGCGGTATCTGAACACGCAGCAAGCTTTTTCAAAAGAAAATCTGGAAGATTTTCTAATTGGCAAGACATATCGCCCGGAATCTGATAGAATAGAAGCGTACATGGATGTTCCTGCGTTCAAAGGCGGCGGCAGCGCCTACGGCGGAAAACTAAGACCATCCAAACCGGAAGATGAACGCTTCTGGGGCGAGCCTGGTGAAATAAAGTATTCTTATACGGCAAAGGGCGAGCGAATTGAAACGTATATCGGACCGGATGGAAGGGCGTATCTTGAAATTCATTATACAGATCATGGAAATCCAAAAATGCACGACGTTCCGCATGAACATGTAATCACGTGGGACGAATCCGGCTTTCATTTTACCAAAGATCACACGAAAAAGTGCTTATGTAAGGAGGTTACAGGAATGATCTCATGGGTGGGAACAAACAGCTTTGAGGACAATTGCTTCAAAACGATTTCTGATTTTAAACAGTGTATGCGGCGCGGCGGCGAGGTAGAGTTCGAGTGGAACGGCGTCATGTACTGCTGCTTTGGCTGCGTGGAGGATCCGGACAGCGGACGGACACGGATGCTGATTTCGCAGGCGGGCAGCGTCGAGGTAAACACGCGGACAGAAAAATGGTGCGACAGCGCGGACGAAATTCTCGAATACCTGGTAGGAAACGATCGCCTGCGCGATGTGATCACGCAAGTCAAGGTCTGGAGCCGCACCATTTGAATTTCATCTATAGTGTAGTGAAAACGCATGATTGCCGAACACTATAGATGAAATGGCA
>FR887216.1:0-12478 GCA_000436735.1 Firmicutes bacterium CAG:170
CGCGCGGCGTGACCTTAAGCCCCTCGACCCACATTGCGACCGGGATGGCGCGGATCTCGCGCTCGAGCACGGCCAACGTCGCCTCCGGCGTAACGTCGCGCGGAGACAGGCCCGTTCCGCCGGTGGTCACGATCAGGTCTGCATGCAGCTCGTCCGCGCATTTTTTCAGAACGGCGGAAATCTCCGCCTGCTCGTCCGGCACGATCTGTGTATGTACGACCCGATAGCCCGCTTCCTCCAGCATTTTTACGACGGCCGGGCCGCTCGTGTCCACGCGCTGGCCCCGGCTCCCAAGGTCGCTGACGGTAATGACTGCTGCTGTGTATCCCATAACGCTATTCCCTTCTGCTTTATTTCCGATAGCCCAGCGCCGCGGAGATCATTCCCGCCGTGGCGCGCACCTTCTCGACGGCCTGCGCAAATTCCTCGGAATGTGTGCTGCGGAACATGCCGATCACGCCGACCGTATACCGCGCCTCGCCGTCCACCGTGCGCACCGGCGCGGAAATGGACCGCAGGCCGATCTTGTACTCTCCATTTTCAATTGCATAGCCGTTTTCGCGGCAGCGCTCGATCTCCTGCATCAGCTCCGGCAGCTCCGTGATCGTATGCGGCGTGAACTGCGTCATTTTCTGCCGCCGGAGCAGCTTCTCCGCATCCGCGCGGGCCATCTGCGCCAGAAACACCTTGCCCTGCGACGTGCAGTAGATAGGCAGCCGCGCGCCGACGTCCGAGACGATACGGAGCTTGTCCCGCGCCTGCACCTGATCGAGCGTGATGACGCTGCCGCCCTCGCAGATGGAGAGCATGACCGACGCGCCGGTGTCCGCCGCCAGATGCTCCATATACGGCTTTGCCGCCGCAGAAATATCCCATGAGCGGCCGATCTGACAGCCGTATTCAAAAAGGCGCAGGCCGAGGCCGTATTTTCCGTCCGTCCCCTGCGAGATCACATCGTATTCGCGCATCGTGGTCAGCAGGCCGAAGGCCGTGCTTTTCGGAAGCTCCGCCTGCTCTGCGATCTCCTTGAGGGACAGCGGCCTGCCGCTCACAGAGAGCAGCTGCAAAAGCTGCATCGCCTTTGCAACCGACAGGATCGTATTTCCGTTTGGCATATTTTTCGGCTTCCCTTCCCCGTTTCTGCCCGCTTTTTCCGCAGGAACGGCCTTTGCTGCTTCTATTTTAATGTGCGGCTGCGCTCTGTGTCAAGTTTATCCGGCGATTCCGTCTGATTTTCCGGTATTGTCGGACGCTTCACTTGATTTTGCTGCCGAAATTTGATAAAATCTGCATAGTATCTTTGAAAGAATAACGGTGAGAAGGATGCAGGATCAGCTTGGCCGGAAAATTTCATATCTGCGCCTGTCCGTGACCGATCTGTGCGATCTGCGCTGCGTCTACTGTATGCCGGAGCACGGCGTTCCGAAGCGTGCGCATCATGAGATCTGTTCGCTCGAGGAGCTGCGCGACATGACGGCAGCCGCCGTCTCGCTGGGCGTGCGCAAGGTGCGCGTGACCGGCGGCGAGCCGCTGGTACGGCGCGGCGTCGCGGAGCTTTGCCGGATGCTGCGCGGGCTTCCGGGCCTTGAGGAGCTTTGCATCACGACCAACGGCATTCTTCTGCCGGAGCTGGCGGAGCCGCTCCGCGCGGCGGGCGTTGACCGGCTGAACGTCAGCCTCGACACGCTCCGGCCCGAGCGTTATCATGAAATCACCCGTGTGGGCGCACTTTCCGACGTCCTGCGCGGACTTGAAGCCGCCGAAAGGGCCGGCTTTCAGCACACGAAGCTCAACTGTGTGCTGATGGGCGGCGTCAACGATGATGAGATCGCGGATTTCGTCCGTCTGACGAAGGAGCGCCCGCTTTCCGTGCGCTTTATCGAGCTGATGCCGATGGGCATCTGCGCCAGATGGGACAAAGCACGTTTTCTGCCCGCAAAGGCCGTGCTCGACCGTGTCCCGGAACTGGAACCGGTCGGTTCGGACGGTGTGAGCCTGCTTTACCGCCTCCCCGGCGCGCTGGGGACGGTCGGACTGATCGAGCCGATGAGCCATGCATTCTGCTCTAATTGCAGCCGCATCCGCATCACCGCCGACGGGAAGCTGAAGCCCTGTCTGCATTCGGAGACGGAGATTCCGCTGCGCGGGCTTTCGGGTGAGGCGCTGCGCGAGGCTATTATGCGCGGCGTCGCCATGAAGCCGAAGCAGCACGAGCTGACGCGCGACGGCGAAAGCCGCGCCGGACGCGGCATGAACGAGATCGGAGGCTAGGATGGAACTGACACATTTCAATGAAGAGGGCCGGGCGCGGATGGTCGATGTGACCGAAAAGCCGCAGACGCTCCGCATCGCGCGGGCCGCGGCGACCGTCCATATGAACGCCGGAACGATGGCGAAGATCCGCGAGGGCGGGATGAAAAAGGGCGACGTTCTCGCCGTGGCGCAGGTCGCGGGCATCATGGCAGCGAAGAAAAACAGCGAGCTGATCCCGATGTGCCACACCATTTTGCTGACCGGCGTGGACATTCATTTTACGCTGGAGGAGACAGCGCTGCACATTTTTTCCGAGGTTCGCTGCAAGGGTGAAACGGGCGTGGAAATGGAGGCGCTGACCGCCGTGTCGGTCGCTGCGCTGACCGTCTATGACATGTGCAAGGCCGTCCAGCGGGATATGACGATCACCGATATACGTCTGCTCTACAAAGAGGGCGGAAAAAGCGGTATATATGAAAGGAAGGATGAGCATGGCTGAGGTCGTTGCAGTCAACATCAGTGAAAGAAAGGGCATCCGCAAGCATGAGGTGCCGTATATCGAGCTTCTGCCGCATCACGGCATTGTGGGAGACGCCCATGCGGGCGACTGGCACCGGCAGGTGAGCCTGCTTGCAGAGGAGAGCATCGACACGATGCGCGCGCTGGGTCTGAGCCTGACGGCGGGCGCCTTCGCGGAAAACATCAATACGATCGGCATTTCGCTCAAGACGCTTCCGGTCGGGACGCTGCTCCAGATCGGCCCTGCTGTCCTGCGCGTGACGCAGATCGGCAAGGAGTGTCACAACGACTGCGCCATCAAAAAGACGACCGGAAAATGCGTCATGCCGACTGAGGGCATCTTCTGCGAGGTCGTCACGCCCGGCCGCGTGCAAAAGGGCGACCGGATCACCGTTCTGGAGGAAATGCCATGAAACTGATTGAAACGAAAAACGCCGTCGGCCATGTGCTCTGCCACGATCTGACGCGCATCGTCCCCGGCGAGTTCAAGGGCGCGCAGTTCCGCAAGGGACACATCGTCACCGAAGAGGACATTCCGATGCTGCTCTCGATGGGCAAGGAGCATCTCTATGTCTGGGAGATGGAGCCGGGAATGCTCCATGAAAACGACGCCGCCGAGCGCCTGTGCGCCATCTGCAAAAACGAGCATATGTCGCGCGGTGAGGTCAAGGAGGGCAAGATCGAGCTGCGCGCCGAGTGCGACGGCCTGTTCCGCGTGAACGTGGAAAAGCTCAACGCCATCAACATGATCGACGAGCTGATGATCGCCACGCGGCATTCCAATACCGCCGTCCACGCCGGAGACAAGCTCTGCGGCACGCGCGTCATTCCGCTCATCATCAAAGAGGAAAAGCTCGACGCCGCCGACTGCGTCGCCGCAGGCGAGCCGATCCTTGAGCTGCTGCCCTACCGGCTGAAAACCGCTGCCGTCGTCACGACCGGCAGCGAGGTCGCCAGCGGCCGCATTCAGGACACCTTCACGCCCATTCTGGAAAAGAAACTGGCCGCGTTCGGCATCCGCATGACCGAGCACGCCGTCGTGGGCGACGGGCTGGACAATGTCGCCGCCGCCATCGCGGAAATGCGCACGAAAAATGTGGACATGATCCTCTGCACCGGCGGTATGAGCGTCGATCCCGACGACAACACGCCCGGCGCCATCAAAAAGAGCGGCGCGAACATCATTTCCTACGGCGCGCCGGTGCTTCCCGGAGCCATGTTCCTGCTCGGCTATTTTGATGACGGCCAGCCCATCATGGGCCTGCCCGGCTGCGTCATGTACGCCAAGGCGACGGTCTTTGATCTGCTGCTGCCGCGCATCGCGGCGGGCATACCCGTGACCCGCGCGGAGATCGCCGCCATGGGCAACGGCGGCCTGTGCCTCGGCTGCGAGAGCTGCCGCTATCCCATCTGCCCGTTTGGCAAATAACATGCTAAAACCGTTTCACCGCGTTTTATAAGAGAAAATCGTCAAAGGAGAAACAAAAATGAAAAGGCTGCTTGCCATTCTGCTTGCCCTGACGCTTGTTCTGAGCATGGCTGCGTGTACCTCCGCTCCCGCAAAGACCGAAGAGGACACCGACGCTCCAGCGCCTGCCGCTCAGCCCGAGGAGAAGCCCACCGAGGAAGAAAAGGCCCCCGAAGAGGAAGCGCCCGCCGAGGAAGAGACGCCCGCCGCAGAGTCGGTCGAGCTGATCGTTTTCGCCGCCGCCTCCATGACCGAGACGCTGACCGAGATCGGCAGCAAATTCATGGAGCAGAATCCGAACGTCACCATTCAGTTCAACTTCGACTCCTCCGGCACGCTCAAGACGCAGATCCAGAACGGTGCCGAATGCGACGTGTTCATTTCCGCCGGTCAGAAGCAGATGAACCAGCTCGACAAGGACGCCTCCGCCGAGGTCAATACCGAGGGTCTGGATTTCGTTCTGGATGGCACCCGCTTCAACATCCTCGAAAACAAGGTCACGCTCGTCGTTCCCGACGGCAACCCCAAGGGCATCGAGTCCTTCGATGACATGGCTGCCGGCCTTAAGGACGGCACCATCCTGCTCGGCATGGGCAACTCCGACGTTCCCGTCGGCCAGTACACCCAGAAGGTCCTGAAGTTCTACGAGCTGGACGAGGATGCGCTGGCCGCCGCAGGCTGCCTGACCTACGGCACCAACGTCAAGGAGGTCACCACGCAGGTCTCTGAGGCAACCGTTGACTGCGGCATCATCTACTGCACCGACGCTTTCTCCGCCGGTCTGACCATCGTGGACTACGCCACCGCCGAGATGTGCGGTCAGGTCATCTACCCCGCCGCCGTTCTGAATGTTTCCAAGAACGTGGAGACCGCGCAGGCGTTCCTCGACTTTTGCCGTACTCCGGAAGCCACCGCGGTCTTTGAATCCGTCGGCTTCTCCGCTGCGGAATAAGCTCTGAAAGCCGCAAAGGGAAGCGCCTCGGAGACGCTTCCCTTTTGCGTCGGCTGACAAGGACAGACGGCAGCCCGCCCGGCCTGTAAGCGCGTGCGCCCTTGTCAGCCGATGCCCGCACTTGAAATACCGCCGCGTTTTCGGACGCGCGAAGCAAAGGAGCCTTTATGGATTGGTACCCGTTATGGAACTCGCTGCGCATCGCGGCGATCTCCACCTTCTTTGTCTTTTTCTTCGGCATCTTTGCCGCCTATTACATCGCAAAGCTCCCGCGCCTTCTCAAGGGCGTGCTCGACGTCATTCTGACGCTGCCGCTGGTGCTTCCGCCCACAGTCGTCGGTTACCTCCTTTTGCTGGTGCTTGGGCCGAAGCGCGTCATCGGCGCGTGGGTGCTCAGAACCTTCGGTCTCAAGCTGGTCATGACGTGGTGGTCGGCCATTTTTGCCACCATTGTGGTCATTTTTCCGCTCATGTACCGGACGGTGCGCGGCGCATTCGAGGCGTTTGACGAGACGCTGGCGTATTCCGGCCAGACACTCGGCCTGTCCAACACGTTCATTTTCTGGCGCATCCGTATCCCCTACTGCCGTCAGGGCATTCTGGCGGGCACAGTGCTCGCGTTTGCGCGCGCCATCGGAGAATACGGCGCGACCAGCATGATCGCAGGCTACACTCCCGGCAAGACCGCCACCATTTCCACAACCGTCTATCAGATGTGGCGAACGGACAACGACGCGCTGGCGTTCCGGTGGGTCATGGTGAACATCGCCATTTCCACGGTCGTGCTGCTGGCGGTCAATATGCTTGAGCGGAGAAATGCCCGCCGCCGAAAGGAGCGTGCGTGATGGCGCTGTATGTCGATATTGAAAAAAAACTCGGCAGCTTTCACCTGCGCGCCAAATTCGAGGTGGACGGTGAAACACTCGCCCTGCTCGGCGCGTCCGGCTGCGGCAAGAGCATGACGCTCAAATGCATCGCAGGCATCGAAAGGCCCGACCGCGGGCAGATCATCCTCGACGGCGAAACACTGTTCGACAGTGAAAAGCACGTCGATCTGCCGCCGCAGAAGCGCCGCGTCGGCTATCTGTTCCAGCAATATGCGCTGTTCCCCTCCATGACCGCCGAGCAGAATATCCTCTGCTGCATCCGCAGCGGCACACGCGCAGAAAAGCGGCGCGCGCTTGCCGAGGCCGTGCGGATGTTCCGGCTGGAGGGGCTTGAAAAAAAGCTCCCCGCGCAGCTCTCTGGCGGTCAGCAGCAGCGCGTCGCGCTGGCGCGCATCCTCTGCTCCCGACCGAAGGCTATTTTGCTGGACGAGCCGTTCTCCGCGCTCGACGGCTTCCTCAAATGGAATCTGGAGCTGGAGCTTTCTGACCTTCTGAGCCGCTTCAACGGCCCCATCGTCTGGGTCTCGCACGACCTCGGCGAATGCCGCCGCAACTGCTCGCAGGTCTGCGTTATGGAAAACGGCCTGACCGGCCGCATCATGGGCCTGGACGAGCTGATCCGCCGCCCGGACTCGCTGAGCGCGGCGCGTCTTGCCGGATACAAGAACTTCTTCCCCTGCCGCGCCTGCGAGGGCGGCGTTTTCGTCCCGGACTGGGGTCTGACGCTGCGCGGCATTTCCGCCGGGCCGGAGCATTCGCTTCTCGCCGTCGGGCCGGACGCCGTGGATCTCTCCGGTAAGGCCTATGCCTTCCGCGTTCTCCGCGTCATTCAGGACGTCGGGCATAACGTTGTTCTTCTGCGGCCGGACGGCGCTTCGGAAAATGCGCCGGTGCTGCGCATCGAGGCAGCGCCGGAAAATGTACCGCAGCCCGGCTCCATTCTGACGCTCTCCCTCCGACCCGCGTCGCTTCTTCTTTTCTGAGCGCCGCGCCGCATGATTGACAGTTTTTTCTGCATATGTTAGGATGAAGGTGCCGGGTGACGAGGGCAGGTGCCTGCTCCCTGTCAGCCGGCGCAAAGGAAGAAAGAGAGGAATTGCCCATGCTGCTGATCCTGCTGATGGCCGCCGGAGCGCTTCTGGAAACCGTATTCATCATGCAGTCCTACCGCCGCCGGTGCGTCCGGAGCGTGATCTTCAAGACGTTGGCCTCGGCCTGCTTCGTGCTGCTGGCAATGCAGTGCATCCGCATCCGCGGTACGAGCGATTATGCACAGCTGGTTTTCTGGGGCCTTGTCTGCGGACTGCTGGGCGACGCGCTGCTGGCGCTCCGCTTTCTCTGGAAGAAAACGCACGATGTGTTCTTCATCGCCGGTACGCTGGCCTTCTTCGCGGGACACATTTTCTATATCCTCGCCATTTTGAAGCTTGCGCCGGATGCGTGGCAATACGCCATCCCGCTGGCGCTGATCGCGCTGGGTGTCGCCGGGTTCTACTCCAACGCCAAGCAGGTCAAGGCCGGAAAAATCCTCCCGCTCGGGATCATCTACATCGGTGAGGTGCTCTTCGTGGCGGCCTGTGCGCTCAGCGGCGCGCTGCAAACCTCGAGCCGGGCGCTGTTTCTGTTCTTCATCGGCGGCCTGTGCTTCTCGCTCAGCGACAATATGCTGGTCGTGCTCTCCTTCGGAACGAATGATAACCCCTATCGGAACGCCGTGCTGCACGTTCTGTACTACATGGCGCAGGTCTTTATCGCCGTGAGCATTCTTTTCCTTTGACCGGCAAACTCCGAAAATACCGAACTTTTCATGGACTCTACGAATCGTAGAGTCCATTTTCTACGCCTTGTGGAGGCTTCTGACGGTTTTCTTCCACGCGCCTTTCCGTTTCTGAGAATCACCGGTCCGCGCGCGAGAGCGTCCTACCGGCTTTTTCGGGTGACTTCGAGCCGCCGCCGCTTTATACTGAGCGCAGCATAAAGGCACGAAAGGATGTACCCCATGCGTCAGCTTATCATTTTCGGAGATTCCGTCATCAAGGGCGTTCATCACTGCGGCGGGAAATTCCACCTCTGCCCCGACCACGACTTTGCCTCGCTTCAGGCCGTCGGCGTTGAAGCGCACAATTACGCCAAAATGGGCGCAACGATTGGGACCGGGCTTTCGATCCTACAGCGCCGTCTGAGCGCCTGCGTTCCCGGCGCGACCGTTCTGTTTTCCTTCGGCGGGAACGACTGCGATTACAATTGGGCGGAGATCGCCGCTGCGCCGGAGGCGGGGCATCTGCCGCATACGCCGCCGGAGCGCTTTCCGGAGCTTTACCGGCAGGCCATCCAGATGGCGCGGGACTGCGGCGCAGAGCCTGTCGTCGCCTCCATCGTACCGCTCGAAGCGGAGCGCTACTGGCGCGTGATCTCCAACGGACTGGACGGTGCTCGCATCATGCAGTGGCTCGGCGACGTGCATCATCTCTACCGCTGGCAGGAATACTATAATGATCTCGCCTGCTCCACAGCGAAGGCTATGGGCTGCCGCGTGATCGACGTCCGTTCGCCTTTCCTGCGTCAGCCGCGTTTCCCGACGCTCATGTCCGACGACGGCATCCACCCCTCGGAGCAGGGTCACGCCCTTTTGCATCAGGTGCTGGCCGACGCGCTCCGCGCGGAATAAGGAAAGCGCGCCTTTCCCCAGAAAGCAGCAACTCCTGCCCGGAAACCTCCGGGCAGGAGCTTGTACTATGGAACCTCTGAATAAACCCCCGACCGCGGACGACGGATCTTTTCCTCCAATCCTGTGGTTTGAAAAACGAGAAATACATACAGTATTCCCACGTTTTTCAAACCTTGTCTTGACGAAAAATCACTCGCCGTCCACAGCCGCTGATTTAATCAGAGCTTCCCTATATACAGAGGCAGTGCGCTGCCTGTGCCGCCGAGAATTCCAATCGGCCGCGAAGCTTCTCCCTTCTCTCCGGGCGCTGCTTCTTACAGCTCCGCCGTTTCCGCAGCGACCGTGTCCTCCGTATCGCGCATGGCCTCGAGCGTGCGCTCCAGAAGCGTGTCCAGCTCCCAGCCGAGCTGGTCTGCGCCGCGCTGGATGATCTCGCGCGAGCAGCCTGCCGCGAACTTCTTGTCCTTGTATTTTTTCTTGAGCGATTTCAACTCCATGTCCTTCGTGCTTTTGCTCGGGCGCATCAGCGCCGCCGCCCAGATCAGGCCCGTCAGCTCGTCCGCCGCAAAAAGCACCTTTTCCATCTCATGCTCCGGCTTGACGTCCACTGTAATGCCGTAGCCGTGGCTGGCCGTGGCATGGATGGTCGCCTCGTCCACACCCGCCTTGCGCATCAGCTCCTGCGATTTGACGCAGTGCTGCTCCGGGAACTGCTCAAAATCCAGATCGTGCAGCAGTCCGACCGTCGCCCAGAAATCGGCCTCGCCGCCGTAGCCGAGCTTTTCGGCATACCAGCGCATGACCGCCTCGACCGTCAGCGCGTGCTGAAGGTGAAAATGATCCTGATTGTATTTTGTGAGCAGCACCCATGCCTCTGTCCGCTCCATAATTCCGCTTCCCTTCGTGGATTTTGGTCCATTTTACGCCGGAAATACGGATCTGTCAAGAAAAATGCGGCACAGCCAAGGCTGTGCCGCACGGTATTTTTCTCAGAGAATGGGCGTTCCCTTTTCCTCGTGCTCGATGAGCTTCCACGTCGCGTCGATGAGGTTGGCGAACATCGGATTCTCCATCGCGCGGATGACGAAGGACTGGCGCGGGGAGTTGATGTCCTCGCCGGATACCTGGAACAGGCCGTTCGCGTCGCACAGGCCGCGCAGGCGCGTCAGCTGGGCCTCGGTGTTGCGCGTGGGCATGTAGGTCACGGCGCGCACACCGGTCTCCTTCAGGCAGGCGATCACATCGTCCAGATAATCGTCCTCGAACTTCTGCGCCTTCTTGTCGCCGGTCACGCTGTCGCCCACGTCGCCGAGATAAGCGTAGCAGAGCAGCGCGTCGATGCGGCTGCAAAGCGCCACGAGCTCCTTCACGTTCGGGCATTCGTCCGTCGCGTCAATGTAGATCTTCGGCACAAACGCGGATTTCAGAATTCCAAGCAGATCGTAATCGTAGAACGGATATGCAAGGTCGAGCATCTGCTTCTTCTGCTTCTCGGAGAGGTTCAGGCCGATGGAGGCAAGGTAATCGACCATGCTCTGGCCCCGTCCCGCCTTGTTGACCATGGCCTTGGCCAGCGCGAACATCAGATGGCGTTCGGTCACGCCGCCGCCCTCTTTGCTTTCCGAAAGCGGAAGCACGTCGCGGTCATAATCCAGCTCAATGCCAGGCAGGAGCGCGTTGATCCGCTCGATCATGGCCCGGTTGCGGCGGCCGCGCGCCTCACGATAGGGCGCGAAGAAGGCGTTCAGCTCCTCGATCCTGTCATGCGGCACGGACTGGATGGTCATGTAGCTCACACCGACCTGATCGGGGTTGTTGGTGCGGCGGCCCTCCAGACGGGTACCGTTCATCGACGCGCGGCACTCCATGCCGACCGTGACCGGCATTTCCACCATCTTCGCGGCCTCCAGAAACTCGCGCGCGCCGGAGATGGAGTCGTGGTCGATGATGCCCGCCGTGCAGAGTCCCTCCATGCGCGCGGCAAAGACCGCCGCCGTGGGAGAATACGGCGAGAAGGAATAGGTCGTATGGATATGGTTGTTGATGTACTGCGGCACCATCGGCGGGAATTCGGCGGTTTTCAGCACCTCGCGGAGATTTTCCAGCCGTTCTTCCCGCGTGGGTGCGTTGAGCTTGTTCAGAATTTCAATATCGATCATTGCGCGTTCCTCAGTTGAGCATGACCTGGCCGCCGGTGACCGGGATGGCCTGACCGGTCTCGTACTTCTGCTCCACGCAGTACATGACCGCGCGGGCGACGTCGAGCGGCATACAGCCGCGGTTCATCGGCACCTTGGCCTCGTAGTAGCGGCGGACATCCTCGACCGTCTTGGCGCCGGGGACCTTGCCGGCGGCGAGATACTGCACGAACAGGCCGCGCACCGGGTCGGACCACAGCGGGCCGTCCAGGAAGTTGCCCGGGCAGACGGCGTTGACCTTGATGTTATACGCGCACAGCTCGAGCGCGAAGGACTGCGTCAGGCCGATGCCGCCAAACTTGGAGCCGGCATAGGCAAAGTTCTTGTTCGAGCCTTCGAGGCCGGACTTGGAGTTCAGCGTCACGATGTCGAACATAGCCTCGGGGTCGGCCTCATGCTGTGCCTGCATGATGATGGCGGCGTACTTCGCGCAGAGGAAATAGCCGGTGTAGTTGATGTTGGTGACGAACTCGAAGTCCTTCTTCTCGACCTGCGCAAGCGGGCCGGAGCGGACGACGCCCGCGTTCGACAGCATCAGATCCAGACCGCCGAACAGCTCGACCGTCTTGCCGACCATGGCCGCGACGCTCTCTTCATCATAGACGTTGACGGCGATGGCGACCGCGCGCTCGCCCATTTCCTCCGCGACCTGCTTGGCCAGCGGCTCGTTCATATCGGCGATGACGATGGTCGCGCCTTCCTTGTAAAGCTCCTCGGCAATGCCCTTGCCGAAGCCCTGCGCCGCACCGGTCACGATGCAGATCTTACCGGCCATGCGGCCTTCGCCTGCGGGGCGCTTGTGGATGTTGGCCTTCGCCAGCTCACACCATTTGCTCATATCAACGGACATAGGGATCCTTCCTTTTCTGTAAATTGACCGCCGCGCGCCGTCTGTGGGCGCGGCGTTTTTCTGTGTCTATTATATAGGCAAATCCCACATCATTTCAAGATGTTTTTCCTTTTATTTTGAGGTTTTGTGTTTCTTTTTTGCCCACAGCGGAAAATATATCCTTCTCGCGTGCAAGCACCCGATTGTTCGCTTGATGAAAGTTTTTGCATAAGTAAAAACATTTCCTGCATTTTCGGCAAAATGCTGAATTTTGGCTTGCAAATCGTGAGGTGCAGCGATATACTGTGCAAGGACAAAATCGCCTCAGGAGGCATCATTCTCATGGAACACCCGAATAAGCACTGGACAGACTGGCTTGTGATCGTCGCAACGGCCATTCTGATGGCGCTGAGTTATGCAATTTTTGTTTTTCCGAACTCGTTTGCTCCCGCCGGGATCAACGGTATCATCACCATGATCCAGTATCTTCTGCATATCGACATCGGCTATCTTTCATTGGCCGTCAATCTTCCGCTGTTCCCGCTGACATGGAAAAGCGTCGGACGGGACTTCGCCGTCAAGAGCATGGTCTATGTGCTCGTCTTTTCCGTCGTAAGCCTGCTGCTCAAGCGGTTCGATCTCTCCGGGATCTGCTATCACACGGAAAACGGCACCTCCCTCATTCTCGGCCCCATCGCGGCGGG
>FR887216.1:12553-20514 GCA_000436735.1 Firmicutes bacterium CAG:170
CTCGACCGGCGGCATGGATCTGGTCGCGGGCTGGGTCCGGAGCAAGAAGCCGGAAGCGGAGCTGGTCTGGGTCATTTTCTTCCTGAACGCCTGCGTCGCGGCCGTTTCCTTCTTCGTCTACGGCTGGAAATTCGAGCCGGTCATCATGTGCCTGATCTATTGCTACGTCAGCAGCAAGATCAGCGACAGTATGCTGCGCGGCAACAAGAAGGCGCTGAAATTCGAGGTCGTCACCGACCGCGCCGACGAGCTGGCGGAGGTACTGCTGCGCCAGATGCGCCACGGCGTCACCGTCATTCCCGCTGAGGGTATGTTCTCCAAGCAGGAGAAGAAGCTTCTGGTCTGCATCGTCAACCGCCACCAGATCGTCCAGTTCCAGAACATTCTGTGCCGCTTCCCCGGCTCCTTCGCCTATGTCTCCGAGGTCACGGAAACCATGGGCAACTTCAAGCACATCACGCACTGAATCATCCGCATCCTGCCGCCGCGAGCCTTCGCGGCGGCATTTTTCATCTCTGCAACACCTCTTAAGATTTCCTTAAATTGCTTCCGTTTCTCTTCCGCTCCCGGAAAATCGTGGTATACTTGCGGCAGTTGATAAAACAGCTGAAAGGAGATTGCTATGCTGAAAAGGATTTTCGCGCTCCTGCTGAGCGCCGTACTGCTGCTGGGCCTGCTTGCCGGATGCAGCAAAAATCAGCCGGACGGCACAAACGAACAGTCACCCTCTGTTCAGCCGCCTGCCGCCGATACGGAGGCAAATGCATCCACGTCGGGCACAAAATACGCTTATGTACCCACATACATTGATCTGCCCTCCGACGCAAGCGGCGTGGACGCCATCTGTCTGGCGGGCGATTCGCTGATTTTGTCCGCCACCTTTCTGAGCGGCTACTCCGTCGATCCGGACGGGAACGCCGCCTATCAATCTCAGCCGAGGCTTTACCGCCTCGACCTCGACACGCAGAAATGGGATACCGTCACGGCCTACGCCCCGCCCGCATATGAGCCGCAGGAAACACCGGACAACATCATGATCCCCGCGCTCTGCGCCGCGCCGGACGGCGGCTTCTGGGCGCTGGAGCGCACCAGCAGCTATCCCGCTCCGGACGGCGGCATCATTTCCGAGCGCAGCGGCAGCAACAGCTACCGGCTGGTGCAATATGCGGGGGGGGGGGCCCCGNTGCTGCACTTTGCGGCGGACGGCTCGCTGGAAACGGAGCTTCTGCTTGACAGCGGCGCGATCTCTGCGGATACCTTCCTCGCCAGAATGCAGGCGGACAGCGCCGGAAACGTCTATCTCACCGATTGGCAGTACATCTATATTTACAGCGCCGACGGCAGCTATCTCGGAAGCATGGACGGCTCGGATCGCGGCGCAGATCTCTACAACTATAAGGATGGCTCGGTCGGTACACTCCGGTACACCGATTCCGGCGCGCTCAGCTTCTGCACGATCGATCCGGCCAGGCTCGCCTTCGGCGACAGCTACCTGCTCCCGGCGGACGTGCGCACCATCCTGCCCGGCACCGGAGAATACGATCTGTATTACGAAAGCGACTATTCGGTCTACGGCTGGAACGCCGCCACCGGCGTATCGGAGAAGGTTCTCGACTGGCTGGAATGCGACATCGACGCCGGCTCCATCCAGAATACCGCCGTCCTCCCCGATGGCCGCATCTGTGCCATTTCCTATGATTTCACCGACGGTACATCCGGCATTCAGGCCCTCCTACTGAATCGCGTGGACGCCGCAAGCCTCCCGCAGAAAACCGAGCTGACGCTGGCCTGCATGAATCTCGACTGGGATCTTCGGAGCCGGATCGTCAAATTCAACCGCGAAAGCAGCCAGTACCGCATCGTCGTCAAAGCAGCCAGTACCGCATTGTCGTCAAGGACTACGCCGACTACTCCATGGCGGGAAATACCGTGATTGCCGGGCAGTCCAGCGATGGTATCACAAAGCTGAACACGGAGCTTCTCTCCGGAAACACGCCGGATCTGCTCATTTCCTCCGGCCTGCCGGTGCAGCAGTACGCGGCAAAGGGCCTGCTGGAAGATCTCTGGCAGTACATCGACGCGGACGAGAACGTCAAGCGTGAAAACCTTATGACCGATGTTCTGAACGCCGCCGAAACGGACGGCAGGCTCTACGAGCTGCCCACATCCTTCACCATCGTCACGGCGGCCGGTCTGGGAAAGGTCGTCGGCAGCTACGACAGCTGGACGCTGGATGATCTCAAGGACGCAATGTCGAAGCTGAAGGCCGGAGCGACCGTTTTCAGCCCCCACACGACCAAGAACGACATGCTCACCGCCATTCTCTATATGAACGCCGACGAATTCATGGACTGGCAGAACAAGACCTGCAATTTCACAAGTCAGGACTTCATCGACTATCTGAATTTCGCCGACACCTTCCCGGATTCCTACGACTGGTCGGGCGACTACGTCTCCGACGATACGCGCATCCTATCCGGCGAACAGCTGCTGACGACAGACGTCTCGCTCTACAGCCTCGGCGACGTTTATCTGCACAACGCACTCCTCGGAAACGACCTGTGCTATGTCGGCTTCCCAAGCCCCTCGGGCGATCTGCGCTCCTGCTTCCAGTTCAGCACCAGCTTCTCGATCTTCTCGGCCAGCGAGCACAAGGACGCCGCGTGGAGCTTCCTGCGCTCTCTTCTGTCCGACAGCTATCAGAGCACGCTTTATTCCGCGCTTCCCATCAGCCGAACCGCCTTCGAGGCACAGGCCGCAAGCGAAATGGAGCAGGACTATGAGACCGATGAGAACGGCGATCCGATTCTGGATAAGGACGGCAATCCCATTCCCATCGCCAAGGGCGGCTACAGCTCCGACGGCAGCACCATGATCGATCTCTACGCCATGACGCAGGAGCAGTATGACGCCGTGCTGGCGCTTATCCACAGCACGCACCGCGTCCTGCGCTACGACGAAAGCATCCAGTCCATCATCTCTGCGGAGACGGCTTCCTTCTTTGCCGGTGAGACGACCGCCGAGGAGACGGCCAGCCGCATCCAGAACCGCGTCCGGCTCTACATCGCGGAGCAGTCCTGAACAGGCTCTGCTGTGCACCTTGGAGGAACGACCATGACAAAACGAATCCTTGCCGCCGTCCTTGCGCTTCTTTTCGCCCTTCTGCTGTTTCTCGGCACAAGCCCATCCCGGGCCATCCGGGCCGCCGCGCTGCTGAACGGGTGCAGTTGGGACGAGGTCATGCAGGCCGAATTTGAGAAAAAGGACGATCTCAGCCTCTGCAAGTCGGTCTACCGCGCGGACTGCGTTCTGCCAGACCGCCTGACCGGCTCCGGCCATGCCACATGGTATGTCTACAGGATCGGCTTCCTGCATATCCCCGAGTGGGCAGGAAACGGATAACAGGCTGTCTGACAAAACGGCGCGCTCAACATTGCACCGTAAAAAATGATCCCACAGCAAAAAGGCGCGGCTTTGCCGCGCCTTTTTGCATATTCAGATGCAGACCAAACGCGCCGCTCTTTGGCAGCGGCCATCCCGCTTATCAATCCAGATGGAAAACCGGGTGCAGATCGATGCAGACCGGGCTGTTGTCCGGATTGGTCTCCATGATATCGGCCATATAGTCCCACCATTTGCGGTTGATCGCAGTGTCCGCGCTTGCAGCCCAGCGCGCCTCGTCCTCGATCTCGATATAGCCGAACAGCGTCAGCGTATCGCGGTCGAGGAAAATAGAATAATTCTTCCCGCCGTGTTCATGGATCATGTCCTTCATTTCCGGCCACAGGAGCTTGTGGCGGCGCTCATACTCGGCCTCCATGCCGGGATAGAGCTTCATTTTGAATCCTTTCAGCATACCGCATCTCCCCCTTTACTTTCCGACGCGCACGAATTCCGCGCCCAGAAGCTCCGCCACCTTTTCAAACAGCGCGGCATTGTGGCCGACGCTCATGGCGCAGTGATGCGTCGGCGCGCAGCGGAACCATTCGTCCATATAGGCGTCCAGCTCCATACCGAAATCAATATGGGTCTGCGTGTTGCCGATGGTCAAAATCGGCAGCTGCTTTGCCTCGCCCTCACTGGCGATGAAGCGCAGGCGCCCGTTTGCCAGCTGTGTCAGCCCCAGCATCGTGACCGGGCCGGGACGGACCTTTGCCTCCACCGATACGCCGGTCCCCTTTTTGCCGTGATACACGCCCATGCCGCGCAGCATCGGCCTGCCGTTGGAGATGGAAATGTGGAATGGGCCATCGTGGCCCAGCAGCATGGTGTTGTGTACATAATCCATGGCGACGATCTCGCTGAAGCTGCCGCCAAGGCCCAGCGCATCGCAGATCTTCATTGCGGCGCAGGTCTTGATATCACCCTCGCCCGCGCAGGGAACGCCGTCCGCCGTCAAAAGCGAGTGGCCGACGATAAAGCCGCTCTGCACCTGTTCATAGTGGTTTTCATCCGAGCCGTGGTAGTAATAGCTCAGCGCATCCAGATCGTATTCCCGCACCATGCGGTACTGCGCCGCGGCGACCGTCGCCGACCAGTGAAGCTGCTCCTCCGTTGGGCGGCGAACACGCGGATCGGAGGGAGAATCGCCGGAGATCTCAAAAAATGCGTGAATCTCGTCCAGCTTCTCCTGAATCTCCGCGTCCGTGACCTGACGCAGACTGCGGTCGAGGTCGCACATTTCCAGCAGCTCCACATGGATACCCAGCTGCGCCTGAAGCATGGTGAAGTCGCTGTAAAGATCCAACATTCCGCTGTAGTTGTTTCCGAGGAAGCCGAAGCGCGCATATTGCAGCATCCGCTTGACCCCGGCAGCGCGCACCCACTGCTCGATCTGCGTCCACGCACGGACGGCAGACGGCGCGGCAGCCGTCGCCTCTTCCGCCATTGCGCCCTGCGGCGTCTGCTCCAGCCCCAGCAGGCCGTTCACGATGCGGACGGTGATCCCGGCGCGTTCAAAGGCGTTTGCGGCCTCGGGCACCGGACAGCCGACGCACTGCGCCAGCCATTCGCCGGTATCGGTCCTTTCATAGTTCATCTGCACGGCGGGCTGGAGATTGAGAACGACGACCGGCGCCTTGCAGATCTGGTGGACCGGCAGCATGGCCGCGCTGGTAAAATACGTTCCGCTGTGCATCAGGATCAGATCGACGTTGTGCGCGTTGAAGTATTCGCTGGCCTCGCGGGCCTTCTGCTCGTCGTCCACCAGTCCGAAGTCAAAAACCTCGGCCCACTGCGATACCTTCTGCTCGATAAAATGATTGTAGCCGAGAATGCGGTCGTGAAGTCCCAAAAACTGATCCCAGTACGCGCGCAGACCGGCGGTATACAGGCCGACGCGCGCGCGCGGCGTCTTTTTGAGCTGCATGAAACGTCCCTTCCTTTCCAATTTCTGTCGTTTTCGTGAAAAACGGAGCGGATACGGATGTATCCGCTCCATCTTGCGCTATTTATCCGGCTCCGTCAGGAAGCGGCGCGATCAATAGACCGTTTTCCAATCCTCGATGTTGTCGCCGTTGAACTCGAACGGAGGCCCAATGATGATCTCGGTGCCGCCGTCACCAGCGTCGGTAACGGTGTAGGTCGTGCCGTTCTTCGCGGTGAAGCTCTCGCCGGTCGCGCCGGTCAGGCTGCCGTTGACCATCTCGATCAGGGCGTAGGCTGCGCTGCGGCCCACATCGATCGGGTTCCAGAGGAACATATACGGGCAAGCGGGGTTATCGCCGGTCATGAACTCCGCCATTTCGGACGGCAGGCCGAGGCCGGTCACAATGACCTTGCCCTGGAGGCCCTCGTCGGTGATGACCTTCGCAGCCGCCGCGATGCCGACGGTCGTCGGGGCGTTGATGAGCTTCAGGTTCGGATAGTTCTGGAGCAGAGCCTTGGTCTCGTCAACGGACTTCTGCTGCTCGTCGTCGCCGTAGGCGATCTCGACCAGATTCATCTTCGCGTATTTTTCGTCCTTCAGGATCTCCTTCATGGCGTCGATCCATGCGTTCTGGTTGGTAGCGATGGAGGTCGCGGACAGGATCGCCCAGTCGCCTTCGCCGCCCAACAGATCATAGGTGGCGTCTACGAGGCACTGCGCCACTTCCTGAACGCCCGCCTGATTGATATGGGTCATACGCGACGCGGGATTGCAGGAGGAGTCGCAGGACACGACCTTGATCCCGGCGTCCATGGCGGCCTTCAGTGCGGTCTCCAGCGCGTCAAAGTCGTTGGCCGCAATGGCGATGCCGCTGACCTTCTGCGCGACCAGCTCGTTGATAAGCGTGATCTGCGCCTCGGCGGTGATCTCCGCGGGGTGCTTGACGATGGCGTTGTAGCCGGCGTCTTTCATGACCTCCTCGAAGCCGGCGGCTTCGCGCTCGTTGTAGGGGTTGCCGGCTGCCTTTGTGATGATGGCGTAGGTCTGCGTGTCATTGCCACCGGTCTTTGCAGCACACGCCGCAAGGCCCAGCACCATGACGAGGGTAAGAAGCAATGCGATCAGTTTTTTCATGATTTTTCCTTCTTTCCTTATTTTTATACAAACGCTCGGGGCGCTTATACCGATTTCTGCCGCTGCGCCTCGACGGCTCTGCGCGCGGCAATGGAGTCGCGGATATTGGGGAGCATGACGACCAGGATCAGGATCGCGCCAATGATCATCAGGATCGTCTGTGAGTTAACGTTAATCAGACCGAGGCCGTATTTCAGCAGGCCGATGGTGAAGATGGAAATGACCGTGCCGGGGAAGTTGCCCTTGCCGCCTGCCGTGGAAATGCCGCCGAGGACGACCATGGAGATGGCCTCCAGCTCATAGCCCGTGGCGATATCCCAGCGGATGGAGCCCATCCACGATGCGTACAGGATGGCGGACAAACCGGAGATCAGGCCCGTCATGGCATAGCAGATGATGCGGACGCGCTGCACCGGAACGCCGGAGTAAAGCGCCGTGGTGCGGTTGGAGCCGATGGCGTAGACCTGACGGCCAAAGACCGTCTTATGCAGCACAAATCCAAAGGCCACCGCCGCAAGGCAGAACACCAGGAACACATACGGCACCGGCCCGAGCCGGGCGTAATAGATGTTGTAGAACCAGCGGCAGTTGTGCAGGCCGCCGGAGGATTCGCTGCCGAGGATCATCTGCGAGATGCCGCGATAGAGCGTCATGGTGCCGAGTGTGACGATCATGGGCGCAAGCTCTGTGAATTTTGCAAGGATCAGTCCGTTGAGCAGGCCGCAGACAAGGCCGCAGCCCAGCGCGATCAGGATGGCCGCGCCCATGGAAAGTCCGCTGTTATAGCTGATGCCCAGCAGCGTCGCGGAAAGCGCGACGGTGGAGCCGACGGAAAGGTCGATCTCACCCAGCACCAGCAGATAGGCCATGGGGAAGGCGATGAAGCCCTTGGGCAGAAATGTGCTGATGGCCGTGAACAGGCCGGAGGCGTCCAGATAGTTGGGCGAAATGCTCATGTTGAAGATATTGACCGCAAGGAACAGCAGGAGCAGCAGCGATTCCCAGCGGAATACGACCTGCTTCCACGAGCGCTCGCGCACAGCAAGAATATTGCGTCTGGCTTTCGTTTCCATGATCAAATCTCCCTCACTTTCAGGGTATTGCGATCCATGGCGCGCCGGACGATCACGTTGACAATGATCGCCACCAGAATGATCGCGCCCTTGATGGCGTCCTTCCAGAACTGTGAAATGCCGATCAGCGGCAGCGCCTTGCAGATGACCGCCATCGTCAGTGAGCCGAGCAGGACGCCGGCCACGCTGCCCTGACCGCCGTTCAGGCTCACGCCGCCGAGCACGCAGGAGGCGATGGCGTCCATCTCCATGCCCGCGCCCATATCGCTCATGGCCGAGGCGTACAGCGCCGTGTACATGGCGCCCGTCAAGCCCGCGAACGCACCGGCGATCGTATAGACAAAGAAGCGGATGCGGCTGATGCGGATACCACTGACGGCGGCCGC
>FR887216.1:20585-39527 GCA_000436735.1 Firmicutes bacterium CAG:170
CGTCCACTTCATGACGACGAAGAAAACGATGTAGCAGACGAGCGTGATGAATACCAGATTGTTCATCAGGCCGCCGGTCAGCGTATTCGTCTGCGCAAATTCCTTGAACGAGCTTTGGAACTGATACGCGGAGACCCACGCGCTGTTCGAGACGATGTAGGTCGCGCCGCGGTAGATATTGCACATGCCGAGCGTGGCGATGATTGGCTGAACGCCGCCCTTGGCGATAATCAGGCCGACCAGCATCCCGCAGAGCGTGCCGATGGCGATGGAGACCAGGAACATGACCAGCGTGCTGGAATACACGCCGTCGCGCATCATGAGCGAGGCGCACATGCCGGAGAAGGCCAGCGTCGCGCCGACGGAGATGTCAATGCCGCCGATCAGCAGGACGCTCATCATACCGAGCGAAATGGTGATGGTCGTGGAGTAGTTTTTTAGCAGATCCGCGATGGTCTTTGCCGTAAGGAACGTATTGTTGCGCAGCTGAATGACGGCACAGAGCAGCACGAGCACCGCGACGAGGCTCAATTCCCGTGAGCCGGAGAGCTTTTTCCAGAAGCCTCCGAAGCCTTTTTTCTCTTTCATTCCGATCCCTCCTCAGCCCGATGCCGCGCCGCTGTGCTTGAGCATCGAAAGCTCCAGAATTTTCTCCTGCGTGGCCTCCGTGCGCGAAAGCTCACCGGTCACACGGCCGTCGCACATGACGTAAATGCGGTCGGACATGCCCAAAAGCTCCGGCATTTCCGAGGAGATCATGACGATGGCCATGCCCTTCTGCGCAAGCTCACCCATGATCTGATAGATCGCGGCCTTTGCGCCGACGTCCACGCCCTTGGTCGGCTCGTCCATGATCAGGAGCTTCAGGTCGCTTGCCAGCGCCTTGGCCACGACGACCTTCTGCTGGTTTCCGCCGGAAAGTGAGCTTGCGGGGTCGAACACCGTCACAGCCTTGACGTCGATCTCCTCGGCCAGCTCCTTCGCCGCCTGATTTTCGATCGTTTCGCTGGTGATGCCGCCCTTTTTGGAGAATTTCGCGCCAAGCTCGGGCAGCGTGATGTTGCGGCCGATGCCCCAGTCCAGGATCAGGCCCTGATTCTGCCGGTCCTCGGTCAGCAGGCCGATTCCGAGGCGCATCGCGTCCTGCGGCCTGCGAATATGGACCTCCTTCCCGTCCACAAAGACCTTGCCCGCGTCGTAATGCTCCACGCCGAAAATGGTCTGCACGACCTCGGTGCGTCCGGCGCCGACCAGACCGGTCAGGCCGACGATCTCACCGGCGCGGACGCGGAAGCTGACGTCGCGGAAGAAGCCTGTGCGGGAAAGGTTCTCCACGCGGAGCACCTCCTCCCCGGGCTTGACCTCCGGCTTCGGGAACAGGTCGCTGACCTCGCGGCCGACCATGGCCTTGATCAGCTCCGGCGGCTGGATCTCGGCGACGTTGTAGGTGCCGATGTACTGTGCGTCGCGGAACACCGTAACGCGGGAGGCCAGACGGTACATATCCTCCAGCCGGTGCGAGATAAAGATGACGGATTTTCCGTCGTCACGGAGCTTTTCGGTGATCCGGTAAAGCTCCTCAGATTCGTTCTTTGTCAGCGCCGCTGTCGGTTCGTCCATAATGATGATGCGCGCGTTGGTGGACAGCGCCTTTGCGATCTCGACCATCTGCTGCTGCGCGACCGACAGCGCGCCCATGCGGGCGGTGGGCTGGAAGTCGGCGTCCAGCTGACGCAGGAGCGCCCCGGCGGCCTCGTTCATTTTCTTCCACTGCATGATGCCGTGCTTCCGGATCTCATGTCCCATGAAGATGTTCTCCGCAACGGTCAGATGCGGATAGCTGGTGACATGCTGATAGATCGCGGCAATACCGGCGTTCTGCGCGTCCAGCGGCGACCGGAAATCGACGCGCCTGCCGTCGAGATACATCTCGCCCTCCTCCGCGCGGTGTACGCCGGTGATGACCTTGATAAAGGTCGATTTTCCGGCGCCGTTCTCTCCCATCAGCGCGTGGATCTCGCCTGCCTTGAGCTGAAAGCTGACCCGATCCAGCGCCTTGACGCCCGGAAAGATCTTGGTGATGCCCTTCAGCTCGAGGATATACTGTTCCATCTTGCCTACCCCCCGACTTTGAATTTGCGCCGCCCGTGTTTGTATGCTCTCTTTTGGCGGGCGGCCGGATACCGGCCCGCTCCATCCGCTGCGCCTCTGCTCTCTGCGTTGTACGGAATCGGCGAAACAGATATGTGCATATTAGCCTAATATTCTGCATAAATCAGATTGCTTTTTATGCTTTTTCCTGATAAACTGAGTATAGCATCAAAAAATATCCTTTGTCTGCCAATAAAGTTGACACAAAATTACGGTATCTTGGCTTTTTACAGGTTTCGGTAAACGTGGAAACAGACAGGAGGATTTCGATGGAACAGATCAAGCTGCGCTACGAATTGGATCTTGAGCCGAATTACATATGGCTCTCGCCCACGGCCACACAGGCCGCAAAAAAATCCATTCCCTATGTTCAGGAGCTTGGCGTATTTCCCTGCCGGGAAAAATACTACACCGAGCGTGAAAGGCTGCCGTCGTTTTTGATCAAATACTGTATCTCCGGCGGCGGGCTTCTGGAATACGACGGAAAGCGCTATGCGGTGCGGAGCGGACACATTTTCTGGCTGGACTGCATGAAGAAGCAGCACTACTGCACCGACCCCGGCGAGGGCAGCTGGTTCATCGTCTGGGTGCATTTCTACGGCGAGGAATGCCGGAGATACTACGACCTGTTTCTCCAGCAGAACGACGGTATGCCGGTCGTGGACGCGGGCGCGGACGAGAGCGTCCGCAGCAGCATCGAAATGCTGGTCGATATCTACCGCAACGCCAACGGCACGCTGACGGACGACGTGCGCGCTGCGTCGCTGCTGACCGGGATCATGTCCAGCTGCATCCTCTATGCCGACATGAGCGCCCGCCACAGTGAGCTTCCGGCCTATGTGCAGGCAGCCAGAGAGTATATCAACTGTCACTATGCGGAAAAGATCTCGCTGGACGTGCTGGCCAGAGAGATCTCCGTCAATAAATTCTATTTGCAGAAGCTCTTCCGCAGAAGCGTCGGGCTGTCGCCGAATGAATATCTGGCGACCGTCCGCCTTCAGGAGGCCAAGCGCCTCCTGCGCAGCACCGATCTGCCGATCAGCCAGATCGCCATGGACGTCGGCTTCGGCAGCATCGGGCATTTTATCGAGCTGTTCAAGGCGCGTGAGCAGATGCCGCCCAGTGTCTACCGCCGCCGCTGGTAACGGCACTGCGCCGGATTCTTTCCCCGACAACGCAAGAAAGGACTGCCTCCCGTGGAGGCAGTCCCTCTTTCTGTATCTTGTGGGCTTATTGCAGCGTCAGTGTCCTTCTTGCCTCCTCGTCAAAGCCCCGGATCAGGATGGCAGCCGCTTCGCTCCGGCGAATGAGGCTCGTCGGATAGAAGGTGGCGCTCCTGTCGGAGCCAGTCAGAACGCCCGCGCGATAGAGTGCGTAGATCTCGTCCGCGTAGCGGTCGCCGGTCTTGACGTCCGGCAGCGCATTGGCGCCGATCTCATTGATCGCAGCGTAGGGCTTTGCCGCGCCGTAGAGGATATGCGCAAACTCGGCACGCTGGATCGGCGCGTTTAGCGCCGCAGCGCTGTAGCCGAGATAGCTCTCTTCAATAACGCCGTGCTCGACCGCATATTCCAGATAGCTGCGATACCACGGGCTGCCGTTTTTCAGCGTGACCGTGCCGTTTTCAATGCGCTGGTGGAGTGCGGCGGCGAGCTTGATCGCCTGCGCGACCGTCAGCGAGCCGTCCGGGTCAAAGTGCGCCGCGTCCACGCCGTCGATCAGACCGTTCGCCCATGCGTCACGGACCGCGTCCGCATACCATGCCGACACCGGCACATCGACGAAGGGCATATTGCCGACGAATTCCGCGTCGATATATGCCGTGGAGTCCGGCATGATGAAGAAGTAGGTGCCGTCCGCCTTCTCCGTGACCGAAATGCTTCTGCCGCTCTCATCCGTGACGCGCAGTGAGCCGAGAATGTAGCCCTTATCCGGCTCTGCGGCGACCGGAACGGCGGTGCCTGGCATTGCGCTCGGAGGTGCCTGAACATATCCGTGCATTGTCTCCGAGATGCGGATGCGTTCACCGGTCGCAAGCGTATAGACGACGAAGGATGTCGGCGCGGTGGTATAGGCAAGGTAGTTTTCACTTTCGTCCAACTCCGCGTAGATGTAATGCACACCCACGGAAAGCGTCTTCCCCTTCTCGGCAGACCAGAGCGTGCCTCCGGAATTGAGGTTCCTCGTCGAGTAGTAGAAGCGCACGGCCGCATGGTCCGGGTTGGCGCTGAGAGCGGGCGTAGACGGCGTCTTGCCCTGCGCAAAGCTCTCCATAAGGACGGTGATGTCGCTGAGCACAGCCTTGGCGATCGACCATGCGATCTGCTTGTCGTCGCTCGTGCCGTCTGCCCAGACGTAGTTCTGCTTGCTGAGCAGCGAGGCCGTCGCGGTGTATTCTCCGGCGTTCTTCGCCGTGTTTCCGGTGAGGGTGAACAGCGCATTCTCCGGAAGCACGACGCCGGTCTGCGTCTCACCGTTGTAGACAAGGCCGGTCACCGCCGCAGGCGGCGTGACGGAAGCTCTTGCGATCGACCACGCGATCTGCTTATCGTCGCTCGTACCGTCTGCCCAGACGTAGTTCTGCTTGCTGAGCAGCGAGGCCGTCGCGGTGTATTCTCCGGCGTTCTTCGCCGTGTTTCCGGTGAGGGTGAACAGCGCATTCTCCGGAAGCACGACGCCGGTCTGCGTCTCACCGTTGTAGACAAGGCCGGTCACCGCCGCAGGCGGCGTGACGGAAGCTCTTGCGATCGACCATTCGATTCTCTTATCGTCGCTCGTACCGTCCGACCAGACGTAGTTCCGCTTGCTGAGCAGCGAGGCCGTCGCGGTGTATTCTCCGGCGTTCTTCGCGGTGTTTCCGGTGAGGGTGAACAGTGCGTTCTCAGGAAGCACGACGCCGGTCTGCGTCTCGCCATTGTAGACAAGGCCGGTCACCGCCGCAGGCGGCGTGACGGAGGCGGGGGAAATGGTGAAGATCCAGTTCTCATCCCGAAGCGCGGTAAAGCTCCGATAGCAGTCGTCGCCGCTGCCGGAAATGGAGACCTGATAGGTGCCCGCGTCGGTCGGAGGTGTGGCGCTGCCGTTATAGAGCACGGTGAACGTGCCGGTATACGGCGCATAGCCCGCCGGGGCCTCCAGCGCGGTCACGACCGCCTCCTTCGGAGTCCCGTCATAGATAAGGTCGGTAGGCAGTGTGCAGGAGAAGAGCATCGCGGCCGCATCGCCCTTGGTGATGGTCAGCGCAATATCGCGCGTGACAGTCCCGGCTTCTGCATCATAGCCCTCGACGTTCGACCAGTCATAGTATTTCTTATCGTTGTCGCTGAGTGTATAGCGTGCGGATGCCTCGGTCGTTCCGACGGGGAGACGGACGTCATTGCTGTCCACCCAGCTCCAGCCCTCGGGCAGCTCGATCTCGCCCAGCGTTGTGCCGTAGTCGAAGGTGTTGGGGTTCAGCTCCGGCGTGTCCAGACTGGCAATCGCCGGATTGCGCTGCCATTTTAGCCCGACCAGATACTCCTGCTTATGGGTCTCATCGGTGAAGTCCTTCGCTGTGATCTTGAACGAAGCCGAAACGAAACTTCCGACCTGGTGACCGAGACCTTCGGACTCCATATAGACGAGCTTCGACGCTCCCGGCTTCAGTACAGCGGACTTCACATATTTACTACCCGGACTGTTTTCATTTTTCTCAAAATATATGGCGAGGATCCCGCCGCCGGACTTATTTTCCAGCTCTACATTCAGCGCGACCGCACCGGTGTTTGTGATCGTAAAAGTCTTTGTCTGACTCTTGCCCCACTCCTCCGTACCGTAGGTCACGGGATCAAACGTCAAATACCATACATCGTTTGTGTCCTGACTCACACCGGAGAAGCTCAGCCCGAAGCTGCCGCTCTGCACCCAGCCCGCGTAGAGCGTGGTGTCCGCGGTAATTTTCTCCATTGCATAAGCCCGTGTGCACGCTGCGTCGTAATACCAGCCGGTACAGACATAGCCGTCTGTATCATCCAGCATGGGGAGCTTCGCGCCGTAGTTTTTCGGGACAATAATCGGATCTGGATTCGTTCCGTGCCCATTGCTGTCCAATGTGAGCTTCCAGCCGGGAACGAGCTTTATGTACTTGCTGCCCGCATATGTGGTGAGATTCGGATAGGTGATGAATTCCGCCGTTTCGGCGTCCGCACCCGCGAAGGTCGCCGCCTTTTCGGGATCGACATCTGCGGTACTGACGAGGTCGAACGCTGCCATCGTACCGGATGCGATCACTGTGCCGCCCGTCGCGGTCAGCTTGGCGGTATCACGAAGTTCCATGGCATACGGCTCGTTGAGCAGCTCGATCTCGCCGTCCGAGATGCTCAGCTTGGCGCTGGAGCGGAGCGAAACAGTCCGCCATGCCGCCGCATCGATGGTATGGCGGAGCTTGCCGCCGCGCATGGTAAAAGTGGTGCTGCCGATAAGGAAAAGCTCATTGCCGCCGTTTTGTGCGCCGTTGTTCTCAATTGTGCCGCCCGTCATCGTAATGGCCGCGTTCTCCGCATAGACCGCGCCGCCATAGCTATACGTTCCGGAGGCTTTGTTGCCGCTGATCTTGGCGCTGCCGCCGATCTCGACGGAGGAGGGCTTATCCTTTTCCGACGAGCCGACGCACGCATAGATCGCGCCGCCGTTTCTGGAGCCCTCGTTTCCTTCTATGACGGCATTGCCGTCGATCGTGAGTCTGGTGTCGTTCTTCACATAGAACGCGCCGCCATTGCCGCTCTTATTGTTCGTGATTTTGGCGTTGCCGCCGATGTGGACGGTCGCGTTTGAGGCGTAAATGACGCCAGAACCGCCGGTTTCACAGTTTTTGATCTCGCCGCCGGTCATGTTGAAGGTATTGCCGCTGCTGGTTATGCCGACGGCAATGCCGCCGAGATCGTTCGGCGTGGTACAGTTCTGAATGACGCCGCCCTCCATGTTGAAGGTCGTGTTCGGCCTGCCGAGGTTGATGACCGAGAGCGTGTATGTACCGCCGAAGCGGTCGATCGTGCCGGATTTCATCGTAAAGGCAGAACCCTTTTTCATAGAAACGGCACCCGCACGGCAGGTTTTCGTGACCGTCTGGCCATTCTCTTCTTCCTGATAGGTGTCGCCAAGATACGCAAAGGTCAGCTTACCGCTCTGTGCCGGGCTGCTGTCCATCAGCGTGAAGGAGGCTTTGTTCGTGTCGTCGCCGACGACGAACATGGCATAGCCGTTGAATTCCTCCTTGTTTTTCGCCTTCAGGGTGATCGTGCAGCCGTTCAGATCCAGCGTGAGATCGCCATAGACAAATATATTGCTGGGGGTGCTGACCTCAAAGCTCTGCGTGACCTTGGCATAGTGTGTACCATACTCCAGCGCGCGCAGCTGGCTTTCGCTGCTGATTTCTTCCCATGTCACATCATTTGGAATGTCCTCCGCGCCCGCTGTCACACAGAACAGCGCCAGACAGGCAGCCAGTACGATCAGGATCGCAAAAAATCGTTTCATATGTTCTCCTCCATCTGCACGTTCCGGCTCCGGCTCTCCGCCATCACCGTTTCATACCCTTCCTCCACCTGCCGCACGGTCTGCGCGACCACGGCCTCCGCCGCCGCGTGCAGCTTCATGCTCACCGCCGCGTCCACGACCGGGCGGAAAACCTCCTCCGGCACGCAGTAGATGCGGAAGCAGCAGGCAAGATACCTCCGCAGCTTTGCCTCCATTGTAAAATACAGGTCACAGGGCTTCGCCATGAAACCGCGTGTGACGCTTGCCGACGCGATATCCAGCTCATAAAAATCCCGCGCTGTCGCGCCGGGAAGATAGGGGCCGAAAATGCGCATCAGCTTCTCCGCCGTGTTCTGATAGATGAATTCCGATGTGGACGGCAGCGTATACGCTGCGGCGTAAAGCTCGCGCAGCTGCTCGGAGCATTCGGCAATGTGCATTTGCAGGCTCGTCTCCACCGCGTATACAAGCAGCGGGTCCGCCTCCGCGCCAAGCATCCGCTCGACCATCTCAAACTGGCCGGCGAACATCTGCCTGACCAGCTCCAGCAGCACGCCCTCCTTATTGCCGTAAAGATAAAACGGCGAGCCGTTGGAGACTCCTGCAAGCTCCGCGACCTCGCGGCTCGACGCGCCCGCGTAGCCCTTTTGCAGAAACACCTTCGCCGATGCGCTGAGTATTTTCCGCCGGGTCTGCGCGCCGCGCGCATGATTCGCTTCCCTCATGGTATTCACGCTTTCATTCACAAACTTATTCATGAATAAATTATAACGGAAAACGGCCGCGATTGCAAGAGGCAAAAACAGCGGGATGCGTTCTGAGCAGAGCGCCGCTAAGACGGACAAAAGCCCTTTGCCCGTTTCATGATACAGGTATTCCGTTTTCCTTGTAGAGGCGGACGTCTCTGTCCGCCCGCAGAAAACGCCGATTTTACGAAAAATCACTGGAAATTCGATACGTTTCAGAGGGCCGACAGAGTCGTCGGCCCCTACAAAAAGGCTGCATGTTTTACACTGCTTTGCGAAAATCAGGCTTCTTTGCCACACTCAAAAGCGCTCCGGCCGCAGCCGGAGCGCTTCTGTTATTTCTGCAAATACGCTTTCAAAAAACGGATGGCCTCGCGGTAGCCGTCGAAGCCGAGGCCCATATAGGTTTTGACGCAGGCCATGCCTGCATAGGAGATCTGACGGAACGGCTCCCGCGCGCGGACATCCGACAGATGAACCTCCACGGCAGGGATCGCCACGGCCTTGAGCGCGTCGAGGATCGCCACGCTCGTGTGCGTGTAGGCCGCGGGGTTAATGACGATGCCGTCAAATACGCCGTAGGCCTCCTGGATTTTGTCCACCAGCGCCCCTTCGTGGTTGGACTGGAAGATCTCGCATTCGATCTCCTTCTCGCGGCAGGTCTCCCGGATGAACGCCTCGAGCGCAGCGTAGCTGCGGCTTCCGTAGATATCCGGCTCCCGCAGACCGAGCAGATTCAGATTCGGGCCGTTCAGAATGAGCAGCTTCATGAAAGCACCTCCATAATATGCCGGACCGTTTCCTCCGGGCTTCCGTTGTTGTCCGCGCTGTAGTCGCTGAAGCGTGCATAGAGCGGTGCGCGCACCGCATACATGGCCGCAAGATCGGCATTCTGCGACAGCGGCCTGCCCTTTGACGGCAGACGTGCAGTGTCGCGCTGAAGCCAGACGATCACGCTGTTCTGATGCAGCAGCGGGTAATTCTCCGCGCGTGTCACGCAGCCGCCGCCAGTCGCGATCACACAGCCGGAGCGCTTTCCCAGCGCCTCCAACGCCTGCGTTTCCAAGCGTCGGAAGGCCGCTTCGCCGCCCTGCGCGAAAATTTCCGGGATGGTGCAGCCCGCCGCGGCCTCCACGGCCGCGTCTGCGTCCAGAAGCTCCCGTCCCAGCCGCTCCGCCAGCAGCCGCCCGACCATGCTCTTGCCGCAGCCGGGCATTCCGATCAGCACGATGTTCTGCATGGACAGCGCTGTTTTTTTCGTGATCTCCGCGATCCTACCGTCCGGGACGGCTCTGCCGGTAAACAACTCGCTGCTGCGGGCCGCCTGCGCCACGAGCATTTCCAGCCCGCCCGCATGCGGAATGCCGCGCCGCTCCGCCTCGAGCAGGAGCGCCGTCCGCGCGGGATTGTATACCACGTCCAGCACGAGCGCGCAGTCCGGAAAGCGCTCCAGTGTGACCGGTGCTGTGCCATTGTTGGGATACATCCCCAACGGCGTTGTGTTGACCAGAATCTGCGCGTCCGCATGACGCTCCAGATTTTCGTAATTATCCTTGCCGCTGCGCGAGATCTGCACAACCTCCGCGCCCATCCGCCGCAGCACGTCGCAGGCCGTCCCGGAGGCGCCGCCGCTTCCGAACACCAGTGCCTTCCTGCCCTGCACCGGAACGCCGCTGTGCAGAACCATCTGTGAAAAGCCGAAAACGTCGGTGTTGTCCCCGAAGAGCGTTCCGTCCGGGCGGCGGACGATGGTATTGACGCAGCCGACGCGCCGCGCCGTCTCGGAAAGCTCCGCACAGAAGGGCATGACGGTTTTTTTGTACGGGATCGTGACGTTCAGTCCGTCAAAGTCTCCGCCGGTCAGGAAGCGTCCCACCTCCTCCGGCGTTTTTTCGCAGAGGCGGTACTCGTAATCGCCGAGCATGGCGTGGATCGCCGGAGAATAGCTGTGTCCCAGCCTTCCGCCCAAAAGTCCGCACCGGAGCATCATATCACCTCGCTGTAGCTTCCGAGATAGAAGCAATTCTCGCTCAGCTCGTCCAGCTCGCCCATGAGCTGCAAAAAGCGCGGCTCGTAAACGGGCGCCTCCAGATCAAAATAGAACATGAATTCAAAGTTTCGCTCCGGCAGCGGACGGCTTTCGAGCTTGTTGAGGTTCACGCCCATGGCGTAGAATCTCGAAAGCACCCGCGCAAGCGAGCCGGGCTTATGCGGCAGCGTCATCATCAAGCTCGTCCGGTCCGCGCCCGGATAGATTTCCAAACCTTTGGAGATGCAGATGAAGCGGGTGAAATTGCCGCCCTGATCCTGCACCGACTCCGCAAGCGTATCCAGCCCATAGAGCGCCGCGCACGACCGCGAGGCCAGCGCCGCAACATCCGTCCTTCCGGACTCTGCCACGAGCCGCGCCGCCTCCGCCGTGTTGGCACAGCGGACGACACGCACATCGGAAAGGGACTGCAAAAACCGGCCGCACTGGCCAATGGCCTGCTCGTGCGAGTAGATCTCCCGGATGCCCGGGAGCGCGGCCCCCTGCCGTGCCAGCAGGCAGTGATCGACCTTGAGGCGGACGCTGCGGACGATGGAAAAATGATAGCGCATCATCAGATCGTAGACCGCGTTCACAGAGCCTGCGGTGCTGTTTTCCAGCGGCACCACGCCGTAGCGGCACAGTCCCTTGTCCACAGCCGCAAAAACGGCCTCAAAATTGGAAAAATAGAAGATATCCGGCGTTCGGAAAAGACGCTCGCAGGCAAGCTGCGAATACGCGCCCTCCACGCCCTGACAGGCGATGGCCGCACGCGCCGGGAAAAGCTGCGGCGTTCCGTCGAGCGCCTTTCGGATCTCCTCCACGCGCGCCGGCGGCGCGTCCAGCAGCCGGTGCTGATAGCTCCGGCTCAGCTCGAACATCAGCCGGTAAAGCGTCTCCGTATCGTCACGGAACGCCTCCGGCGCAAGCTCGCCGACGGTGCGGAGCTTCTGCCGCTCCCGCGCCGCGTCCAGCACCGGCAGGCCGTGCTCCTTTTTATAGGCGGCGACCTGCGCCGCCGTCTCCATCCGCTCGGCAAAGAGCGCGACCAGCTGACGGTCGAGCTCATCGATTTTTTCACGGCATTGTGTCAGATCCATAGCTTTTCCTCCGTTCCGGGTGTATCCAGCCATGCGTCCAGCACGGCAATGGCCGCAGCCGCCTCCACGCACGGCACTGCGCGCGGCACGATACACGGGTCGTGCCGTCCTTCGACTGCAAGCGTCGTATCCTCCATCCTCGAAAGCGCCACGCTCCGCTGCGGCCGCGCGATGGAGGGCGTCGGCTTGAACGCGGCTCGGAATACGAGCGGCATTCCATTCGTGATCCCGCCCAGGATTCCGCCGCAATGGTTCGTTTCCGTAACAACGCGGCCGTTTTCCACGCGGAAGGCATCGTTGTTCTCGCTTCCGCGCAGCTCCGCCGCGGCAAAGCCCGCGCCGAACTCCACGCCCTTGACCGCCGGGATGCCGAACACGATCTGCGCGATGCGGTTTTCCATGCCGTCGAACATCGGCGCGCCAAGCCCGGCCGGAAGTCCCTCGACGCAGCACTCGATCACGCCGCCGAGGGAATCGCCCTCCGCCTTCGCGGCAAGAATGGCCTGCCGCATCTGCTCGCCCGCATCGTCGCTCACGACCGGGAACGGCTTTTCCCCGACCGGCGCATCAAACGCCGCCGTGTCCTCGATGCCGCCCACGCGGACAATGCGCGCCATGACCCGGACGCCATGGGCCTGCAAAAATTGCAGGCAGATTCCGCCCGCGATGCACAGCGGCGCGGTCAGCCGTCCGGAAAAATGCCCGCCGCCGGAGGCGTCCTGATGGCCGCCGTAGCGGACGTTCGCCGTATAGTCCGCGTGACCGGGACGCGGCACACTTTGCAGCGCCGCATAGTCCTGCGGACGGACATTCGTATTCCGAATGACTGCCGTCAGCGGCGCGCCGCAGGTGATGTTGTTTACAAGTCCGCAGAGGAACTCCGGCGCGTCGGCCTCCTTCCGGGGCGTTGCAAGCGGCCCGCCGCCCGGTGCGCGCCGGGCCAGAAAGCGCCCCAGCGCCTCCATATCGACCGGAAAGCCCGCCGGAAAGCCGTCCATCGTCACGCCGATGGCGGCAGAATGCGACTGGCCGAAGATGGTCACGGTCAGATTTTTTCCGTAGCTGCTGCTCATAGCGTATCTCCCTTCAAATGCTCCCAGTCCGCCCAGAAGCGCGGATAGGATTTTTCGACGCTTCCCGCGCCGGTCACTGTCACCGGCCCGGTGCAGAGCGCGGCGGCTGCTGCCGCCGACATGGCGATGCGGTGATCTCCGCAGGCGCTGACTGTTCCGCCGGTCAAGCCCTGTCCGCCCTTGATGATAAGCCCGTCCGGCAGCTCCGTGACCGGACAGCCGAGCCGCCGGAGCAGCTCCGCCGTGCTTTGCAGGCGGTCGGACTCCTTGAGCCGGAGCCTCGCGGCATTTTCAATGACCGTCTCGCCCTGCGCGCCAGCCGCCGTCACGGCCAGCACGGGGATCAGATCCGGGATCTGGGCGGCATCAATGCGGATACCGCGCAGTGCGCCCCCTCTGACCGTGACGCCCGTGCCGGATATCTCGGCCTGCGCGCCGAAGCGGCGCAGAATGTCCAGAACGGCGCTGTCGCCCTGCGCGGTCGGCAGGCGCAGTCCCTCCACGCGCACGCCGCGCTCTGAAAACGCGCCCGCGCACAGGAAAAACGCTGCATTCGACCAATCGCCCTCCACCTCCGTCTCTCCGGGCAGCGCAAATTGCTGCCCGCCCGGGATGCGGAAGCCGTCGTGTATTTTTTCGATCCGAACGCCCGCGAGGCGCAGCGCGTCCAGCGTCATATCGACATAGCCCGCCGATTGCAGCTCCCCGGCGATGTGCAGTGTGCTGCCTCCCGGAAGACGCGGCAGCGCCATCAGCAGGCCGGAGATATACTGCGACGAAACGCCGCCGGGAAGCGTATAGGCTCCGCTTTGGAGCTGCCCCCGCACATACAGGAGCGCGCCTTCCCGCCGGAGCGTCATACCGTGCGCCGTAAGCTCCGCGTCCAGCGGTGCAAGCGGGCGCTCCGGGAGCCGCCCCTCCATACGGAACACAGCCTCCGCGCCCAGCGCGCCGCAGACCGGCAGCAGGAAGCGCAGCGTGGAGCCGCTCTCTCCGCAGGAAAGCGTTCTTTCTCCGGTCACGCTTCCCCGCATGGGTATGATCTCCAGAAGTCCGTCCGCACAGGCTATCTCCGCGCCCAGCGCGCGCAGACAGCCGATCGTCGCGTCAATGTCCTTCGAACGTCCGTCCAGCCGCAGCCGTACCGGCGCATCGCCAAGCGCTGCGCAGATCAGCAGCCGGTGCGCCTGCGACTTGGAGGCCGGAATGCGGATCTGTCCGGAGCGCGCTCCGGGCGTGAGCGTCACATTCATATCGCGCCTCCGTCGCGCAGCCAGCCGGAAAGCTCGTCCACGCCGACCGGCAGAAGCCTGCACGCGCCGATATCCGTCGGAACGACCAGATTCAGCCTCGTCCCGAAGATCTTTTTGTCCGCGCTCAATGCGCCGAGCAGCATATCCGCCGGATATGGGCACTCGGTCGGGAGGCCATAGCGCTGAAGCAGCGCGATCACCGCGTCGCGCGTCTCCGCGCTGCACAAGCCGCGACTGCACGCGGCGCGGAGGATCATGGCCATGCCGATAGCGACCGATTTTCCGTGCGAAAGCGTAAAGCGGCTGGACGCCTCAACGGCGTGGCCGAAGGTATGGCCCAGATTGAGCATCTGCCGCGCACCGCGGTCAAGCTCGTCGCTCTGGACAAAGTCCCGCTTCATCTCCACGCACCGCGCCGTCACCTCCTCCAGCCCTTTGCCGGAGGGAATGTCCGCCAGAAGCGCAAACAGCTCCCGGCTGCCCAATACCGCGTATTTGATGACCTCCGCGCAGCCGTCGAGGAAAATTTCGCGCGGCAGAGAGTCTAATGTATCGAGATCGCAAAGCACCAGCTCCGGCTGGTAAAACGCGCCCGCGAGATTCTTCCCCGCCGGAAGATCGACCGCCGTCTTTCCGCCGACGGAGGAATCCACTGCCGCCAGAAGCGTCGTCGGCAGCTGCACGAACGGGATACCGCGCAGATAGGTCGCCGCCACAAAGCCGCCGAGGTCGCCGGTCACGCCGCCGCCGAGCGCTATGAGCGCGTCCGCGCGAGTCACGCGGTTTTCTGCGAGAAAATTCAGAATTTTTGCATATTCCAGAAGATTCTTCGATTTTTCTCCGTGTGGGAACACATAGCAGACGGTGCGGATGCCCGCCGCCTCCAGTGACGCGCAGACGCGCTCGCCATAGAGCGCATAGACCGTATCGTCCGCAACCACCGCCGCGCTCGCGCAGCGCACCCGCTTCGCGATCTGTCTGCCGCAGTCGTCCAGCAGTCCGCGCCCGATGCGCACATCGTAGCTTTTCGATGCGTCAATATGAACGGTTTTCATCGGCCGTCCACCTCCTCCTTGCGTTTTTTGCCTTCCTCGAGCAGCCGCGTCAGCTCCGGGAGATCGTTTTTCTCCAGCGCGGCGCGGTATTCCCGCAGGCTCTCCATCAGCCAGCCCAGCTCCCGCAGCAGGCAGTCGCGGTTCTCCAAAAACAGCTCCGCCCACATCGGCGCATTGAGCCACGCGACGCGCGTCATGTCCTTGTAGCTTCCCGCTGAGAAGCCCTTGTGCTCTGCGGCGGTCGGGCTTTTTATGTAGGCGTTGGAGATCAGATGCGGCATCTGCGAGGTAAAGGCGATCATTTCATCATGTGCCTGCGCCGTTGTGACGGAGATGTGTCCGAAGCCTGCCGGGGCCAGCAGCTCCTTCACGCGCTGCAAAAGCGCGATATCGTCAAATGACGGCGGAACCAGCACCATCGGCGCGTTGTGGTAGAGATTTTCCCGGGCGTATTTGAAGCCGGAATGGTGGCTGCCCGCCATTGGGTGGCCGCCGAGATAGGTGAAGCCGTACTGCTCCGCGACCGGGAACAGCGCCTCACAGACGACGCGCTTTGTGCCGCAGCAGTCGATGACGACGGGCTTTTCGCCAATGTGCGGCGCCAGCCCTGTCAGCTCCGCAATGGCCGCCTCCGGGCAGATGCAGGCTAAGATCAGGTCGCACTGCGCGGCATTCTCCGCGCCGAGCGTCCCATCCACCGCGCCGGACATCTGCGCAAAGCTCAGGATCGCCGCATCCCTGTCCGCCGCCAGAACCGTCCAGCCCGCGGCATGATACGCCTTTGCAAACGAGCCGCCGATGAGTCCGAGGCCCAGAATTCCGACCGTGCTCATACGATCGCCTCACGGACGCGGCGGACCTTCTCGCTGAGCGCGGAGAACTGCTCCGGCGTCAGCGACTGCGCGCCGTCGCAGAGGGCGTGCATGGGATCGTTGTGTACCTCGATCATGAGGCCGTCCGCACCGCAGGCCGCGCCTGCCAGCGCCATCGGCGGTACGAGCGACGCAATGCCCGTCGCGTGACTCGGATCGACGATCACCGGCAGATGGCTCAGCTCATGGAGCATCGGCACCGCCGACAGATCGAGCGTATTGCGGGTGTAGGTCTCAAACGTGCGCACGCCGCGCTCACAGAGAATGACCTTTTCGTTGCCGCTGGCCATGATGTATTCCGCGCTCATGAGCAGCTCCTTCATCGTGTTTGCAAGGCCGCGCTTGAGCAGGATCGGCTTGTCCAGCCTGCCAAGCTCCATCAGGAGGTCGAAGTTCTGCATATTCCGCGCACCGACCTGGATCACGTCCACATCCTCGAACAGCTCCAGCGTGCTGACGCTCATGATCTCCGTGACGATGGGAAGTCCGGTCTCCTGCCGCGCAATCTTCAGCAGCTCCAGTCCCTCGGCCTTCAGCCCCTGAAAGGCGTAGGGCGAGGTGCGCGGCTTAAACGCGCCGCCGCGCAGCAGGTTCGCGCCTGCCTTTTTGACGGCCTGCGCCACGGAGACGATCTGCTCCTCGCTTTCCACGGAGCACGGCCCCGCGATCATGCAGAAATTACCGCCGCCGATCTTCACATCGCCCACCTCGATGACGGTGTCCTCCGGGTGGAACTTCCGGTTGCAGCATTTGAACGGGTCGCTGACCTGCTTGACCGATTCCACGATATCCAGGCTGCGGATGAGATCCATATCTACACGGCTCGTATCGCCGATCAGGCCGAGCACGGTATGATACGCGCCGACGGAAACATGCACGCCGAGCTGCTGCGATTGCAGCCAGTCGATCAGCTGGCGGCGCTTTTCCTCTGAGGTGTTGTGCTTGAGTATGACGATCATGGGATTTTTCCTCCAGACAGAAAATAAAAAAGCGGCACAGCGTAATCTGTGCCGCAAAAAATTCGATGGAGCTTTTTACGCATCACAAATTACCCTTACTATGCAAGCACAGTAAAGTAAAAATAAGCGTATGCGTAGGAAGCGTTGTAAAGCATATCGATATGCCTTTCTGTATCGGATTTGGTATCATTCTATAGCGCCTGCCCGCAAAAGTCAATGCCCGGCGGCAAGAAAATTCCTTCCTGCGCTTTCCTTTCCGCCGCGCGGTTTTACAACGATTTTACAATACCATGTCGCTGGATTTGATATTGTCCTGTTAAGCTAATGTCAGATAATAAGTGATCATGGGAAATGAGGAAAAATTGTATGGATATTTTTAATTTTTTGACAATGATCGGCGGCCTTTGCCTGTTTCTGTTCGGCATGAACCTCATGGGGCAAGCGCTGGAGCGCCGCGCAGGCGGAAAGCTCCGTGAGCTGCTTGGAAAAATGACCGGAAAGGTCATGGCGGGCTTTCTGACGGGTCTCGGCGTAACGGCCATCATTCAAAGCTCGTCCGCAACGACTGTCATGGTCGTTGGCTTTGTAAACTCCGGGCTTATGACGCTCCGGCAGGCCATCAACGTCATCATGGGTGCCAACGTCGGCACCACGGTCACGGCATGGCTGCTCAGCCTCGGCGGCATCGACAGCAGCAGCGTCTGGGTGCGTCTGCTCAAGCCGACCTCCTTTACGCCGGTGCTCGCGCTCATCGGCATCATTCTCTACATGTTCTGCAAGGACAGCCGCAAAAAGGACACCGGCATGATCCTGCTCGGCTTTGCCACGCTGATGTTCGGCATGGACACCATGAGCAGCGCGGTCTCCGGGCTGAAAAACGTGCCGCAGTTCGTCGATCTCTTCCTTGCCTTCCAGAATCCTGTGCTCGGCGTGCTCGCCGGAGCGGTTCTGACCGCGATCATCCAGTCCAGCTCCGCCTCCGTCGGCATTCTTCAGGCGCTGGCCATGACCGGAGCCGTCAGCTATGCCGCCGCCATCCCCATCATCATGGGTCAGAACATCGGCACGACGGTCACGGCCATGCTTTCCTCGATCGGCACCAATAAAAACGCCCACCGCGCAGCGGTGGTGCATCTGATGTTCAACGTGATCGGCGTCGCGGTCGTTCTGACGCTCTTCTGCCTTGTCAAGCTGATCTTCGCGCCGGAGATCTTCAACGAGCCTGCGACCATGTACGGCATCGCGCTGGCGCACTCCGCCTTCAATATTCTCTGCACAGCCATGCTTCTCCCGGCGGGCGGCTGGCTTGAAAAGCTGGCGATCCGCATGGTGCCCGACAAGGGCGGCGCCGAGGCCGTTTCCGAGCTGGACGAGCGTCTGCTCGCAACGCCGTCGCTGGCCCTCCAGCGCAGCCACACCGTCGCCGCCGAGATGGCGGAGCGCTCCATCCGGGCGATGCAGAACGCGCTGCTCTCTATCTCCGCCTATACTCCGGAGCTGGCGCAGAGCATCCGTGACGACGAGGATGCCTGCGACCACTATGAGGACATTCTCGGCACCTATCTGGTCAAGCTCAGCGCCCGGAAGCTCGGCGAAAACGAGAGCGAGGAGGCCACAGAGCTTCTCAAGTCCATCGGCGACTTCGAGCGCATCTCCGACCACGCCGTCAACATTCTCGGATCCGCCGAGGAGCTGCGCGATAAGAAGCTTTCCTTCTCCGACAGCGCCAAGGGCGAATTTGAGACGCTTGCAAATGCACTCCGTGAAATTCTCGCACTTTCTCTGCGTGCATTCTCCACCGGCGATATCGCCGTCGCCTCGGAGGTCGAGCCGCTCGAGCAGGTCATCGATCTGCTCAAGGAGCAGATGCGCACGCGCCACATTCTCCGGATGCAGCAGGGCAATTGCAGCATCGAGGCAGGCTTCGTCTGGTCGGATCTCCTGACCAATCTCGAGCGCACCTCCGACCACTGCTCCAACATCGCCGGGTGTATCATTGACACCGCGCAGCACAATCTGAACCTGCACGAGACCCTGCGCGCCACCAAGCTCACCAGCGAGAGCTTCCGCGAAAAATTCACGCAGTACGCGCACAAGTATTCCCTTCCGAATTCCGCGGAAGCCTGACGGCGCACCTTCCATCTCCAAATATATACAAAAGTCCGGCAGGCTTTGGCCTGCCGGACTTTT
>FR887216.1:39538-40847 GCA_000436735.1 Firmicutes bacterium CAG:170
GGCCTGCCGGACTTTTCTTTCTTCTCAATGTTCAGAGGCCCGGCGCAGGGCCGGGCCTCCTTCGTATTCCATTTCGGCATTGCTGCGGAGCAATACTTCCGCCGCTGCATTCTGTCCGCTTACGGCTTGAGGACGTTCTCGCAGAACCGGTGCAGGATCGCCGCGACCTGTGCGCGGGTCGCCTTCGCGCCCGGCGTCAGCCTGCCGTCCGCGCCATGGATGATCTGCGCGCCGCAGGCCCACTGCATGGCGGGAACGGCGTATTCGGAGATATCCAACGCATCGTCATAGCTGAGGATATTGGTGTTCTCACCCACGCTCACGTCCAGTCCTCTGTTCTTTGCGTAGCGGTACAGGATCGCCGCCATCTGTTCGCGTGTGATCTGATCGTCCGGCCCGAAGCAGCCGTTGCCGTAGCCCTTGACGATTCCATTTTCCGCCGCCCAGACGATCGCCCTTTCATAGTAGGCTCCCGCCTTCACATCCGTGAAGGGGCAGGCTTCAAAGACTGCGGGCTTTCCCTCCATGCGGTAGAGGATCGTCACGATCATGCCGCGCGTTGTGGAAATGTAGGGGCTGAAGGTGGTTTCCGACGTGCCGTTCATCAGGCCGTTTTCATAGACATAGGCCACGTCGTCATAGAACCAGTCGTCCCCGCGCACGTCGATGAAGGGCAGCTCCGTCCGCCGCCATCCGGCGTATACCGTCACGTTTTTGGTCATTCGGACAGAGGTGACCCCCTCTGTCAGCATTCGGTCGAGATACCAGCCCGTGAAGCGATAGCCGTCCTTGACCGGCTCGTATTTGCTCAGGTCGATCTTCGTGTCATACGGAGCATAAACATCAGAGATGCGGCTGCCGCCGTTGGTCTCGAATTTCAGAACATAGGCCGCGGCTCCGTCGAGCGGCGCAACGTCCTTCCGCTCCTGATGTCCGCAGACGGAGCAGGTGCGCTCCACGATGCCCCATACCTTTGCGGTCGCCTTGTAGATCACGACCCATTCGCCGAAGGCGTGCGGCTCCATCGGGACCGCGACAGCCTCGCAGCAGGTATAGCGCCCCTCATGCGTCGTCTCGGTCGTGACCCAGTAGATCGTGCCGGTGTGGTTATTCGGAGCCAGCGCACCGTATTCGCCGCCGCAGACCGTGCAGACAGCCTTGGCGGTACAGGTTGCCGTGCCGCCGGAGCAGTTATCCGTCTCGGTGTGGCTGCTATCGCGCTTGCAGACGCGCGTGTGCGTGTCGTTGCCGTTGGAGATCCATGCACCCCAGTCGTGTCCGAGGACGTTTCCTGCCTCGAAGGTCGCCT